>WQXU01000025.1 GCA_009781635.1 Treponema sp.
CTTGCTTCGCGGCTGTTCTTGTTCTCTAAAAGTGAGAATTTAATCGACCGTTTTTTTCAGGCGTTTTGCGTTCTTTGCAAGAGAAATTGTGAATAATCTATAATGGTAATCTTTATAAATTTTCCTTGCGCAAATGAAGTAAATTAACATATAATGTAATAAAACAGGTAATTCATATTAACTAAACAACTGCCTGAAAAAAACGGTCGTATATTTTTAGCGATTTGGTAGCAGCTACCGGTTTTTCAACAACCCCGCGAGCCCCCAACCCCTATTCCCTAAACCCCAGCCCCCACTTGCTCTGGTAGCACGTTTTACGTAGTGCCTCGATTCTTTTTCTCCTTTGTGCTATATTTGAGGTATGATGACTATTGAACAAACGGTTACCATACCGGCTGACTATCGGATTTTTCTCGAATTGCCCCGTTCCATTCCCATTGGCGCAAGGGCTAAAGTTTCTGTAGCCATTCCTACTGTATTTGACAGCCAAAGTTCCAGCAGTCCTAATAAAAAATCGTTCAGGGGAATATTGAAAGGCAAAGGCATTACCGTTGATCAATTCCGGGAAATGCAAAACGAAGATAAAACCCTTGAAGAAGCGGCAGAAAGCCGTTTGTATTCTGAAATAAGGTAAACTCAATAAATGAATTATGTTCTTGACGCTTGCGCACTCATTGCTTTTCTTGATGATGAAGAAGGAGCAGATATTATCGAAGATTTGCTTGATAAATCTGCTGCCGGTGATGTTTCTGTTTACATGAGCATTGTCAATCTTCTTGAAGTCTATTACGCCGAATTGCAGGCAAAAGGTTCTGCAATCGCTCAAATTGTTCTTGATATGGTCAACAATTATTCCATAAAAATTGTAAATACAATTTCCGAACAGATTTTCAAGGAAGCCGCCCGCCTTAAAACCACATTCAAAATGTCGCTTGGCGATTGTATCGGTATCGCTACAGCCATTGAGCTTTCCGGACAATTTGTTACATCCGATCATCACGAAATTAATCCAGTTGCGGCGAAAGAGACTAATCTTATTTTATGGTTTAGATAAATCAATTAACATTGTTAATTGTTCACTGTCCTCCCATCAATTTTCCATCTGCGTCATTCAACAGCGGATAACCCCTGCCTTCGATACCGGCGAAGTTCCATGTGTTGGTGATACCGCCAAAGCCGCCGGAGACATTGTTAAAGTTCAAAGTGTGAAGCCAGAAATTAGCGGTCAATAATGTTGCAAATGATAAGTCCTCGCCGTCTCTGTTAGCAGCAAGCCTTTCTGTGTGAGTACCGGTAATATCAGCAGGGCTTTCTATATTCCCTAAACCCCAACCCCCACTCTAGCAGCTATCACTTTTCCCAGAGGCGCAATTCGGCTCTGAAAGCAGTTTGTCCATTTTCTTTTTTACGGCCTTCAAAAGCAAAAGCATAATCAGCGCTTGCATTTTCCGGACCTTCTTCGTTATAAATGGGTACCGAGAAAAGCTCTACAGTTTCACCTTCCAAAACTTCGTTCAGGTAATTGATATCAAACCGCATTTTACCCGACTTTTCCAGAAGTCCAGGTTCCAGAGTATCTTCTATCCATTGGATATAGCGGACATTGTTAACATGCCCGTTGAAATCAATATCGGTGTAAAGCGCTTTTCTCTCCGCGCACTTGTGCAGACTGCTGCGCTCAGGAAGGCCTGAAGCTCCGCTGTCTTCCGGTCTGAGCGCTTCCAGCCCTTCGTTACCGGGCAGACCGCCCATTACAGCCTGCGGCCTTAGAGGACGGCGTTTTTCAATATCTACTATTAACCAGGCGCTGCGTGCAGAAACACATGCAGTATCATTTTCATCCCTTATATCATAATCACGGATAGCAAAGAGTTTATCCCATCCTCGGGGCCAGCTCCGGACAGCGACCGTTTCACAATAGCCCGGGCGTTTGTTTACAATTACAGACATCCGCGAAAGGATCCATACCTGGCCTGTTTTGGCCATAGCCTCGCGTCCTACCCCCAAATTCTCGGCATGACTTATTGCCGCTTCCTGGAAATAGTTAAAAATCGTGTCCAGGGTTAAACTGTCCGATTTATCTATCGCGCCAAACCGCACAGTGACAGCTTCGCGCCAAACATCAACAATTCCTGAACCAGCCGCCGAGCCGACAAACGGCGTAAGATCCCGACAGGTGCTTTTTATATTTTCCGTCATAATTGGATATTAACGAAAAAACCTGCCGGCATCAAGGTTTTTGCAGGATAAATCCCGCGTATTTTTGCAAATAACTGCAAAATATGTTAAAATTTACATTGATGTACACAAGGGACATTTTATCCCCAAGAGCCTCGCCTGTAGAAGACGGGAACCCTGTAATAGGAACATGGGACAGGGCTTTTGAGAAGGTTGACTTGCTTGAAATTCGCAAACCCTATGGGTTTCCCCTGCCGCGCTGGGCGAGGTACTGCCGGATAAAAGAATGGCAGTCTTTCAGCGCCCATGACGATTCCTATTCCCTGGAAGCGATCTTTTGCAATGTAAAATTTTACAGAATGGCTCAGGTTATTCTATATGACAAAAAAAACGAGCAGTACTTTATTTGCAGGAAGATAATACCCGGTACCGGCTGGCAGCTTCCGCTTAGTCTTGCGAATTCTTCCGTGGACAGCCATTCATCAGGTTTTTTCTTCCGCATTCACAGCTGGCTGGATGCCGACAGCATAAGTCTGGACATTAATATAGAAGCAACTCGCAAAAGACCCTCCTTAACTGTTCATCTTGCATATAACGTAGGAGCCAAGAATGTTACTCCGATGGCAGTTTCACTTGGTTTTTCGCACAGGCGCACTATGTATGCCTATAAAACGCTTGCTCCGGTGCGCGGTGACATTGTTTTTGCGGGGAAACATATCAGCGTAAGAAGGGAAACATGCTCGGGATTTTTCTGCGATTACAAGGGTTTTTTCCCCTACCGCATGCACACGGCAATTTGCAAGGCAAGCGGTTTTGACGGCAATAACAGGCGTTTTGGCTTTCATATTGCCGAAAATCAAACAAGGGAAACAAACAAGAATAACGAGAATGCATTTTGGCTGGACGGAAAATTAACGCCGCTGCCGCCTGTTCTAATCACAATGCCTAACGGCCCGGATGCAAAATGGGTTATTCAGGATGTTGAGGGAATGGTAGATTTGACATTTACTCCAAAACATTTAAGTAAAAGCGGAGCAAGGCTAGTTTTTACAAAAGCGGATTTTATCGCTCCGCTTGGTTACTATAACGGGGTACTGGTCAATTCCGCCGGAGAGAAAACACAGTTTAAAAATCTGTTTGGAATGGGAGAAAAACTTTATTTACAGGTGTAACAATGGCTAAAAAAAATAACGCGTCTTCGAAGAATGCAATTTACGCTCCTGGAGAACTTGGCCGTGTCCGCGATAAGCTGGGCGTAACAAGTGATGCGGAAGCCAAAAGAATGGCTCAGCTTCTTGGCGGCGAAGTAGGCACTGAAAAAGCTGCAGATACCGATTCGGCGAAAAATAAAAAGAACCCCGTGGTTGGCGGATCGAAAAGAAGCATCCGCAGGGTGGATACTGCAGCGGATGATGATGCAGGCTTTGGGAGGTCTAAATCTAAACGCTCAGGACCCTTCCCCGGAGACGATCCTTCGGTTCCGGCAAGACTGAGTTACGGAGAGAGGGTAAAAATTGATCAATATGCAGGCCAGGTTGTATTTGAGATAAAAAATTCCATGCAGGTTCTTGCTTCAATTTTTTCATTTTTTAAGGAGCCTGTTGATTATGTCAATCCGCGTTTTGTAACAGTGCGGATGAACGAATACTACGGCAAACTTGAGCGGCTTGTAACAGCGTCAAGGAGCCTGTTCCCAAAAAGCAATAAAAGAAGAAACAATCAGTTAAAAAGAGCGTCTATATTTGTGTATAAAATACTTGATACAATCCGCAGCTGGGATATTGAAAATATTGCAAAATGCATTGCGGAAATACAGGCGCATCCGCGTTCCGTTAAAGTTACTGATTTTTCCGATATCCTGCGCGGGATATATAAACCCATGTTTATTCTGGAAGAATTAAATATAGAAATATAAAATCCGCATTTAAATTGATATACAAGGTTTTGTATATAGAAAGCCCGATGGATGCAAAAGAAAAGTATCAGGATGTTATCCGCAATGTTATCGCGTCTCTTGCTGATGTACGTAAAAATGTTCATTTCGGCCTTTATCCGCTTATAATGAAACTAATCTCTGATCGTTATATTGTTTACGAACGTTTCTTTACAGAGAGGCGCAGGCGTTATATTGCTTTTCTGAATATCGCCGAGACCGAGCAGTTAAATGCTGAAGATTTAAGCCCCCAGCAGATTGAAAACCTTGATGTTGAATCTCTGCAGAAAAATATAGACGAAAATGATACCGAAGATGATGAAGAATCCGGAGAAGACAGCAAAGAAATCGAAGAAAAAGAAGAAGATCCAAACGATCCAAAAACAATCGAACGCAAAGCAAAAGAAGAAGCCGCAAGGGCGGAGCAAAAAGCGTTTGAACAGGGAAAGACAGCGCTTAATATTATTTATCCCAAAGCAGGCTGGGAAAAGCTTGATGAATATCCGGATTTATATCCTTATTTTGCAAATGTTTACAGCATGAGACACGGTTATGACTTAATTGCTCCGACAGATCCGGTTCAGCTGGTTTCTGTTTTAATGCACATACTGGAAGATCTTTTTATCGGCATGCGTTATGTTAATTTCGGCATTATTACAGGCGCGGACGGAAAGCCTGTAAAGGTAAGCGATGAACTTTCAGACATGCTTAACAACTGGCGGCGGTACATAGAAGACAGTTTTACAAGAACTTATCTTCCGCGCCTTGCTGCATATTGCAGGATACTGGAAAACTCGGAGGAATCACGGGCATCGCCTTACGCAAGAAAAAACCTGAATGAACTTCACTGGATTAAAAGACTTTACTTTCTTCCGTATTACAAGTTTGAATCGATAGGGCCACCTCCGTTTCCAAAACAGGATATTATCCCCATTTACGCTGAAGTAAGAAAGCTGCGTAAATACCTCACCGCAGTTGCCGTTGGCATTGAACAAGGCACGCGCGCCGGAGGGCCTGCGGCGAAGGCTCTCTGCAACGGAATTAATAATCCGTGGGAATCATATAATTTCCAGGTTCCAAACCCTGTTTCCAAAAGACTTGATATGGCCCTGCCGCCGGAGAAAAGACTTAACGCTACACTGGTTTACATTACCCTGTCCACTGTTACTGTTTTGGATTACCTTATAAACAACGAGAACAGCTGGGCATACGGCAGCCGCCCTGGGCCTCTTTTCAGAAGCGTCAAGAACGAGGGAATAACGCCTATGTTCGGAGTAGACGAGAAACTTGATGCGGATCAGATATTTAAAGATTCGCTGAAAAAGTAAAGTAATTAGTTTCTCATATCTAACTATAATCCGTAATCACACAGGCAGAATTTTTACATCTGTACAAAGCGCCTTTGCCGCCTCCTGCGCCATTTTTTCTCCGGCGATAATTACAGGGTATGATTGCTTTTTGGAACCAAGAGCGGCAAAGGCCGCCGCCACATTTTCCTGCGTTACAGATATAAGCCTCTCCAGCTTGTTTCTTCTGTAAGAGTCTTCTACGCCGTAAAGGAATCTGTAAAAATCAACAAGACCGTCTTCGGCGGCAGTGCGCGGCCGCGTTACTTTCGAATAACAGCCGATGATGGATTTTTCAAGATAGCTCTCATTGCTGCTTTGCCGTAAATAACTGGGCGAATCATTTTTAAGTAACCCTGAAAATATATCAAGAGAACGCAATGGATTTGGATCGCGGTATGTGGCAAAGGACATGGAATTTTCAAGACAATCACTGTTCACAAAAGCGCCGTATGCTCCGCCCTTCATGCGGATATCTTCCCATAACGCTCCGGTACTCAATTGATGCGTCAAAACCATTTCTGCGACTTGCTCTACAGTGTCAAAGGGCGCAGAATTAAGAGTTAATGCCGCAAAACCCACCTGCAGGGTTCTGGAAGCAAAAACTTCAGCCTTCGGCGCGATTTCGCCTGTTTCTGTCTTTTTAATTGAAGGTACAGGCGGCCCGAATTTGCCGAATCTTTGCGCAATTTCTCTTCCTGCAATATCCAGAGCGTTCCCCGTAATATTTGCAATCAGCCCCGCTGCATTAATTTTTTTCTGAATATCTTCCAGTTTTTTTATTATCTCATCTGTTTCCAGTTTTGCAAGATAGTGAACAAATTCAATCTGCGATATGCCGCTCCATTTTTCTTCCGCTTTTTTTGAATGTGAATTAAAGCGGCCCGCCCTTGATGATGAATAAACATGACCTGCAGGCGCAAGGCTGGAATTAATTTCATTTTTCATTTCCAGAACAAGATCGTTTATCCGCCTGCGATCTGTAAAATCAGCCTCGCTTATAAAACGCAGGGCAAGATCCAGAGACGGCGCAATTTTTTCATCCAGACATTTAATGCGGAAAAGAATCCAGTCACGCCCTGCAAGTTCAAAGCTGCCTGAAGCTGTCTGTAAATTAGCAGGCGTACCCTTTACCGCCGAGCCTGTATGCAGAACTGCAAGAAACCCTCCGGCAGTACGCGCCAGTAAACTTGACGCTTCGCCGTAATCCATTCCCGGAAGACCGACTGAATTAACAGCTCTGGAAAAAAACTGCAGCCATGGATACTCATCATACGAAAAAATATCTACAGGGAATGACAAGTCCATATATGTAATGCCGTTTGTATAAAGATCATGGCAGAGAGCCGGAACACCGCGAAGATCGTCATGGCGGCGGTGAATGCTATCACGCCGGGCGCTAAGGTCTTTCCTTGAAAGGTGCGGAATTGATGCAAGCGCCTGCGGACTGTCGGCTTCACTTTGAATTTTTTCAAGAGCCTGCGATTTTTCGATTATTTGCTTGCGTTCGCTCTGGCTTAAATTTTTCTCCCTGTCTTCAAGCATCAGCAAAAGACGTTCATCCTGCTGATGCAGGAAATCTTCTTTCGGTTCGAGTATTACAAGCGCGCGGTGAGGGTTATCAAGAAAATATTTTTGAATCAGCTTTTCAAAATATCTTTTGTCATTTGCAAGATTTTCCTTTAACCTTTCAAGCGCAGGCTGAATTAAAAGGCTTCCCCAGGGCTTGCTGCCGTGCATCCACGCCCGCAGGGAGCGGCGCATCCAGACAAGCGAGAAAGGGCCGCCGGAACGCCGTATCTCACGCTGTGAAAACTCCAGAGCCAAAAGCGCCGCTTCTATTTCATCCGGCGGGATACCTTCATCAAATAAACGGCGCAGCTCTCCCATTACTAAATTTTCAACTGCAGCGCTCATTTTTTCCGGATCGCCTTCTATGCCTCTAAGACCTGCGGCAAAAAGTACTTCGCGTATCTCTCCTTCCAGCCCCGATACCGGCGTAATATCTTCGCCTATGCCGGATTCAATTAAAGCCCTTGTTAAAGGCGAGCCGTCATGCCCAAAAAGAATTTCTGTAAGCGCTGCCAGAGCAATATTCTCGTTTAAATCTATAATATCCGAACAAAGCCATGAAAGAAAAATTGTTAGTTTACGTTCGTTTCCCGCAGGGCATGGTATATGGTATTTTCTGGGTTCATTCCAGCGCTGCGCCTTATTTATCGGATCGCAGGCCTTGCCGCCTGCAAGTTTGGAAAAAAATTCATCGTTTAAAAATGCAAGCTGTTTTTCTGTGGGAATATTTCCCGCCAGAAAAATTTTACAGTTTGCAGGCGAATAACGGCTGCGGTGAAACTCTTTTAAATCTTCCCATGTCAGATCAGGAATTTCCAAAGGGGCGCCTCCCGATTCAAAGCCGTACGGCGTGTCAGGCATTATTGCCTTTACAGACCAGTGCCCGGCATATGTATCAAGCGAAGAGTACGCGCCCTTCATTTCGTTGTATACAATTCCTGTAACGGCAAGTTTTCCGTTTTGATACTCCAGCCTGTGCCCTTCCTGCATAAATGTCCACTCCGGAATCAACGGGTGAAAAACAGCATCGCCGTATACGGACATCAGATTAAAATAATCGTGTTCATTGGTGGAGCTTGCGGGGTAAACCGTTTTATCCGGAAACGTTATCGCATTTAAAAAAGTCTGCAGGCTTCCCTGGGCAAGGACAATAAAAGCATCCTTTAGCGGATAACGCTCTGAACCGCAGAGCACCGAGTGCTCAAGTATGTGAGCCACACCTGTGTTGTCCTGGGGAAAAGTTGAAAAAGCAAATGCAAAAAGATTTTCAGCGTCATCATTCAAAACATGAAAAACTTCTGCGCCGGTTTTTTCATGTCTTGCCCAAATGCCGCTTGCTTTTAATTCATCCAAATCAATAACATCAAGGATTACAAACCCGCTGTCCAAACATTGTCCCTTTTTCATACAACCACATCCTCATCACTGTAAAGCAGAATATCTCCGTTCTCACGGGCAGTTCGAAACCACGCAAGAAAATCCTTTGCGCACGCATCGCAATCGCGCTTTGGAACAGCGCCGAGAATTTCCATTTCCTCCCGAATCATTTTTCTGCGGCCTGCAGAAACATTGGAAAGAATTTTTTCGTAGAATTCATTTTTCCGCCCTTTTAATAAAATTGCTATTTCATTATCTGTCATTGTTTTTAATTTATTCTGAATGGGACGATCTTCTGCGCCTGTAATATCATCGAGCGTGTACAGTCTCTCTTTCAGGCTCTGGCCAATTTCAGGATCGTCTTCTTCAATTTCGTTTAAAAGCCTGTCGCCGAAGGAATAGTCTCCCTGTTTTAAAATTGCCGCCAGCGTCTGCATTCCGTCAATTTTAACATCGCCTGAGCTGCCTGCTATGTGCCTTACCTTTTCTTTTAATGCTGCAGAAACCTGTTCAAGCACTTCAGGGGCAACTTCTCTCTGGTGCGCAATACGTTTTAATATTTCTGTCTTGCGTTCCGGCGCAGCGCTTCTTAAAATATCCGCAGAGAGTTTCGGAGGAATTCTGGAAATTATAAGCGCTGCCGTTTGAGCGTTTTCGTCTTTTAAAAGCATTGCAAGCTGTTCTGATGAAAACTCCTCAAGAAAACCAAACAGGTTTTCTTTTGATTCAGGGATGGCTTTGTTTAGAAGCTCCTCGCCTTTTTCCGGCCCTTTGGCGGCATAAAGAATGCGGCGCGCAGCCTCGATGCCTCCCCGGGATGAGCCGTAAAAATTGCACGGCTGCCTTATAAGCCCATAACTGGAAAACAGTGAGTGAAAATCAGAAAGTATTTCATCTTTTTCTTCGGGTTTGATTGTTTTTACAAGGGCAATTTCTTTTGATATTTCTTCTACCTGTTTTAAATCAAGCTGGGAAAGAATGCCGGCCGCCTGTTCGCTGCCAATCAATATTAGAAATTTTGCAACTCTCCGGTATTTTGACTCGGCGGATTTATGCGTTTTTGTTTTATCAGTTCCGTAAGAAGGCAGCGGTAATTTTGTTTCTTTATAAAAGGCGGGATCTTTGCCTTGCCGGCGGACGGGAATCTTCGGCTCCTGCGCCGCTTCATTGTCAGGTTGCAGGTTCATGGTTTGTTTATACATATTTATACCGTGCCGCAGTATATTTCCCATATGCAAATATTGTATTATAATAAAGTAGTAATTAATAGGTGGACAGGATAAAAATGAACAAGAGGTTGACAGCTATATCTTTAATTATTCTGTTAGTGAATGTCTATTCCTGCGGAAGCAAGCAAAATTTAATAGTAGATGAAACAGATAAAAATCTTTCCGTCATAACAGTCCAGGATGAGCCTGTAATGCTTGAGCCTATAATGCCCGAGCCTGAAATCCTGGAGCCCGAAATTACCGAACCTGAAATTGTCGAGCCAACTAGAGAAGAGCTTATTATGAGGGCATTGCATGAAGCATACCCCGATAAAATAAGACAAGTTGAATTCCGTAATGATGACTGGGCAATTCTTTTGGATAGAAGCTGGTTTTATTTTGCCGAAGGAAGGATGCTGCCGGAGCAAAGAAAAGACAATGCCGGTAATTACAGAGCCATGCAGTTCTACTTTTACCCGGCGGAATTACCTCCATGGACGGAGCGCTCTCCGGAAGAAGTTACAAGGTTTCGAAGCTGGACACAAAGCAGAAGCCAGGGCACATTAAGACGATCATCGTATTTTCTGGATGCGCTTTGGCAGGCGGCAACCAGGGCGGAAGTGGAAAGCAGGCTTGTAAGAGTCGTTTTCTTTGGAAGACGCATAAGGGTTCACAGATCGATTCAGGATATACTGGCATCTGTTGAAACGCAGATAAGAACGCTTGGAAGATCAAATCCCCAGGTTCAGGAATGGATAAACAGTATAGGACAGGTGGAAGGGTATGGGTGGAGAAACATTGCAGATACCCAGGCCAGATCATATCATTCATACGGACTTGCCGTTGATGTCCTGCCAAGAACGCTGGGAAGAAGGCAGACTTACTGGCTTTGGACTTCGCGGCACAGGGAAGACTGGTGGAATGTTTCGTATAACGAAAGGTATCATCCTCCGGTACCTGTAATAAAAGTGTTTGAAGAACACGGTTTTGTCTGGGGCGGGAAGTGGCCCTTATTTGACACCATGCACTTTGAGTACCGCCCGGAGATACTGATATTTAACGGCTTTTAAACAGTTAAAAGGATATTATAATCCTATCAGTGTCTTGAATTCTCTTTCGTCCAGGGTTTCCTTTTCCAGTAATGCGGATGATACACTGTCGAGAATTTCGCGGCGTTCTTCCAGGATTTTTTTTGCCTTGGCATATTCTGTTTCTATTATTCGCGCAATTTCTTCATCTACATATTGCTGAGTGCTTTCGGCATACTCGCGCTGGAAAGAAGGCTCCTGCCGTTCCTGCCCTGTCATACTCATGCCCCGCGACGTAAGCGCAACGTTGCGGAAACGCTCGCTCATTCCGTAATCTGTGATCATCTTCCGGGCAATGTCCGCCGCCTTGGTCAGATCGTTTGCCGCGCCTGTTGAATATTCGCCGGAGAGCATTTCCTCGGCAATCCGCCCGCCGAGTAAGATATCTATCCTTCCCAAAAGATCCGACTTTGTGACGGTATAACGGTCTTCAAGCGGAAGCTGCAGCGTATAGCCCAGCGCAAAACCGCGGGGAATAATCGAGATTTTCTGAACAGGGTCTGCGTTAGGTGTAAAGGCGGCAACCATGGCATGTCCCGCTTCATGGTATGCCGTCAGTTTTCGTTCTTCCTGCTTTAATACGCGCGTCTTTTTCTGCAAGCCGGCTACGGTTTTTTCGATTGCCTCGTCAAAGTCAATCTGGCTTACCATTTTCCGTCCCGCTCTAACTGCCAAAAGCGCAGCCTCGTTTACAATGTTTGCCAAATCTGCACCGGAAAAACCGGATGTTATACGCGCTACTTTTTCAAGGTCTACAGCCGGATCCAGCCTTACAGGCCTTGAATGAATTTTTAAAATTGCTTCCCTGCCTTTCAGATCCGGCCTGTCTACAAGCACCTGACGATCGAATCTGCCGGGACGAAGAAGCGCAGGGTCAAGAACATCGGGGCGGTTTGTAGCGGCAAGAATAATAAGCCCGCTTGTGCCGTCAAAGCCGTCCATTTCTACAAGCAACTGGTTTAGAGTTTGTTCGCGCTCATCATTGCCGCCTGCTATGTTATTAATCCTGCTCTTGCCGATGGCGTCAAGTTCATCGATGAAAATAATGCACGGCGCCTTGCCTCTTGCCTGTTTGAATAAGTCCCTTACACGGGCTGCACCGACACCGACAAACATTTCAACAAAGTCCGCTCCGCTCATGCGGAAAAAAGAAACACCGGCCTCTCCTGCGACAGCGCGGGCAAGAAGAGTTTTTCCGGTTCCCGGAGGCCCCACAAGAAGTACGCCTTTGGGAATTTTACCGCCTATCTCCTTGTACTTTTCAGGGCTCTTCAGGAAGTCAACAACTTCGACGAGTTCTTCCTTTGCTTCATCAACGCCGGCAACATCGCTGAAGCGCGTTACAATGTCACCTTCCGCCACAATGACTGCCCGGTTTTGCCCGACAGACAAAACATTGCTGCCCATATTTCCAATGCGCTTGATGACAAAACGCCAGATAAGAATAAAAAAAGCAATGGGCAAAACCCAGCTTAAAATAAAGCCAAGAACCGCGCTTCCCTCCCGCGAAACCGCGCCGTATGAAACATTATTTGCATCCAGAAACGCAATGAAATTTTCATCATAAATTGAGACTGTGCGGTATACCCTTTCCGGCTGGCCTGTATAATTTTGACGTGTAACGGCAGCTCTGGAAGAATCCCTTCTTTCGGGGTTGGTGTAACCTGTAAAATAGGAATCGGTCATTACTACCCGCTTTATTTCCCCAGAAGAAATACGCGCCTTAAATTCAGAGAAATCTATGGCCGGGTTCAACCTGTTAAGAAAGACATAGTTAAAGAGGCTTATACCGACAAAGAGAACAGCAAGATAGATAAGAAGATATTTCCAGCCCCCAAACCCCTTAAAATCCGGGAAATTGCCTCCGCCAAACGGAAACATGGGTCCGTCCTTTTTTTCATTCTTGTTATCGGGATTCTCGTTCATTTAAACCTCTTTGAAAAGTTCTATATAAGTATATTATATTGAAAAATGTAAAATGAAAACATACCTGTTTGGGGTATTAAATGAAGGAAATATGGCTTACATTATAAAGCTGTCCGCAAGGCGTAGGCGCAAAGCCGCGCTGGCTCTTGGCGGCTGTGATATAAATGCGGGTTTTATACCCTGTTGAACCTCCTGGTTCCACTTCAGTGGTTTGAACAACTTAATATTTTGTATATTCAAAATTAATGAAAACTGCTCTTGTACAATGATGTACAAGAGCTAAGGATAATTGACTTAATTTCTTATTCCAATGGTGGAGGCATACTTGAGGTATTAAATGCCACTTGATAAGTTCCATTGACGATCCAACTAGGCAGCCATACTTCAAAATAATATACATTACCATAAATTACAGGTATATAGGTAAGTTTATTACCCACACCTGTACTACTGCCATAAACCATTATTCCATTAGCATCGTATACTTTTATACCAAGATTAAAGACAGGAGGATTAAAAATAAAATGCATGCTATTATAATATGTATCTGCAGAAGCAGTAAAACTAAACCATTGCCGTCCAGAAGAAATTATTTCACCATCAAACCAGATATCTTCAAGAAGATGATTAATATTTTCTGATGGTAATATAATGGAAGGAGGTAAATTTGATTCTGTAAACGCTATTTGGAATTCCCCTCTTAAGCCAGGGTGAGACTCAAACACACAAATATAGTATTCATTACCAATTGTTACTAACCTTGAAAATGAACCTGGAAACCACATAATAGATTCTAAATCGCCTGTTCTAATTCCATTGCTGTCAAAAAACTGCACATTTCCCTGATGCATTATCCCATCACTATCATTTGTATGTATATATTGTGTATCCGATGTTGCAATAAATTTGTACCATTTAATTTCACCAACATCAACAATTTCACCATTTGTCCAGGTATTTAAAACAAGCTGTGTAACATTTTCAGTTGGCAATGTTATAGGCGGTTGTGTATTTGATGAATTGTATGCAATTCTATATGTAAAAGATCCTGTCCCCATGCTAGACCATATTTTTATATAATAAAGTTGACCGCTGACTACATTCTTTGAAAAAGAGGCAGCATAATGTATGATATTACCATTCTCAATAGAAATACCATCGTGATTATATATTCTTATACCTAATCTATTGCCGTTTTCGTTAAAGCTTGTACAATGAAAAAATTCCATATCTGAAGCGGCAGTAAAATTATACCATTGAACCATAGTATTTGATCCGTCCGAGGTAAACTCACCATCATTCCAGGTATTGTGATTGAGTTGTATAATACCATTATCAGGCAGAGTGACTGCTGGAGGAATAGTTGAATCATTGAAAGTAATTATAAATGTGTCATTACCATCAACCTGAGACATATTAATATAATATACTTGATCTATTATTACATCCCGTGAGGCAAAACCACCGGAATATACATATGATATTGATTGAATAATATTATTCTCACTATCATAAACAGAAAATCCTGGATAAATTGCAGTACCGCAGTCAATGTGAATATATTGTGTTGTTGCAATCGCGGTAAAATAAAACCATTGGTTCCCTGTACCTTCTGTCCAATCGTTATAGCTTAGCGGTATAGCTCTTTCTCTTGTCTTTCCATCAGGCGCCCACTTTGCTTTTAAAGTGACATTAGAAGTAATTATTGTGTTAAAATCCCATTCTGTACCTGTGTCTTCATTAAACCAATAGATAAAATTAAAGTCGCTTTTCTCTGGATTTTCAGGTTTGTTTGCCTTGCTTCCCTCAGTTATCGTTTGGGAAGTATTTTCAATTCCGTTATCTGCATTAAAAATTACAGTATAATTTATAGTAGCCTCGCCATTATCACCGTCTTCGCAGGCTGTTATTGAAAACCCCATAACAATAATAATGGTGACAATAATCAATAATTTTTTCATTAAACCCTCCAAAAAATATCAATTTCTACAATCTAATAGCATAGTTTTTATTATATCCTATCTAATAACACAGTGTCAAGTATTTTATAGGCTTATAACATATAAAAATGGTGTTTTCAATTAATTGCAATCTAAAAATATGTAAGAAAGGAGGCTCGTAGAGATTTGACAATACAAGATATTTTTATAGTAAATTTGAAAACATACCGAAAATTACGTCATATTTCACAAGCAAAATTGGCTGAATTATGCGATTCTTCTACCGGTTATATAGGAGAAATTGAGTCTGGCAAAAGATTTCCTTCTGTAAATATGATTGAACGGATAGCAAATGCATTAAAAATAGAGTCTTGGTATCTATTTATGAATAAACCGATAAGTTCTTCAAAACCTGGTAATCCTACAGGCCTTTCTCCTACACAAAAAAATGAATTTTTGCAAATGGCAAATACAGCTCTCTCAAAAATCATTTCAAAATTTTAGTTTATACAATTATATTAAATGTCACTTTGTTTTAAGTATAAGCCAATAGAGGCCCACACGCCATACTGCTGCCTATTGCAGATAAAACATTAAAAAATGAAAAACTTATCAATATTAACAGTTTGTTTTTTTGTTTATCCATATGTACCTCCTTCAAAACTCTACAATTTTCATCGTTTGTTGGACGACTAGATCCCTTATTACTAATCATTACTGAAAAGAAATAAGTTAAGAAAGCTGCAATGGCAAAAAAAATGGCAAGAGGAATTGAACCCCAACCTATTGACTCTAATCGCTTATACTCAAAACCTCCAGTGCTTATTAATCTATTATAAATTATATATTGAAAAATGTAAAATGAAAACATACCTGTTTGGGGTATTAAAAATAGGAGCATTTCCTGCATTATATAACTGTCTGCAAGGCGGATTTAATACCCTGTTTACCCATGGTTTTTATTCATCCCCATATTTCTTACATTGCCTAAAAACGAAGCAATGCTCGCACTGGACGAACGGACTTCAGTTACTTTCTCGGTTACTTCTGCGGATATTTCACGCAGTTTTTCCATGTCGTTATGGATTTCCGCGCTTCGTTTAAACATTGCTTCAGCGCCGGTTCTTACTTCTCCTGTCATCTTCTGTACATTTTTTAGTATAGAAAGAGTTCTGGCGCTTCCCAAAGCCTGCTCTTCTACAGCACAGTTTACTTTGGCAAAAGAAGAATCAAGTTTTTTAATCATATTAAAAATAATATTCATGGCCGATACTGTCTTTTTGGAAACATTATCTATTTGAGATATTGTCTGCTCCATTTTTTTTATTTGCGCAGAAATTGAATCTGATTCTTTACCGGACAGCTCAGCCAGTTTGCGGACTTCCCCCGCAACAACTGCAAATCCTTTTCCGGCTTCTCCTGCATGAGCCGCTTCAATTGCCGCATTCATAGCAAGTATATTTGTTTGAGCTGTAATATCAATAATAGCTTCATTTGCTTTTCGTAATGTTTCAGACTGTTCTGTTATTTTGAATAGTTCTTCGGTAAGTTTATACAGTGTTTTTTGGCCTGCTTCCGAAGATGTGCTTAGTGTTCCTGTTGTTTCATTTGTACTTTCTGCAGCAAGACGGATTGTATTTATAAGACCTGCAAGCTGTTCAATTGCAGAAGATGATTCAATTATATATGCCGCCTGGTTTTGCACGATTTTTTCAAAGGCTTCGGATTTATGATGTATTTCAGTTGCTGATTCCGCCGCATTTTCCACTGCCATCATCTGGGATTTAACTTTGGCATCCATAACATCGATATTTACGGAGATAGATTCAAGCGCGCCGAATGAATCTACTACAATTGTATTCAACTTTCTGCTTTCATCCTCACTTTTGGAAAGATGATTTTGCAATGAATCGATACTTGCGCGTAAACTGTCCCTGATTTTAATAAGTGCGTGCTGAATATCTCCTATTTCATCTGTTCTGTACTTGCCTATATCCACAGTAAAATCCATAAGCGCAAGTGATTCTGTAACCTGCAGAACGCCTTTTAAAGGAACTGTAAGCATTCTATTTGTAAACAACACAGAAATAATAACAACTCCTGCCAGCATTGCAAAACTTAAAATAATTAAACGCTGTATTAATATATTTGAATCAGTATATATTACAGATACCGGAATTGTTGATACAAGAATCCAATCAGTACGAGGTATAACAGAAGAAAAAATTATATTATTTTGATCGATAATAAAATAATCGTCAGAACCCAATATTGAATTACGGTACTGGTTCAAATTTAATTCAGTAAAAAAGTCCTTTTCCATAATTGCATTTATATCATCATGAGTAATGAATAAACCGCTTTTATTAATTATATAAACATCTTGTTCAGGAAGTTTTATTAACGATTTAAGTACGTCTCTTAAATAATAAACTTCAACATCATTAGCTGCTACGCCAATATCTTCTCCCTTGCTGTTATAAACATTCATGGAAAGCGTTATAACAATTTCATTTGAATCTGCATCCACGTAAGGTTCAGAAAAAACGATATTGCCGTTTGCATTTTTTGCTTCAATAAACCAGGAACGCAGTGTATTATCCCAGTTATCATCAGGAACCCAGAAATCTCCAAAAGCCGCAAAGCCATCCGGTTCATTCCATTTTCTGTTATTGGTAAAATAAATACATAAACTATTAGGAACATTTTCCATTATGTCGGCCATAAAACCCGACATTGAATCAGGGGATACTATTCCATGTTCAAAAAAATGCACGATACCTGCTGCGGTAAGCCTTATAGCGGCTTCCTGTTTATATATTTCTGAAATAACCAAATCCCTTGAATGAGAGATATTTTCTCTTGTATTTACTTCTATTAAATTAGAAACTATATTTCTTAAGTTATAAAAGAAAATAATAGAGAACGGTAAAGTAATGAATAAAATCAATATCAACGAAACCGTGGTAAACGGTTTTGCAAAGGATGTTTTTTTTCCGGGTTTCATGGTTTCTCCTTTCTGTCAATTAAGTACGCTAACATTTCCATAAATATCTTTTATACTTTTAGCAAGCTTCAAACCGTTCATTCCTGCCATCTCTATATTAAATATACAAAAAATTACACAAGGCATGTACAACAATATTGAAGGAATCAAAAGAGTTTTGCGCCATTTTTATCAAAATTTTACTATATTATTAGCCATAAATCTGACAGAACAAAACGGTTATGATTTGATTTTTATGGTATTCTTTTTCATAACGGCTCTCCTATAAGATTTGTGTGGTAACAAAACCTTCCAGGTTAAAACCGTTTTCATGTAGGGGGTATGTTTTACACTGTAAAACTATCGGCGAGGCGGAAGCGTAAATGACTTTTATTAATAAGGAATTAATTTATGGAAATTGAATTGAGGCTCGAAGAAGAAAGAGACTATTGGGAAGTAGAAAATTTGACAAGAGAGGCATTCTGGAATATGTATTTTCCCGGTGCAGACGAACACTACCTTGTTCATAATTTACGCAAGGCAAGTGAGTTTGTTAAAGCGCTTGATTTTGTTGCCTGTTTGCCTGCCTGCGGGCAGATCGTTGGAAATATAATGTATGCAGAATCAAGGATTATCAATTCCGGAAACGGACATAGCTCTCAGGAGCATACTGTTTTGACATTTGGCCCTGTCAGCGTGCTACCCGAGTATCAAAATAAAGGTATTGGTGCAAAATTGATAAATCATACGATATCAATAGCAAAAAAGATGGGATATAAAGCGATATTAATTTACGGCGCGCCGGAATATTATAGAAGGTTTGGATTTGCAGCATCAAAGAATTTTAACATAACAAACAAAGACGGAAAGTTCCCTGCTGCCTTATTGGTTTTGGAATTATTTCCCAATGCGCTGGATGGCATTCATGGGGTTTTTGACGAGGGGCAGGCATATCAAATTAATGCGGATGATGCTGCGGAGTTTGACAAGAAGTTCCCTGCAAAAGAAAAGTTCAAAACAGAATCGCAGGAAAGGTTTCTGGAGATTGCAGGCAAATTTTTGTAAAGCAGGTTATAAAAATTCCTATTGTGAGACTTCTATCTATAAATTTAGCTTGTGAAAAAAGCAAACTGAGTATATAATAAGTAAGGTTTTCCAGCACAAATTTAATTGAAAAAGAGTATCAATATGAATTACAAAGCAATTTCAGATTTACATAAACGTAACAAACCATTTTCCATGTTCAATTTTATCATGTTTGTTATTGGCCTTGGCCAAACAGCCGGAGCAGCCGCAATTTTTGTGTTTGGGATTGTACCAGTCATACAAGGCAAAAACAGCTTTGAAATCATTATATTACCCATGTTTCTTCTTTTCGGCGCAGCAGGCCTTGGTTTACTTTCCTTTGTAGTAATTCAAATAGTAAAATATAAAAGATGTTTTATTTTGCTGAAAAACGGCAGCAATGGCAGAGGAACATATTTAGCCAGTGATCACATCCTGATCAACCACGATCCGTTCTACAGGATAAAATACTCCTTTAGAGATGAAAACAACAGGCAGCATGAGGTAAAAACACGTTATATCTACTTCGAACATGAAATGCAGGAATTACAGCAAATGAGCACTTTCCCCGTAAAATATCACGGCAAACATGCGGTAATCGCATGGGTTGATGAGCAGCTAACATATGACGATGCCGCAGCCGGTTGTTTTGTTACACGCAAAAGGCGCGTAGTAATTACATTGAACATCATCTTTGGCGTTATAATGCTTGTTTCCTTAATCGGAACAATAGCAGGGCTGGGCACCAGGCTCTTTAACAACAGCTCAATTGACACAGCGTTTATTATCGTATTTATATTTAGTATTTTCGGCATAGCTTTTACCAACGTTGCTGCCGCAGTCATACGCAAGATGCTATTAATTAAAGATGCTGTTCTGGACATCAAAAATTCCGGCACTAAACCAACAATTTCCAAACACAATTTTTTCTGATTATGTATAGCCAAGCGCACTCATGGTAAATGGGCAATTTGATACGCATAAACTGCATAATGTAGATTCCAACCCTAACAGAGTTTTTGCGCGGGCGCGGGCCGCTTCATGGCAGGCATTAGCGTCAAAAAAATTATCCCTGTCGATATTATTTTCCCATAATCCGCCGAGCGGCGCTTTTCCTGGACAAACTTCTGCGCAAATATTGCAGTTTGCAGGACATTTTGATTTTGTAAAAGGCGTGCCGCATTCAAGAGGCGCATTAGTTAAAACCGCAGTTAATCTGAGCGCCGAGCCGGCTTCCTTTGTAACGAGCATTGCGCACTTTCCAATCCAGCCTAACCCTGACAATGTCGCTACAGTTTTATAAGGTAAAACTGTACGCAATTTATCGCTGTAAACTGCCGTTGAAGATTTCTTTGCAAAAGCCTTAAATCCCTTATTTACAAGATATTGTTCTGTTATCTCTGCAAGCTCATCAAGCCGCGCAGGCTTTGGTTTCCATTCCTCGTAATACTTCAGCATATTGCCGTTTTTTAATTCATGCATTGCTTCTTTGGAAAATGTCAAAGCCATTACAATACCATAATCAAAATATTGCCTTGTCTCTTTTGGAAGACTTCGTAAATCTGCAAAACCGACAATATTGCAGCCCTCTTGCTTCATAAGTTGGAGGATTTCCACATTTAAGTTATTTATTTTATTCTCATTCATAATATATATTTATAAGTAATTGATAAATATTAATGAACATTTCTAATCATAGTTTTACTAAATCCTTAACCCATTTTAAATATTCCATTATTCCCTTTTTTTCGTTTCTCAAGTTTTTGCTCCTATTATAATCATATTTCATTATTATCATTATTAATAATTAATTACAGCACGGCAAACGTATGAAAAAGAAATAAATTGAAAAAATAAAAAAACCCTTGACAGAAAAACATAACAACGTTATAATAACAATGTTATCTATAAGGGGGTAATTATGGGAAAACCAAAGACTGATTTAGCGCCCAGGATAAGGGAAAAAACGCTGGAATTACTTATGGAAAAAGAGCCTGAGGAGATCTCTACAAGGGATATAGCAAAGGCTTGCGGAGCAACGACAACATGTATTTATTACTATTCTAAGGATAAAGAAACGCTATATATGGAAATAAAAATTTATTGTGTAGGAGAAATGGATAAGTTTATAAAGAATCAAATTGAAAAAAAGATAAAAAAACAACAAAAGTCAGGTAAAAAATCTGACCCATTAATGGAGATTAGAGCAGGATTGGAAGCATTCAGAGATTGGGCAGTTTTAAATCCCAGAATAGCGTTATTGGTGATGGGACGTCTAAAAGCAGACACCTTAGCTGACCCTGAAAAAATGGAAAAATACTACAAAAGCACTGTTTTTGCGAAAATTGTTTTGGATAATGCTGTTAAAGCAGGGATTATAAACAGTAAAGATACTTTACTTGATGCAAGCCTTTGTATATCCGCTCTTTGGGGCGCAATTGAATCAGTACTTCTAAACCGGACCATACCGCAATATTGGACAAAAAAAGGCGGTGAATATTTTACAAATAAAATGATCGATTTGCTTTTAACGTCTCTAACGAGGAAATCTTCTTTATAAATATCATTAATCTGCTTCATTTTATTACAATATAGATTATTACAGGTGAGAACAATACACTATGGATTATCTGAAGAACAATAGCACAAACAGCAGGTAAAACATATTGTGAAATATAATAGAATCTAGCCGAACAATAGCAGAATACTAATTTTTTTATCCATATCTTTAAAAACTTTCACATAGACGATGACGTCTTTTTGTGCCCGGTAAGGAAAATGCGAAGCATTTTTCGGGCATAAAAAATGTGGTGAAAGAAATCGCCGCAAAGGCGCTTGCGCCGGCTGGCAATTTCTGGAAACCGAGCCGCTGAACAGGAGCGCAGCGTTAATCGTGTGCTATATGATCCACTATCTGTAAATCTATACCTGATAAGGAATTACGCTGGAATTTTACCTTTTTTAGGTAATTTTTTAGGTAATTTGGCATGGCAGAGCTGGTTCGTCTGCCATTAATCATGCGCCTATTGGCTGCCTTGGGGAAATGAACCACCCCTTGTGCAGCTTTTTTGTTTTATGGAGGTTCAGCATGAAACAAAAGTTCTGCTATATAACATCAATACTCAACAGCACATGCGAAGTCAAATTTTGTATGACTCATTCGGCTTTTATTTGGAGAGCGGCATGAAAGGCTTTATATACCGTATGGGAATAAAAATCAGAGATATTGGTGAAAGATTAAACCGTATAAAAATATGTAACATCTATATTTTTTATTATCTGTCTTATTTGTTGAATCTAACTGGATTAGTGATAAAAGATTCAGCTTTAAAAGATACGTCTGTTTTCCGGAGCGGAAAATATAAATACGAATCATGAATAAAAAAGCGTAGGAGGGCCAATGTCAATAACATAAAAAAACCAGGGCAGTTGAAAAAGGAGATTGTATAAATAACGGGGTGATGGTATACGCTATCCCCAACCAGCGTAGCAGGTTCGATTCCTGTACACCCCATTGATGAAAATAAAAGTTAAAAGTCACATTTTAATGAACAATACTCCACTGCCTGATGATTTTACAGAGTCTGGTACTTCCGGCGAAGCATCAGGACATCCCGGCTATATGGATATGTTCACAAATACCTGCAATGACAATGACAGATTTAAAGAAGATGCGGCAAGATACTCAGCTGCAGGTACATGGGATGATATTAGAATTTACAATGTGCTGCCGTTACCTTTTGATATGAATACCGGCATTAAATTACAGGACGGGATATAACATGAAAGATAACAATTATTGGACTGTTTTAGGCTGGATGAGAAATAAATTAAAGCTGTCAGGCTATGAAGTTGAAGTATATGCAATAATTTACGGATTTTCTCAGGACAAAGATTCTCAATTTAAAGGTTCATGTCAATATCTGGCTGATGCAGTAGGAGTTTCAAAGAGAACTATTATATCAATTCTGGGTAAACTGGTTGAAAAAGGTTATATTCTAAAAACTAAAAGAGGAAAATTTTTTGATTATCAGGCAAGCTCCATTCATTTTCCCGGCGGAGATAAGAGTGAAGAATCTTCACCGTCCATTGGTGAAAAAATTGCACCGGTGAAAAAATTGCATCATAAAGGTGAAGAATCTTCACCGGTCACCGGTGAAAATATTTCACCCCATATTACTATAAGAGATATACCTAGTCATAATAAATTCAGCGGGTCAGAGGAGCCGCTGAAAAAAAGCTTAATTTCAAAACCAAAAGATAACTTTGAACTAACAATGGAGCAGTTAAAGCTCTACCGCTCAGCCAAGGACTGCTTTGAGATGTCAGAAAAGTCGAAAGCATTGATGTATCAGGATAAATTATCAACAGCCAGGGAAATGCAGCATTTAAAAACTCTTGTAATCCGATGCACTAACATGGCTCCAGGAATAACGGCTGATTTTATGCTGAATGTTCTTGAACACTTTAAAATAATGTGTAACGGCAAATATCGCAGCAAGATGGTTTTTACTCCGCAATCGTTAATTACTCCGTGGATATGGGCTTTAGTAATAAATTCATTGCCTGAAAATGAATCACCGGAAGTAAAAGAAATTATAAGGGGGTTATTTAAATGACAGTAAGGGGATTATTGGATTTTTTTGAAAATTATTATGGTGAAAAATATTCAGGTGTATTTTTGGATGTTATGACGGAATACTTTGCTGATTGTTCAGATGAGTTTATGAAAGCATCAGCGGCTGTAATAATTAAAAGATTTTCAAGATCATTTAATAAAGCGCCTGACCTGGCTGTTATTGAAAATAACATTAATGAAATATACAATGAAATGACAAAACTGCAGACAAGGAATGCATTACCGGAACCTCCGCAGGAAAAATGTGATTTTAAAACAGCTAAAAAATATATAACAGAAATTAACGAATTATTTAGAAAACTGGATGGAGATGTATTAGCAAAAAAAATTGAGAAAGTTATAGACGGATTATAAGATGCGCAATTAAATGTCCTCATTGAAAATTGCATTTAAAAAACTGGCTTAGAAATGGAGTTAATTTACATAGTTTTTAAAAATATTTTTATAAAAGCTATTGACAAAAATATTAAGATCTGATATCTTTAATAAAGTTGGGGAACTGGAGGAGCTATGTCCTTTAAGTCACCCCATCCCTGCCTGTATTCTGGCTGTAGTAATACAGTTCCGTCCAGTTATTTCCAAACACATTTTTATTATCCCCCTGTAAGAACAATTAATAAAAAACCGTCCGTTTCAAAAAGAAGAAATCATTCTCATGCATACAGGTTCCCTCTTAACTATAATGTAGAGGAAACAATGGATGCTGGAGGAGCATTAAAAGGAAAAAAGAAAGAGGAGGCAGGAGATAATGCAAATAAATATTTAAACCTGCTGAAAAATCCAGTAAATATCCGCCTGTGCGGTTATTTATACCGCTCTCATGTCGGGAGACAGTATGAGCGGATTTAAACTACTGCCGAGATGGCAGAATTATACGCCACTATTTCCGGCACAATATCAGGAGGCTTTTTTGAACTCTCTTACAGAATTTTATAAGGGACATGCAAAAACAGGTTCAGGAAAAACTTTCAACTATGCAGATCCAGGAGTATCAGGACGGCGTTATTTTGGAGGTGATATCAGATTAAGAACTGTATTTAAAAACGAATTAAGAAAAACGGAGGGTAAACTTGCAGATTAAGGATATATTTGACAGTACAAAAGATGCTCTTTCTATAAACGTTCCGGAACTTGGTAATATTATAACACATTGGGAAGATCCATTTACGGCTTCTATAAATCAAACTGTTATACTGCCGGATAAAAACAAAGTTGAAGAAAATAAACTATTTTTTTCAATCAGGCTTTTAATATCAACGGTTGAAAATAATATTGACCTCATTCCATATATACAAATGGATATAGTCAGTAAATTAACATCTATTGTTTGTTCAAATGCGATTCCCTTTTCTGCAGCAGGAATTGAATGCATTTACCTTGATCCTGTTCCGCAGGCGCCGGTTACCGGCGTTATTGATATAACTATTGACCTGGTCATTGATTATATTGACGATTGCGGTATTTAATCACAAAAATTACAGGAGGTTTTTATGGCAAAAATAAAAACACATGCGGCAACTGCAGCCGCAAAAGAAAAATTAAAGAACGGTTATAAGCCGTTTAACAAAAAAACGGCTATTTGCTGCAGCGGTAAAAAAGAATGCGCAGCCAATAGTAAAGGCTCAAACAGCAGCAAATAAAATGCTGTTAATAATTAATACACGGTATCGTGTATTAAAAAAACTAACGTCGGGAGACGCAAGGAGAAAAAAATGAAAATAACAGGCTCGCAAGCACATGTCTTTTTTGACAGCTTTGATGAATCAAAAATGATTTCCTATTCAGGAACCCCGCAATTAACCGCTGCCAATAAATGGTATCTGGTTTTTGACAAGGGAGCGGCAAGTAATTTACCTGTAGAAAAGGGCTTTCCTTTTCGCGCTCCGCAGGGAACAGATCAGATTGCACTCGTTGCAGGTGACAGAATTTTCCCAATTAATGAAAAACGTTTCTGTAAAACAACAGCGAGTTTTTCAGCAGAACAGGGCACTGTTGATGTATCTGACGACTGTGATCCGGGAGCAACAATTCTTGACGGTATCATAAAAATTACAGGAAGCCTTGCAGGGCTGTTCCGGTATGATGATCAGTCGGGAGAATTTGACGATGTAACAGATGAAATGATAAACCGTTTCTTCGAAATTATCGAAGATGACGGAAACGGTATTTACTCGTTAAAAGAGCGCAATGATACTCCAATATATATTCTTACCTGCCTCAATTCAAATGCCAAGGCCGGGCAGACGGAAAATTGGCTATTCGTGCCGATTAATATTTCAAGTATGAGTATGAATCTTGGCAATACGGATGCTCAAAATAAAGATCTTTCATGGTCAAAGGGTGAAGGAAAACCTGTAATTTACAAGAGGCCCAAACCGGTATAATCTTAACGCCCTGAAAGGAAAAACTCTCGCCGAGTAGGGGCAATTTTATAGGAGAGAAAAATGGCAAGATTAAAAAGCTTAAATCCAAAAAGCAAAACATTTATTTTTACATCTTTTGGCAATGACAAAGAACAGAATCCTGTAAAAGTAATATTTAAAAGCTTTCCAAGATTAAATGAAATTTACATGATAAAAGCAGATAACAATATTTTTGACGGGATAGACTTTTCAAAAGCTGCTGATGAAAACATAAAAAATAAAATTATTGAAACAATATTCAGCGCAATGATGGAAAACCTTACAAAAGGCAATTATGATTTTAAAGCTTTTTTTAAGGAATGTATAGAACATTTTGAAAATTTTGAATATGAGCAGTCAATGATTATTACCGTTGATGATTTTTGGCAGGTATTAGCCGGCGTTCCGCAGGCAGCTGAAAAAATTGCTATGGAAATATACGAATATGCCATGCAAAAAGAAGAATTTACCATGGGGGAATTGACAGCCTAGCAACGGGACTGCGCCTGCTGCTGCTGGGCAAAATAAAAGATGAAGGTATAAATGATCCATTTCCTGTGGTAATTCCGGGAGAAGCAAAACCAGTACCTTCAAACAGGGTGTCAAAATATGTAAATAATGATTTTATTCATTATTACAATTTTTACACTGACTTTAAAGCAGCGGGAGCCCCTCCCTATACAACGGGATGGCTCGAATGGCCTGAATGGATTTTACAGTTAATAAAAACTTTTGACCATGTTATTGAACAGATCAAAAGGCATTATGAAAAAGAAGCGTATAGGAGTTATAAATGATTTTTTATTTTTTGTTTTTTTTGTTTTCTTTAATTATTTTTATACATTTAACTATTACGGCTATACAGAGTATAAATACAATTATTCCAAGGACAACCGGAATCCATGGGAATTCAACAATCAGAACGGCGATTAATACAAATACAAGAAAAACAGCAATAAATTTAATTATTTTTAAAATAAAAGCACTAATTATTCCCATACTTTCAGTATTATCAGAACTACAAGAGGTTGTCAATGGCTAATCTGACATTCATTATAGAAACTGATTTAGACGAAGCTGCAAAGCAAATGAATAATCTTGCCAGAGCATCTGAAGAATTACAGAAAAAAATTGAAAAACTCGGCGAAGATATGAGAAAAACCGAGGTTGGTAATTTTATACAACAACAAAAGTTATTAACAATGGTTATGAAATCAACAGGAAAAGAGTTTGAAGGATTAATAAAGCAAAATGATGCATATGAAAAAAAAATACAGTCTCTTAAAAATAAAGGTGTAGATCCCGCTTCTGAATCAATAAAAATGCTTCAGGAGGAAATTGATAATACAAATACTAACCTGGCAGAACTCAGTACAAATACAGACAATGCCGCCCGGAGTGTGGAAGAAATAGGCAATGCTGCAGTTTATGCTGCAAAGTTAACTGTCGCGTTAGGTACAGCAATTTTCTCGATGACGCAGGAAACGGCAGAGATGGGAAGTGAAACAGCAAAAACAGCGCGTTCAATAGGAATGACAGCAGAAAGTTTCCAGGAACTGGATTATGCGGCAAAGCAAAGTGGCGTTAATAATCTGGGCGGATCTCTTCAAAAATTAAATAAAAATATGTCAGATTTAAGAAGAGGCTCCGGCTCTCTTGCCGCAGCAATAACAGGTACAAATAACGCGTTATTAAATCAATTAGAGTCCGCCAAATCAAATGAAGAAGCATTTGATTTATTAATGAAAGCCATAAAAGAAGCGCCGGATGATTTTACAAGAGCAGAGATAGCAACAGCGGCTTTTGGAGAATCCGGTCATGAAATGATTAACATGGCAATGAGGGGAGCTGATGGCATAACAGCGTTACGCGAAGAAGCAAAAAAATACGGCATAATGTCAAACGAAACAGCCGAAAACTCTGAAAAATTCATGCATGCCCAGACAAAATTAAAAACCGCTTTGGAAGGCGTTCAAATTCAATTAACAGAAAAATTATTACCTGTGATCACAGATATTATAATAAAAATTGCTGATTTTATTGCAGGTATAGATAACTGGGACATGTATTTAAAAATATTAGCTGTATCACTTGGAATAGTAACAGTAGTACTCGGCGCTTTTATGTTAGTAGTGAAAGGCGCAGCAATAGTAAAGATATTTTCTGAGGCGATTTTATTTTTATCTGGCGCATTTAAAGCGCTTACTTTAGCAATGACAACAAATCCAATAGGAGCAATTATCGCTGCAATAGCAGTAGCAATTACCATGCTAATAGCGGGAATAACAGCATTAGTGAAAAATTGGGATTATGTACAGTTGTCTATACAAAACGGACTTGCGCATCTTGAATATGGATTTAAGTGGCTTGCAAGCGTAATTAAAGAAGTTTTATTAATTACATTTGCCTATGTAAAAGCAGCCGGAGCTTCATTATTTGATTTTATACACGGAAGTATTATTAGATTTGTAGGCTTTATGCTGGATGTTATGGGGAAGATTCCAGGAATAGGTGATTCATTCAAGATTGCAGCAGATGCTGTTAATAAATTTGGCAATGCTATAGGAGATATGGCAAAGGAAGCCAGAAACTCAATTGACGATACTATTGCTGCAGCCAAAGCCGAGCAGGATGCAACAGAAGCCGTATTGAATGACAAACTAGAAGCATCAAAAAATGCTATGGCTGCAAGAAGAGCAGAACTGGATGCGAGAAAAGCGGTAATTGAAGAAGAGCAACAAGCGGAGTTTGAAGCCGGACAAGAAAGAATTGCTATGGCTCAAAATACAGCAAATCAAATAGCAAAAATAGATGCAATAACATTACGTGAAAAAGTGGATTTATTCCGCGCCGCATTGAGTAAAGAGGATATAACAGAAAAGCAGGCGCAGGCGGATAAAATAGCAAGCGTTGAACAATTTTTATTACTCCGGACCGAAATTGAGCATGAAAAATTAGATGAACGTATAAAATATATGGAAGAGCAGGCACGTATATTACTTGAAAATGAAGAGCTTGCAGCTGATGGAAGGCTTGCTATTGAAGAAGCTTTAAAAAACTCAATTGATAAAATGAGGAAAGATTCTGTAAAGCGTGAGCAGGAATTGCTTGAAGAACGCCTCAAGCCAAAGGCTGAACTTTTGAAAGAATCCAGTGAGTTATTTAAAACACTTAGCAAAGAGAACTGGGAGCTTGCAGTGCTGGGAAAGACAACAGCCGCAGCGGAGGCCGGGATAAACTCTTATCTTGCGTTTACAAAAGCTCTTGCTTCATCACCACCGCCTGGTAATTATGCAATTGCATCTAGTGTGTTAGCTGCAGGTTTGTCAAAACAGATGAAAATATGGCAAACAGATATCCCTCCCTTTGAAACGGGCGGCCGTTTTATCGTTCCTGATTTATCATCCAGAGTTGACAATATCGGCTTGCGGGTTAATGCAGGCGAAGAAATAAACATAACTCCCCGCGGTGAAGAAGGCGGGCAGGCAATTCATCAAATATTTAAAATTGAAAATCAAACTATATTCGAAATCGTAAACAGGGGGCTGCGCTCCGGAGATATATACGAGTATTCTCCAGCGTGGAATATGCAATGAAAATATTATTTAACGATGTAATTCAATACTCAGATGCGCCCAAGCAGATTAAATCACCTGCGTTATCGGACGTATACCATTTTGGCGCAGGCCTTGTTATCAATTGGACAGAGCCTGTAAAAATTAATTCTATTGGCATTGGATATACCGATGCAAATCAATTTACAGTCACATTTAATGACGGTTCTGTATTTAATATCAATTTTACAGGTAACGGCCTTTATATGCTGAATAAAACGGTAACTGCTTTGCAAATGACAATATCAAGCAGCGCATCGTTTGCAGGAAGGATTGGCGCAGGGATTGGCTGCGATATTCCTACATCTGTTACAAAAGAGCCTTCCTTTCACTCGACATCAACATCAAGAGTTACCCTCGCAGGGCAAACGATACCGGGAGCCGGCGGGTATAATTTCCGCACGGTATCCCTGGATGCAAGATATAAGATAACTCAAAAGATAATGAGCGAAATTGACGCCGGGTATAAATATACCGGCATGGACTATCCTTTCTTCCTTGATCTTACAGACGAGAGTTATAAACTCTTATTTTCAAAATTATACGCAGCGGAAAAAACCCAGCAGAGCATGACTTTTCAATCGGGAGTTCGCAGGTTTCTTTATTCACGCAAGTTTAATTTTGAGGAGCGTTTTTAATGATCAGGTTTTTAGCGGAGATTTCAAGCAGATCCGATATTGCAATACAGCCCACTCCGTCAAATGACTTTTCAAGACTAAGAAATATTTACTATCTTGATATATCACCTCACCCGGCAGGCACGTACTGGGAAGAATGGGGCGGCATATATGATAATTTTACAGGAACGCAGATTGAATTATACTACAGCAGATTTTTATCCAAGGCGTCATCCGAACAGGAACTGCTTGATACACCCTTTTCATTATTAATTACAAATGATTTTAAAGTATTAATAAATCTTCCTGTTCACCCCTGGTTATACCCTAATTATGCAACTGAATCGTCAAATGTTATTCCTTTTTTGTCTGCATTCCTTAATCCTGACAATCCGTCTAATAATATATTGCACGACGCTCCGGCGCAAGTCAGGCTTGAAATACCAAACTTTAATGTAAAATTATCAGAAAATATAAGCGGCATGGTTTTAAATCAGGGCTTTTCGATATCGCTTTTGAACAATGACGGCTTTTTTGACGATGAAGATACATGGAATTTATTCAATACGCCCTTATATCTAAAAAAGGCAGTAAACGAGAATCCCTCATATGAGGATTTTAAAACAATAAGATACGGTTTAATCGAAAATTCGCAGACAGATTTTGATTCTTTTAAAATTGACATTGCCGACAGGTTAAAGTCAATGGACGAGCCTGCGTGTAATTTAATATCAAGAAGTAATTTTCCTGTAAATATTGAAATTAATGACGATGCGATAAATAAAAATATTTCAATTGTATACGGTACAAAGAAGGTAAGCTTACAAAAATTAAATGATTCTATGTATCTTGCAGCCGAGCATGTATCGCAGGTTTCGGGCGTATTCGATGCTGACGATGAAGAATTAATATATACCTTCGATACTGATACAGGAATTATAACGATTCTGCCTGTTTTCGAAGAAGACGATAAAGAAAAAGAAAATCCGATAATACCGGAGGCCCGAACCGCTTTAATTACAGGTTATACGGATAATAACATGTGTGATGTCATTATAGACATTATTACACGTAAAACTGATATCCGGTTTAATGAAGTACACTGGAATATTGACGAAATAAACAGATACAGAAATATCTCGCCTGTTATCAACATTATAATAGATCAGGGAAGCATAAAAAATGCTGTTCAGGATATATTAAAGAATGATGTTGCGTTTTTTATTCAACAATCAGACGGCAAATTTACAATAAGAAAATACGGCGAAATATACAGAGAGCATAATATACAAGCCTGGACCATAACAAAAAGGCCTGAAAAAACCTGGAGTTCCGCGCAGCAAAACTATTTTTCATCATGTGTAATTAATTACGGTTCTTTAGACAAGGATACATTTAAAACCTTATTGTACCAGGAACGCGCAAGCGAAGCCGAAAAAAAATACAGAAGAAGGGTTACAAAAACATTTGACACCGACCTTGTTAATGAAGATGACGCAAAAGCGCTTGCAGAACTGCTTGCAAAAAGGTTTCTTATAATGAGGCAGTCAATAAAACTGTCTGTCGGCATTGATACATCCGGATATGAATTAATGGATATCATAAATTTACATATCGAAATTAATGATAGAAAGTTCAGCAGGGCAAGCAGATTCATTATTAAAGAGATAAACCCGGCTCAGGATATATTAACTCTGGAAGAAATATACGATGACAGACTGGACATTGACGGCGGATATGCGCATACAAAATATTTTGATTTTGAGTTTGACAATATGCACGCATCAACTGCGGATAATGAATATAAATTAATACTCGATGGAGGCTCATAATGGAAACAATTAAAGCAAGAATACGAGTAAGGCGCGATAATGCGAACAACTGGAATACAAATAACCCAATCCTTGCAGACGGCGAAATTGGTGTAATTTCTTCAGGAGAAAACGCAGGACGGCATAAAGTAGGCGATGGCGATACGCCATGGAATAACTTAATTTTTTCAACGTACACCCTGCCTCCCGGCGGTATACCGCGAAATGATTTGTCGCAAAATGTAGTTGACTCTCTTAATAAAGCGGATTCGGCATTGCAGCAAAACGCATTATCGGGGATTAATCAAAATATTACACAGGCTGTTAATTCCCATAACACAGCGGCATCTTCGCATGAGGATATAAGAACATTAATTGCGGATGAAACAAGCGCAATAAACCAGCAAATTCAAGATGAAGTTGCCGACATAATTAAACAAATAGAAAATGAGGCGGCTGCATTGCAGAAAGCAATAGACGTAGAAGCATTGGCAAGACAACAGGCTATTGCAGATGAAGTTATTGCACGTAATCAGGCTATTTTTACAGCCATAAATGAAGAAGCTGAAATATTGCTACAAGCTATTGAAGATGAAGCGGTTGCAAGAGACCAACAGATATCGGATGCAATTAGATTAGAGGCAATTGCACGTCAGGATCAAGTTCAATTTTTAAACTTACAGATACAAGCTACAAATGATGTACTGGAAGGCGTGCATAATACAAAATTAACCGGAGCTACGCTGACTAGAACGTTAAACGGCACTACAGAGATACAAAAAAGTTTATTTGCGGCCGGTACTGTTTTTATCGCAGGAAAAACCTCAATATTCGACACAAACGGAACGATGGGAGTTTACATTGGGGATGCTAATAGTTCAACTATTATAATTGCAACAAAAACAATAAGCCCTATAGGAACTACAGAGACACCCTTATTAGGGCAAGTACCAACAAATGCCGACTTGCCGCAAACAGCCGCTGCTGTTGAAACAAAATTCGGCAGAACGCCTTCACTGGATAATTATGTTCAAGTGATGACGGATGAAACTTTTGGCGGCGCAAGGGTTGAATGGTACATAACAAATATTGACGCATCCGGAAATATAACATGGGGGAACCCTGTCCCCATGAATACGGGTGATTTCCAGGTGCAAACAACTGCTGCTGATGCCGGGAAAATATTAATCGGCGGCGCGGTTCCCGGAACGTTTGGAGAAAGTAAAACCATCGACACGCTGCCAGTCCAAAACAGCAATAACTTGATAAGCTCCGGCGGCGTGTGGTCATGGTTTGGAGCTGCCGTATCTGCATTAAAGACAAGCGCAAAAACTGTTGTAAATGCGGTTAATGAGTTATTTGATAATAAGGCAGATAAAACCGATTCAAGGTTTCAAGAAACAGAACCTAAATCTGTTCTTAATGCAACCTTAAATAATACAACGTTACAGACATGGTTAGATTCAAGAATGACTAATAATAGTACGCAAAGATTTATTCTTACTTTAACTTCATCATGTACAGATGCACCTTTTCAAACAGGAGCTTTATATTGCACAGTTACTTATGCATCAACTAATAGAACGCTTATTGGCGTTTATTCAACTAATGGCAGAGTTTATTCTGCAAGATGGGGTTCAACAAATCCGCTAACATCTGCATCATGGACACCAATATTATATAAAGGTGATGCAATACCTATAACGGAATCATTTACAACAGGAGATTTAAATAACTATATTAGTAATGGAACATGGTGGATTGGCACTGGAGGGACATTACAGAATATGCCCAGCGGTGTTACAAATGGTTATTTGTTTGTAATTTCAAGTGCTGCAAATATTGTAAAGCAAATATTATACAGACATGGAACCATAAACTCAAATGATCATCAGCAATTTACAAGAACATTAGCGAGTACCGGATGGTCAGATTGGATAAGAATTCTTACTTTTAATGATATTGGAACTGGATCAAGTTCAGTAGCTGCAGGAAATGATAATAGATTTACATCACAGGTTAGAAAGGTAGGAAGGCTATGGCCGAATCCTCCGGTCCCGGGACAAAGAGAATTTACCGACTTAGGTGAATTTTTATTGGCAATATTAGGCACATCAACTACTAGCAATACAACGTTAAGCTCTTCTAGCAATAACTACAGTACAGTTAAAGGCTTCATTGATGAAAGTGTATACAATAATGTTTTATCAGAAAATAAACCTCCTGTAGTAACAGCAGTATCGGGAAGGGTTTTATTTGAAGTATCTTGTTTGAGCGGTGCACTTAATATTAACGCTGCTGGGAATTTTTCTTCAAAATTTGAATTTAGGGTGATTCTTCAATTCCGAGGCGGTGAAATATGGCATGGTACTGCATTAGGGAATAATAATGGCAATATACAAGTTATCACATGGAGAATGGGTGGAATTAGCTCACTTGACCCTGCAAGAATCGCACAAAATGCTTCTAATAGATTTGTAAGCGATACAGAAAAAAATAACTGGAATGGAAAATCTGAATTAAATATTGGAACTGGAGCTTCCAATGCAGCCGCTGGAAATCATACCCATACAGTCTCATCCGGAATAAACGCTGCCAATATCAATGCCGTTCCTGCTGCTTCCGATGAAAATACAACCAAGTTTGCAAATGGTAATATCAGCAGTAATTTACAGGCATGGATACAGAATTTTGCAAGAAAAATAAATGGAATAATATCAGAATTAGCAAAAAAAGCAAACTTATCACACATTCATTTAGCTTCTGATATAACACAAAATGCAACTAATAGATTCATAACAGATTCAGAAAGAACCGTATGGAACGGTATGGCTGCCGGAAGCATAAATAATTTTAAAGCGACTGTAATTAGAACACATGGTTCTCTTACTGGCACTAATACTGTGACTAGTACTATTTATGGCTCGCAAACTCCAACGGCAGGAGTATCTAATACTTCTTTTAGAATTGTAATTGATGATAATACTAGAGTGTATTATGTTCATAATCATACATCGGATACAATAAGACGATTATGTGTACACAATCAGAGCGGAAGACAAATTGCGTATATGTTTTATGCGATGCGATCAAACAATGTTTCTTCAATACGCGGAGTTGCTAACAATACTATAGACAATTGGTGGGACATAATGGCTGATGATCATATTATGATTTATATAATAGACAGAGACCCTCAAGTTCCGGTTAATCCATAATATATAACTTTTAGAACGATTAAAACTCTAAAAAAACATTGACAATCTTAATAATATATAATAAAATAAATTATTGAGTTGCTTTACTTTTTATATAAAAAGTAAAAATTAACGGCCAATAGAGGGTATAAAATGGACTTCAATATTATTGAGGAAAAAGTTAAAGAAAACAAAGAAAAAATTGGTTGGACTAATAAAAGACCTTTTATGGAATTGACAAAAATAATTCCTGATAATGAAACATTGTTTTTTGCAATCAGCGGGCTAATGAAGAAAAATGGGGTTACTGTTATTGGTATTACTGAAACTAATATATATATTGTTGCAGAACCCATGGCGGGAATGGCTTTAACAAATTCAATAATCCCGCTTGACAGGGTAACAAGCGTAGCTTCAAAAGGCGGTGTTTTTGGATCATTACAAATAGCAGAAGGAACTGTAGTGCATGTTTTAGAAAATATTTCGCCTGCGAATGCATCTAATGCTGTTTCTGCTTTTAACAAAGCTAAAATGGCTCAACCAAAACCTCAACACAGCCAGGTATCTGAGGCTGATGAATTAATAAAATTTAAAAAACTATTGGATGATGGGGTTTTAACACAAGAAGAATTTGATAAAAAGAAGGCTCAGATACTTGGTTTATAATCATAATATTCTGCTTTGCATTATATGCGATTAACATTATGCCGTTATTCGGCTTAGGTTTAATCTTAAATAAAAACTAACGTCGTGATGACGTGAGGAGTTAACATGTTTGAAAAACTACTAAACCCTGATAACGTACCCAAAGAGGTAACATCTGGTTATCAAAGACAAAACACAAATATATACGCAATTCAGATGGGTATTGACACTACAGAGCCCTATGATAATGGCGCTGGAATAATTACAATCCCTGCCGGCGACATTGTTGAAATGAATGGCGCAATGTTTAAAATTATTACCACTATTACTCTGCCAAAACCTGACCCTTCTATTGCTTACTGGATTGCAATTTCAGATAACGGTAACGCTTCCCTTGTAACAAG
>WQXU01000026.1 GCA_009781635.1 Treponema sp.
CATTGTTAACCCCACATTGACCTCCGGATAGCATTCCTATCGTTTAGTCTCTAATAATTTGGGTTACATTTTCATTATGAGGCAAAACTCCTTTTCGGTTACTTTTTTCATGAGGCACCGCGCGCTATTGACAAAACCCTATGACAGCTATATTCTTTTAAAAATTGGAAGAAAGCATATTGAAGACTATTTTCATAGTAGACGACAGTGACACGAACCTGGCAAAGGCTGAAGAGGCTCTTGAGGACCACTACCGCACAATGACAGTTCCTTCAGCAGAGAAAATGTTCGCATTATTGGAGAAAATGAGGCCGGATTTAATATTGCTGGATATCGAAATGCCCGTAATGAACGGCTTTGAGGCACTAAAAATGTTAAAATCCAATAATGCATGGTCAGATATTCCTGTCATATTTCTTACGGGAACGAAAGACGCTGTCATCGAAGAAAAAAGTTATAGTTTAGGCGCCAGGGATATTATTACCAAGCCATTTTCACCAGACTCGCTTTTAAGCAGGATAAGTTCATATATATAGTACATTTTTCATCGTTTGTAGCTTATAATTATAGTATTGCTATAAAGTGGCAGCTGGAGGGATAGTTTGCAGTCTACTTCCGGAAAAAACCGGGTGTCAAGCTCTGTCTATGTGCAAATGTTCATAGTAGTAATCGCATTTGTAATCATGGGTGTATCCAGCTTTCTTTTCATAAGCCGAATAGAACACAGAAATTTGGTAAAAGACGCAAATAATACGCTAGACTTTACAGAAACAGAAATAATAGCCAACCTTCTTGAACCTGAATCGATATTAAACGGTTACTCTGAAACAATACGCAGCATGGTTTTAAGAGGCGAAAACGAACAGACTGTTTCTGCGTACATGACAGCTATAACCAATTTCCTTGTCAGTGAAAGAGAACATATGAAAGGTTTAATTGCTACTCACGGTTATTTCTTTGTTTGGAACGGTTTATATGTATCAGGAAGAAATTGGATACCGCCTGAGAGCTTTTTACCCCAGGAACTTCCCTGGTTTCAGGATACAATTAATTCAGAAGGAAGAATAGTAATTTCCGATCCGTATAAAGATGCGGTGACAGGAAGAGCCATCCTTACATTCTCACGTTATATTACAGATGATAACGGCGGACCTCTTGCCATTATTTGCCTTGATATTGAATTAAGCAGAATTTACATGCATGCCATTTCCATAAACCTTACAGAAGGCAATTATGGAGTGCTTTTAAGCAATAACCTGGAAATTATTGCCCACCCGGAGCAATATTTAATAGGCGAGAAATTATATAACATCGACAGCGGAGTAGCTTCTCTTGCAAACGATTTGTCAATGGGAATTAATATTAACGAACGCAGAGTTAGAAATTACATGTATGAAAATTCTGTTGTGTACTTCAGGAAAATAAAATACGGCTGGTTTTTAGGCGTTATAATTCCGGTAAGGGAATATTACAGAAGCGTAAACAATATGGCTGTATTCCTTATTATCATCGGTTCATTGCTGGCTTGCGGTTTGTGCGTAATGTTGTTCTTTATTTCACGGGCGAAAATGAATTCTGATATGAAAACCCAGCAAAAAAGCATCTTTCTTGCCACAATGAGTCATGAAATACGCACGCCTTTAAACGCTATTTTAGGCATGACAGAAATTCAAATGCAGGATACATCGCACCCGCCTTCTACAAGCGAAGCGTTTATGAAGATAAAGAACTCCGGCAACCTGCTTCTGAACATAATCAATGACATTCTTGATTTGTCAAAGATCGAGGCATCTAAGCTGGAACTGATTCCTGTAAAATATGACGTATCAAGTTTAATTAATGACATTATACAGTTGAATTATATCCGGTATGAAAGTAAACCGGTTGAATTCAAGGTTGAAGTAGACGAGAACATTCCTTCGGAACTTGTTGGTGATGAACTTAGAATTAAACAAATATTAAACAACCTGCTTTCCAATGCCTTTAAATATACAGACAGCGGAGAGATTACCTTTTCGGTTAACGCCGAGTGCGTAGGCCGCGGCGGAGCTGTTATTGTTACTCTTGTTTTTCAGGTAACAGATACGGGACAGGGCATGACGCCCGAACAGATAAGCAAACTTTTTGATGAATATACACGCTTTGACCTTAAAGCTAACCGCACATCAGAAGGCGCCGGGCTTGGCATGACCATTACGCGAAACCTTGTTGATTTAATGTACGGAAAAATAATTGTCAAAAGTGATGTCGGCAAAGGTACGTCGGTAACTGTCCGGCTGCCGCAAAAAACGGATGGCGTTGGAATTCGCGGCATAATAGGCAGGGAAACTGCAGATAATCTGCAGCGCTACAGACAGGGCAATGCCATAAAATTGAAAAAATCGCAGATAACACATGAGTATATGCCGTACGGCCACATTCTCATTGTAGATGACGTGGAAACCAATTTATATGTTGCAAAGGGGCTTATGGCTCCATACGGCCTTCAGATAGATCTTGCTACAAGCGGGTTTGAAGCTATAGAAAAAGTAAAAAGCAACACCGCATATGACGTTATATTTATGGATCACATGATGCCGAAAATGGACGGCATTGAAACGACAAAACAACTCCGTAAAATGGGTTATACATTTCCCATTGTTGCATTGACAGCTAACGCCATCACGGGACAGGCGGAAATGTTCCTGAAAAACGGCTTTGACGATTTTATATCCAAGCCGATTGACATTCGCCAGCTTAATGTTTCGCTTAACAAGTTTATAAGGAACAAGCAGTCAAGTGAAGTGATAGAAGCAGCGCATAAAGAAAAAGAAAAAATGGATTTGAAAGCCGGCAGAAACTCAGGACATCAGCAAATTGACCCGCAGCTGGCGGAAATATTTGCACGTGACGCAAAAAAGGCGGTAAAGTCAATTAAATCAAGCATAGAAAATCATATAAACGGTAAAAATGATCTTCAAACATATATTATCAATATACATGCAATGAAAAGCGCTCTTGCAAATATAGGAGAAAAAGGCCTTTCTTCAGCTGCGTTCAGGCTTGAGCAGGCAGGCAGGGAAAAAGATATTAATGTTATACTGACAGAAACAAATGATTTTCTTGACAAATTGAACTTGGTTGTTAATGAAATTGAACCGGACAATGAAGATGATGAAAGCATAGAAGATACTGAAGAATCACTTATCCTGTTAAATGATAAATTAATGATCATTAAAAACGCATGCATGGCACTTGATAAAAAAACAGCAAAAGATGTTTTAAACGAATTAAGAAAAAATCAATGGTCACATAAAACAAGGGAGCTGTTAAATTTAATTTCCGAACATTTACTGCACAGCGAATTTGAAGAAGCATCAGCGCTTGTAGAAAAATACAGAGAATAGGAAAAGGCTTTTTCGGATTGTATCAAAAGTTTTTTAAGTTTGCAAATATCTCAACGGCAATTTCTTCAGGCGTTTTTCCGCCGGCTTTGATTATAATATTGGCAAGCTGTAAATATGCAACTGCACGCCGTTCATGAAGAATACGATGTGTTTCCTGCGGATTACCGCTTTGCAGAAAAGGAGGCAATTCACCATTTGAGGAACTAATAATTCTGTTCCACGCAATATCTGCAGGAACATCAAGATATACTATTATATGAGAATTTTCTTTTATTAATGAAATTGCTTTTTCGTTATCTATGATTCCGCCTCCTGCTGCCATTACAAATTGCCGCCTGCGCTTTGGATTATTTTTATTTAATTTAAAAAGTGCAGCTAATGCATCTGCTTCGGCTGCCTGAAAAATATCCTGACCTTTATTATATAACTGACGCGGACTTTCTCCGGTTCCCTGAGAAATTAATTCATCAAGATCAAGGAAATTATATGCGTAGAGTTTTGAAAAAACTTTTGCGGCGCTGGTTTTTCCGGAGTTTTTGGGGCCTGTCAGAATAATGTATTCCATAGCAATCTCTATTCTATGCTGCCTGAAAAGTAATTATATCTCATGGGTTATAAACTATAAGATAATATGATAAAATGCTACCATGCCAGGTTCTTTTATATTAGTAATTTTGATTATTGCTTCCTCATTACCTGCAATTGCAGTTTACATTTGGTTTCGTTTTGCAAAATATCAATTAACACTTGTTCAATTTTTATCGGCGCTTCTTGCAGGCGCAGCCGCTTTCTTTCCTGCTCTTATCTTTCAGGATTTTTTAAATATTCCATTTTCCGCCGGGGGCAGAGGGCCTTTTTTCTATCAGTTTTTTATCCGGATAGCCTTAACAGAAGAGTTAAGCCGTTTTCTGGTATTGCTGATTTTCTTTTGGATAAGCAGCAATAAACACGGCATTGATAAATCTGAATATAATTTAAGCAGGAATCTTACTTTTAACATTGTTAAAAAAGCAACCGCAATAGGACTTGTTGCCGGGTTTGGTTTCGCTATCCTTGAAAGCGCAAGATATGCTGCCGTACAAATGGACATTAGTATTTTACTGTTACGCATCTTCACCGCTGCCCTGCACGGAGCCTGCGGTTCCCGAATCGGCGCCGCTGTAGTAATGTTCCGTTCCAGTCCGGTACAGGCCATCCTGCGAATAATCACCGCTATAGCCATTCACGGCATTTACAATATGATGTTAACAATGCCGGGATTCTCGCCAATAGCGGCATACCTGATTGCCGTTTCTGCCTTAATTACAGCAATTATGACAATTCGCGGCGGCTGGACAAGCAATGCAGCCCTGCACAACACACTTGACAATACGCTTGACAAAAACAAAGAAAATTAATAGTCTTTTAAGACACGACGCAAGGTAGAGCAGTTGGCAGCTCGTCGGGCTCATAACCCGGAGGTCGTAGGTTCGAGTCCTACCCTTGCTAATCACAAGAAGCCCCGGAAAAGGGCTTTTTTGCATTTCTAAACACCTAAAGAGGTTCGTTGAACTATTTTAGGTGAGAGACTTCCCCTAATCTGGAAGCTTCGCCATTCTGGCTCGCTGATAAGTTCCACAGGGTGTTCCTAACCATTGCAAAGACTGAATGACAAAAGAATAACATAGAAACTTGGGAATAAGTTCCCTGTTTCTAGATTTGATTTCATTGTTATTTATTAATATAACTGAAAAACTTTCACCGATATTGTTCACCTTATACAGTATTATTAGAAAAGAGTCTCTTGAAGAATAGCCTGCTATAGGTAATATAAAGATTTGAGGAAATATTCCAGACTCTCACACCGATTGCAGCATCGCTTCCCTCAAAATAGCATTCATACGAACCTGCCAACACCTTCCTGTACTTTTTAACCATTCAAGGATATCAGCATCTAATTGAACCCTGATGGTTTTCTTGATTGGCTTGTTTTCCGCTATATTTTGGTTATGGGGAGATTTCATCGGAGTTAATTGTTCATTGGTCTTTTCCGTAATGAGCATAATAAAAACTACCTTCCTACGCCACTGCTTTCTGTTTGATACTTAATTGATAGCCGAGGTAGTCAAGAACATTTACTACGGTATTAAATGACGGATTACCGTCATGTGCCAGAGATCGATATAAACTTTCACGTGCCAGATTTAATTCCTTTGCTATTTGTGCTATACCTTTTGAACGAGCGATGTCTCCAAGAACTGCAAATAATAATGCAGTATCATTTTCTTCAAGAGCCGCTTCAAGATAAGCAATAACATCTTCCTTTGTGTTAATATTTTCTGCCATATCCCATACAGTAGTTTTTTCTTTCATAATTAAACCTCCAAATCTTTTACAAGTTCTTTTGCTTTTACAATATCTTTATCTTGTGTTGATTTATCACCGCCACATAGCAGAATAATAATTTCTCTTCCGGTTTCTTTGAAATAAATTCGATAACCTTGACCGTAATCAATACGCATTTCAGAAATGGCTTAACATCGCCTGGATTGCCAATAACGAGCCTCCTAATCCTAATATCTTTGCACGAGTATCTCTAAGAGCTCCATACCACTTTTTGTATGTATCAGTTTTCCGTATTTCCTTCATAATTTCATTGTAACTTAAAAGTCACTTGATGTCAATAGGACGCATACCTGATATAATATCAAAATGAAAAATATAGAACTTTTAGCTCCTGCCGGAGATATGAATAGATTGAGACTTGCTGTAAAATACGGAGCCGATGCCGTTTATCTGGGCGGCAGGTTCGGACTGCGGGCAAGCGCGGCTATAGAGGATGATTATCTTAAGGAGGCCGTCTCCTGTGCGCATTCACACGGCAAAAAGGCATATGTAACCGTAAATATATTTGCGCGTAACGCCGACTTTGACGCGATTGAGGTTTATTTAAAACGGCTCCGGGAAATTGATGTTGATGCGGTAATCGTATCTGATCTTGGCGTATTAAAACTTGTCCGGGAAAATACAGACCTTGAAATACACATTTCCACTCAGGCCAATGTATTAAACAAGTTTACCGCAGAGGAATACATCAAGCTTGGAGCAAAGAGGATTATCCTTGCGCGTGAATGCAGCCATACCGAGATAAAGGAAATAGCTTCTCATGTAATGAATGAATGCGATATCGAAGTCTTTGTACATGGAGCAATGTGCGTTAGTTATTCCGGACGGTGTATGATTTCCAATTACATGACAGAGCGCGAAGCAAACCGCGGCGAGTGCGCTCAGCCCTGCCGTTACAAATACACAGCCCTGGTTGAAGAATTCAGACCTTCCGAGCGCTGGGCAGCCGAAGAGGATTCTCACGGCACATATATAATGAACAGTAAAGATCTTTGTCTTATCAATCACCTGGATGAGCTTGTATCCTGCGGCGTAACAAGTTTTAAAATTGAAGGGCGCATGAAATCGGAATATTATGTTGCCGCAACAGTAAACGCATACAGAAGAGCTTTAAACGGCGAAAAGTTTGATTATATAAAGGAAATAGATAAAGTTCCGCACAGACCCTGGACAACCGGATTTGTTTTTGAAAAGGGCAATCATCTGTTTACAGAACATTCAAATCAGATATCAACACATGAAGTTGCAGGTATGTGCCTTGGTAACAATAAAATACTGCAGCGAAATGTTTTTTGCGAAGGAGATGAGCTGGAAATATTGTCACCCGGCAAAAATCATAATTTGACTTTTAAGGCAAAATCCATCAAAGACGAACAGGGGCAAATTATTACGCGGGCGAACAAGGCGAATGCCGTCTATTTTATAGAAACGGGCGGAATTACACTTGAACCTGATGAGTTCCTGCGGAAGAAAATTATTTAAAAATTGTTTTACGCCTTTGCTCTTCTTAATCTTACATTTTCAATGTCATAACTGAAAAGTTCGCGAAGATCGTTAAGGCCAAGAGCCATAAGCGCCATGCGATCGATGCCGATTCCCCAGGCGGCGACAGGCACGTTTACTCCAAGGCTTTCTGTAACTTCGGGGCGGAATATGCCGGAACCTCCAAGCTCAAACCAGCCAAGTACAGGATGCTTGATGTGCACTTCCACAGACGGTTCTGTAAACGGAAAGTATCCTGGTACATATTTAACTTCTTTTGCGCCGGCAACTTCGCAGGCAAACATTTCCAGCATGCCCAAAAGCGTGCGGAGATTGACATTTTCACCTAACACAATGCCTTCCGTTTGGTAAAAATCCGGCAGGTGGGTTGCATCCACGCGGTCATAACGGAAACAGCGCGCAATTCCAAAGTACTTGCCGGGGATTTTTGCATCAGGCAGTTTTTTTGCGGAAAGAACAGTTCCCTGTGAGCGTAAAATAAGACGGCGCGTAAAATCACGGTCAAAGCTGTAGTTCCAGCCGCGGCTTCCTGTTGCGCCTCCGTTCTCATGAGCGGATGCGACATTGGAAAGCCACGGCTCGTCTATTGAGTTTGCGCGCGCAACCTTGCGGCTTGCGCCAGGCTCTGCAATGCTGTACGCATCATGAATATCCCTTGCCGAATGGAATTGCGGCATAAAAAGAGCGTCTGAATTCCAGAACTCCGTTTCAACCAGGGGGCCGTCAAATTCTTCAAAGCCAAGAGAGGCAAGTTTATCTTTTACATTTTCAAGGAATTTTGCATACGGGTTACTGCGCCCGGGGGTCAATCTTACAGGCGGCGTTTTTACATTGTAAGAGCGGAATGTTTTACCCTTCCAGCTGCCGTCTTCCAGCATAGCCTGAGTCAGAGCGCCGATTTCATCGCCTGTAATTCCTGCAGCTTTTAAAGCGGCCGCAGCATCGGCAGCGGGAACTGTTCCGTTATCTGCAACAGTAAAACCAAAGAAAACTGTTTCCCTGTCTATCTGGCGGAAGGGCGCATCCGCTGCTCCGCGTTTTTTTGCAATGCCGGACATGATTTTTTTTTCATCGTCATTAAGCGATGCTTCCGCAAGCAGGCCGTCCTTTTTTAAAAGGCCCCGTATAATATTAAAGTGAGCCAGCACAGGATTTTTTTTTGGATCATCAAGATGCTCAAGAGGCAAAGCGGTAATAACTTTTTTATCGCTGTCCATTGCCAGAACGCCAAGTTTTGAAAGGCTTCCAAAAGCGCTGCCAATGTCTTTATTTTCCATTTTTAACTCTTGCGCAATATCGGGCAAACTCGGCTTTTCCGTCCTCTGCCGGACTAATTCCAGTATCCGCTCTTCGGGGCTGCCCTTGTCTTTCCATTCCTGACCAAGACCTGTTAATTCGTAATAAACCGCCGCTTCCCGTCTTAATTCACTTACAAGCCCCTTCCCGGCAAGCCAGGACAGCGCCTGATTTCCATTTCCCGGTTTAAAACCCAGGTCCTTCTCAACTTTTTCGATTGTAAGTTCATCGCCTTTTTTGTAAAAAAGAAGAATTCGTATTTCAAGCGGGTGAAGATTTTTAATAATATTTTTAATCTCAACAGACATGACAACCTCAATTTGACGCCAGAAACGGATCACTCATTAAGATTCTGCCGCTAATTTAATATGATAAAACTACCAAAAATCAACAGTGCGGTCAATAGAGTTGCCTGGAAACCGTACAACTATTTATTAAAGACATTGATTTTTATATATATGGTAATATAATTATATCATGAAAAAGTACACGAGTATAAAAACAAAAACAACCATTTACACAGTAACTTTAGTTGTTGTCGGTTTCATAATAATATGCCTTATAATGTTTATCACGCTGTTTAGCTCTCAGCAAAATACAGTAAGGGCGGAGTTCAGAGAAATTATCAGAAAGCATGCATGGAACTTTGAAAGGAGAATCTACAATGCGATTGATTACCTTTCAGTAATTTCCAATATTGTGGAATTCCAGGTTATCGAAGGCGTAACCGACAGAGAAGCGCTGCAAAATTTTATACCCGGTATCTTTAGTCAATATCCCGACATAAACAGTTCCAGTCTCTACTTTGAACCAAATATGTACGACGGCAAAGATACTCAATATGTTGGTACAGAATACGGAACCGCTCTTTCAGGCAGGATAAGTTATTATTACAGGCATAATAACGGTGAAACAATCATCCTTCCGGAATCAATAGAAAACGAGCTTGAATTTTCATATCCGTTTTACATTGCTTCAAGGGAATTAAACGCTCCTTTATACACAGAACCTGCAATCTATAACATCGAGGGGAAAGATACTCTGATGTTTATCATCATATATCCGATACACAGCCGGAACGGAGAATTTATAGGCGCGGTTACGGCGGATATTTATCTTGGCGATATTTATGAACAGCTTGAGCAGGAAAAAATATTCAATACAGGATATATAATTATCGCAACAGACAAGGAAAAAATTGTTTACAGTCCGCGGTATGAAGATGTTGGCAGAACACGGGAAGAGGTTGGCATCATTCACGCTCTGCCGGAAGACACAGAAGGAATATTGATTTTTAATTCCAGATCCATCCTGAATGATAAAAAAACATTAAAGGCGATAAATACTATCTTCATTCCGGAACTTAACAGCCGGTTTTTCGTTTCAATTTCCGCTCCTGTTGACGAGATTAATGCGCATGGAACAAGAATTGCACTTATCATTTTATTCTTAAGTATAATTACAATTATCTTTGTGACATTGCTGCTTTATTACCTTATTGGCAGAATGACAAAACCCTTAAAAACATTTACAGAAATCGCAAGAAATTTCGGACAGGGTAATTTTTACACAAGAATACCGGGTGAATATAATGATGAGTACGGCATTCTGAAAGACACAGTTAATTTAATGGCGGAACAGATCGAAGCTCAAATTAAAGAATCCAAATTGAATCTTCGCGTACTGCAGACAATATTAAACGGCATTGACTCATTTATTTATGTCACAGTTCCGCAAACCGGAGAAGTGCTTTTTATAAACGAAAAGATGAAGAAGATGTTCAACATGAAAGGCAACGAGGGAATCGGAGAATACTGCTATAAGATTTTCAGGAAGGATCAGGATAAGATGTGCGATTTCTGCCCGTGTATTGAACTTGATAAAAACCCGGATAAAGTTATTGTATGGGAAGAGCGGGTTCCGGAATTGAATCGTGACATCCGGCATATAGACTGTTATATCGATTGGCCCGGAGACTTAAAAGTTCACATGCAGCAAGCCATCGATATTACCGATATAAAAACAATTACAGAAGAAAAGTTTAAGGCGGAACGCGAGGCGCAGGATCTGGCGGAAAAGAAAGCTCACGCCGAAGAGACATCACGCATGAAATCAGTTTTTCTTGCCAGCATGAGCCACGAAATAAGAACGCCTATGCACGGAATCATAGGATTTTCAGATCTTGCGCTGGATGATAACCTGCCCCAGAAAGCAAAAAACTATTTAACAAAAATAAAAGCAAGCGCGGAGAGCCTTTTAATAATACTTAATGATATTCTTGATGTATCAAAAATAGAAGCCGGAAAAATAGAGCTTGAGAATATTCCGTTTAACATTGGAGAAGTAATAAAGCTCTGCCGTATTATCGCCACGCCCAATGCCAGTGAAAAAGGCCTTACGCTTTTCTTTTATGCCGAGCCTTCTGTCGGCAAACTCCTGCTTGGTGATCCTACAAGGCTGCGGCAGGTGCTTCTTAACCTGTTGTCAAATGCCGTCAAATTTACAAATAACGGCATGGTAAAACTCCTTGCCGCAATTGTTGATTCCAAACCGGACAGTATCACTATGCATTTTGAAGTTAAAGACAGCGGCATTGGAATGACAGAAGATCAAATTAAAAAAATATTCCAGCCGTTTATACAGGGAGATGACAGCACCACGCGCAAATACGGCGGAACAGGCCTTGGCCTTACAATAACAAAAAGTTTTATAGAACTTATGGGCGGAGATTTAAAAGTTGAAAGCAACCCCGGCGTTGGCAGCAGGTTCAGCTTTAATTTAACATTTAAAACAATAGATGCGGATGTCAGCCAGTCTAATCTGGACATTTCGGTGAACTGTAATGAAAAGCCTTTTTTTAACGGCGAAGTATTGATCTGCGAAGACAATGATCTTAATAAAATGGTCATAAGTGATCATCTGAATAAAGTGGGATTAAAAACCGTCATTGCAGAAAATGGCAAGGTTGGCGTAGAACTTATAAAAAACCGCATGAAAAACGCTGAAAAACCGTTCGATCTGATATTTATGGATATACATATGCCGGTAATGGACGGCCTGGAAGCTGCAAAAAATATTATAAAAATAGGAAGCAGGGTGCCCATTATCGCATTGACAGCTAACGTTATGACCAATGACAAGGAAGCATATTTTGCATCAGGTATGGTTGACTGCCTGCCAAAACCTTTTGTCGTACAGGAATTATGGACAATACTTTTAAAGTACATAACTCCTGTCAGCATGATGACAATAAACAGGAATGCAGATACTAACGAAGAAGAAGATCATCGCATGGAAATAATGGCCGCTTTTGTAAAGGGTAACAGGGATACTTTTAAGAATATAAGTGATGCGCTGGAGGCGGGAGATATAATTCTTGCGCACAGGCTTGTACATACATTAAAGGGCGTTGCAGGTTTAATTGGCATGACAACGCTTGCAGAGGCCGCAAAAGTCCTTGAGCAGACAATTTCCCTTGGCAAGACAGAGCAATTGGATGATGAGATGAACGCGCTTGAAACAGAGCTGAAAACGGCGCTGGAAAAACTTGCGCAGCTTACGGATAAATACACAAATAATATTACAAAAAAAACAGCAAATGCGTTATCATTAAGCAGAGATGATGCTATAAAGTTTCTTGAAAAACTTGATAACCTTCTTGAATCCGACAATTATGACAGCCTGGATATGGCAAAAGAATTAAGCTCTATTCCGGGATCACAGGAGCTGGCAGAACAAATTGAAAATCTGGAATTTAAGAAGGCGCGTGAAACACTTGCCGCAATAAAATCACAAATAGCTGCAGGGTGGCAGTAACACGGAGAAGGAATGAGCGACGTAAAGAAAATACTTATTGTGGACGACGAAAAAATTAACATTATGGCGCTGGCTCAATTTCTAAAACCCAAATATGACATTATCATCGCTACAGACGGCGCATCTGCGCTGGAAGCTGCCGCAAAACACCTTCCGGATATAATTTTACTGGATATAATCATGCCTGACATGAACGGTTATGAGGTTCTTATTAAATTAAAAGATTCCTCCAATACCATGGCTATACCGATTATTTTTTTGACCGGACTTAACAATGCAGAGGACGAGGAAAAGGGCCTATCGCTCGGCGCTGTTGATTATATTACAAAGCCGTTTAATCAAACTATTGTAAAAGCAAGAATCGGGACGCATTTAAAGATGGCGGATTATATAAAAACAATCGAGAAACTATGCATGCTCGATGCGCTTACAGGCCTGCCAAACAGGCGGGGTTTTGACATTCGCGTCGAAGCTGAATGGGGACGCGCTTTCAGAGAAAAAAAATCCCTTGGCCTTATCATGATGGATTTGGATAATTTTAAAAAATACAATGACACATACGGGCATCCGCAAGGTGATGTCTTATTGCAGACAATTGCAGAAATCCTGAATAATACCCTTCAGAGAGCATCGGATGTTGCGGTAAGATGGGGCGGAGAAGAGTTCTGTGTTTTACTGCCGGACACAGACATTAAAGGTACATACAATATTGCAGAACAAATACGGATAAACGTAATGAAGACCAACATTCAAATTTCCAACGAAAAAGGCACGACCGTAACAATCAGCCTTGGCGCTCACTCAAAAATTCCCGGCACAAACGATTTAATCGCCGATTATATATCTGAAGTTGACCAATTACTCTATACCGCAAAGAAGAACGGCAAAAATATGACATGCACTTTGTCAGGCTGAGATATTGACTTAAAACAGAAACCACTACCACTTATAGCGTTATACTGCGTTAATACACGCTACATCTAGTGTCATGTAATATTCGGTTACCAAAATAGCATTATGCGTTAATTCCTTATTACATAAGGAATTAACTTAACATATAATTGTGTCATTTGAATATTACATGACACTTGTGTCTATATTTATATCGGAATTTCCTTGACCCAAACGCAGTTTTTTTGTATTTTCTATATAAGAAGGGAATTTTACTCATTAAAAAATGGATATGTGGGAATTGTAATGTCAAGACATGAATCTCAAAACGAACAGCCTGATGTTGTACCGTCAGAGGAGGGCTTATCTCAGGCTGATAATGGCGCTGCGGAGCCTGGAGTAAACGAACAGGAAAACACAGCCACTCCGGAAGAAAAAATAACTGAGCTGGAAATCAGACTTGCAGATAAACACGATCAGCTTCTCCGGAAAGCGGCGGAATTTGAGAATTTCCGCAAGAGAATAAATCAGGAAAAAATCAGCGCAATTGAATACGCAAACCAGAGCCTGCTTCTGGACATCATCCCGGTAATTGACGATTTTGAAAGGGCCATTCAGGCCGGGGAAAGCGGCATACAAACATGTTCTGCAGAATACACAAGCTTTCTGGAAGGAATCAAAATGATTGAGAAACGCCTAGTCAATCAGCTTGAGTCAAAATGGGGGCTTAAACGTTTCAATTCCGCAGGAGAACTATTCGATCCAAACCTGCACGAAGCGCTGATGATGGAAAAATCTCCCGATGTAAATGAAGCAACAGTACAGGATGATTTAATAAAAGGATACATGTTAAAAGAAAGAGTTATCCGGGCAGCAAAGGTAAAAGTTCTCATGCCCGATACAGAGAAAGCATAAAAAATAATTATAAATATAGCGGCAATACAGCCGCTTAATAAGGAGAGGAAAATGGGTAAAATTATTGGTATCGACTTGGGAACCACCAACTCTTGCGTGTCCGTTCTTGAAGGCGGAGAACCCATAGTCATTCAAAGTTCAGAGGGCGGGCGCACTACCCCTTCCATAGTTGGCTTTACAAGCAAGGGAGAAAGGGTTGTCGGCGCAACTGCCAAAAACCAGATGATCACAAATCCGGAAAATACAGTTTACTCAATGAAACGTTTTATGGGACGCCGTTACTCGGAAGTTACCAATGAAATGAAACTTGTTCCATATCGCGTAACAGAGCAGGGCGATGATGTGCGCATTGACATTGACGGAAAAAAATATTCGCCGCAGGAATTGTCCGCCTTCATTCTGCAAAAAATGAAAAAAACTGCCGAAGACTACCTAGGCGAGAGTGTCACAGAAGCTGTAATTACAGTTCCGGCATATTTTAACGACTCGCAAAGACAGGCAACCAAGGACGCCGGAAAAATAGCAGGCCTTGATGTTAAACGTATTATCAACGAGCCTACCGCCGCATCACTTGCGTTCGGCTTTAATAAGGATTCAAAAAAAGACAAAATTATCGCCGTTTACGATCTTGGCGGCGGTACCTTTGACGTTTCCATTCTTGAATTGGGCGACAATGTTTTTGAAGTAAAAGCCACAAACGGCGATACTCACCTTGGCGGGGATGATTTTGACCGCCGTATTATGGAATGGCTGATCGCAGAGTTCAAAAAAGACACAGGCATCGATCTTGCGCAGGATCGCATGGCGCTTCAGCGCCTCCGCGAAGCATCGGAAAAAGCCAAAATTGAATTATCATCGATGCAGAGCACAGAAATCAACCTGCCCTTTATTACTGCCGATCAAAGCGGCCCCAAGCATCTTCAAAAATCATTGACAAGGGCAAAGTTTGAACAAATGGTCGAGGATCTTCTTGCGCGCTCAAAAGAGCCATGCAAGAAGGCGCTTGCAGATGCAGGCCTTAACGCAGATCAGATTGATGAAGTCATCCTTGTAGGCGGCTCAACCCGCATTCCCGCTGTTCAGCAGATTGTAAAGGAACTGTTTAAAAAAGAACCCAACAAGGGCGTTAATCCCGATGAAGCTGTCGCAGTAGGCGCGGCTATTCAGGGCGGCGTTCTTGGCGGCGATGTAAAAGACGTACTGCTTCTTGACGTTACGCCTCTTTCGCTTGGCATTGAAACGCTTGGCGGCGTAATGACAAAATTAATTACACGTAACACAACCATACCTACGCGCAAGAGCCAGACATTCTCCACCGCAGCAGACGGCCAGACTGCAGTTTCCATTCAGGTACTGCAGGGTGAACGCGAAATGGCAAACCAGAACCGTCTTCTCGGCCGCTTCGATCTTATTGGCATTCCTCCCGCTCCGCGCGGAGTTCCGCAGATTGAAGTAACCTTCGATATTGATGCAAACGGTATTGTCCAGGTCAGCGCAAAAGATCTTGGCACCGGCAAGGAACAGAAAATCCGCATAGAAAGCTCAAGCGGCTTAAGCGATTCTGATATTGACCGGATGGTCAAAGAAGCGGAACTCCACGCTGAAGAAGATAAAAAAGAGCGTGAAAGAGCCGAAGTGCGCAACGAAGCCGATTCTATGATTTACAGCACAGAGAAAAATATTAAAGACCTTGGCGATAAAGTTAACGCCGAAGATAAATCCAAAACAGATGAAGCAATTGCAGAATTACGCAGGGCGCTTGAAAGCGGTGATATCCAGTCCATAAAAGACAAGACAGAAACGCTCAAACAGGCTTCCTATAAAATTGCAGAAGAAATTTATAAACAGCAGGCAGCGTCAGGCCAGCAGCCCGGCCCCGATATGGGAGGCTTTAATCCCGGCGAACAAAATCCTGGCGGCGGCGATTCCAACACAAAAGGCGCCGAAGATGCGGATTACGAAGTAGTGGATGACGACAAGAAATAGGGGGAAGAGAGGATAAAGAATTTAAGGGTTAAGGGATTAAGAATCGTTATTTGAAATTTAAGCGTGTAAAAATCGGTTTCTTACTCCCGGCCCCTGATACTGACTCCTGAATAAAAATGGCAAAAAGAGATTACTACGAAGTTCTGGGCGTACAAAAAAATGCTTCCAAAGATGATATAAAAAAAGCATACAGAAAACTCGCTGTTCAGTATCACCCGGATAAAAATGCCGGCGATAAAAAAGCAGAGGAAAAATTCAAGGAAGCAACTGAGGCTTATGAAATACTCGCCGATGACCAGAAGAAGGCCGCATATGATCAATTCGGTTTCGCCGGAGTTGAGGGTATGGGCGGCACTCATGACTGGAGCAACTTCCGTGGTTTTGAAGATATTTTCGGCGAAGGCGGTTTTGGAAATATATTTGAAAGTTTTTTCGGCGGCAGTTTCCGCAGAGGCGGCAGCAGCGTAAGACAGGGCGCCAATCTTCGCTATGATATAGAGATTCCTTTTAAAGACGCAGTTTTCGGCACAAAGGTTGAAATACAATATTCACATAACGAGTCATGCAAATCATGTAACGGCGCAGGCACATCAGACGGTTCGGGCAAGAAAACCTGCCCTGTCTGCCGTGGTTCAGGCCAGGTAAGGCACAGTCAGGGATTTTTCTCTGTTGCAACGACATGTCACCAATGCCACGGAGAAGGCTCAATAATTGAAAAGCCATGCAGCGATTGCGGCGGTTCCGGAACTCAGAAAAAACGGCAGAAGATCATGGTTACTATTCCTGCGGGAGTAGAAAACGGCAAACGCATTGTTATACCAAGACAGGGTGACGCTGGCCCCAATAACGGCCCTCCCGGAGACTTGTATGTTTTTATCAGGGTAAAACCTCATGAATACTTTGAACGCCAGGGTTACGATCTTTACTGCGCGGTTCCCATCTCCATAAGCCAGGCAGCTCTTGGCGCCGACATTCATGTATCAACACTGGATAACAAAACCATAAAAGTAAAAGTTCCTTCCGGAATCCAGAATGGAAAAATGCTGCGGATTCGCGACGAAGGCGTTCCTGCAGGAAGCCAGCGGGGTAATTTATATATAAAGCTTATGGTGCAAATCCCGGAAAAACTTTCACGCCGCGGAAAAGAGCTGCTTGAAGAACTTGCAAAAATTGAAGGTCAAAACGACAGTCCCAAGCCTATTTCCTTATCACAGCTTGGAGATGTGTAAGTCCAAAGGCAGAATTGGCATAACGCGGCCGTTATTCTTAAGAAGATATTGAATATCAGTGTTAATAACGTCTCTGGAGCTTCCCCAAAAAAACGACCTTATAGTAAGCATGCTTTGCATAAGCCTGTCAATGAATTTGGGTTCCGGATAACTTCTGTATTGTACTTTTGCATCATCAGGAATTCCAGCCATGTTACGCGCTATTCTTATCGCATCGTAAAGTCCGCCTACACTGTCTGTTAACCCGGCATCAAGCGCGCGTATGCCGGAAAATATCCGCCCCTGCGCGGCTTCTTCAACTTTTTCAATTTTCATGCCGCGGCCGGCTGCAACCTTCGTTACAAATATATCGTATATATCTTTTATGTATGTTTTATAACGGCTCTCTTCATGTTCGGTTAAGTTCCTGTAGGGAAAAAGAAAACCGGAATAAAGATCGGAATGCTCGCCGCGCTTTAAAATATCAATATTAAATCCAAGCCTGGAACTCAATCCATTGTCATAAAACCAGCTGCCAATTACACCTATAGAACCTGTAATCGTATATGGATTTGCAACAATGTGGCTGGCATTCATTGCAGCCCAATAACCTCCTGAAGCGGCCATGCTGCCCATGCTCACAACAACAGGCTTCTTGAGTTTCGCATAACGCACTGCTTCATCAATATTATCCGCTGCTTCTGCGCTTCCTCCGGGTGAGTTTATTCTTATTACAATCGCTTTGACCCGTTTGTTATCTGCTAATTCAATAATTTGCCGCGAGAGTTTAGCTGTCTCCATTCCCGTTTCCATATCTGTTTGGCCGTCCGCATAGACAATCGCAACAACCGGAGGCCTGCTGAAAAGACCGCCTGCTCTTGGAGCAGCGTAAGATATACTGCTGCGCATCAAACTGGAATCTGAATTTCCATATAAAACAATCTGACTTATTTCTTCGCCTTCCATATCACTGATGGCTTTAAGCGCCGCTTCTCTTCTGCCAATATAGTCAACAAGGCCTCTTTCATGCGCGTTTTTTGCAGAATAAAAAAACTCATGGTTTAAAATTGTGTCAAATTCTTCGGTTGTCCAGTTCCGGGCATTCATCAAGGTCTCGCGTGTAAGATTGAAAATGTCATCCAGGTAATCATTGTATTGCCTCTTGTCCGCTTCCGACATTGAATCCCTTGTAAATGTCTCCACTGCGGATTTGTATTCAAAATAATTAAGTTCTCTGACACCTATTCCCAATTTTTCCAGTGTCTGCCGGACATATCCCCTTCCCATTGAATAACCCAGTACGGTTAATATGCCAAGTTCATCCATAATTATTTTGTCCGCCACTGACGCAAGAAGATAAGTGTCTGTATCGGCGAAACTAATGTAAGCGCAGATTTTTTTTCCGCTTTCTTTAAACTGCTCCAGAGCGGTACGCAATTCCCAAAAATAGTCTCTGCCGGCGGAAACTGAACCTATATTTAATACTATGCCGCGCACTTTGCTGTCATTTGCTGCCTTATTAATTACATTGAAAATTTCAAACGGCTGCCTGGAAACAGCAAGGGGATTATTGATTCTCTTTTCATTCAGGTTTAACTCAAGATACATTTCCTGTGAAAAAAGCGGGAAAGAAATAATAAAAAGCAGCCAAAAAATTATAAATTTGCAGCTAACTCTCATTTTTTTGTTTTGCCTCTGGTTCCGGTCTTTTTTGCGGCTGCTTTAGCTTTTTTTACCGTTGATTTTTTTACAGTCACACTTGTAGTTTTTGGCGCGGCCTTTTTTGATACTGCTTTTTTTGCTGTTGTCTTCTTTGCTGCAGCTTTTTTTGGCTGCGCTTTTTTTACAGTTGCCTTTGCTTTTGGCGCGGCTTTTTTTGCTTTTGTTGCAGGTTCAGTTTTTTTCACAGCGCTTACTTTCTTCTCAACTTGTTTGGTTTTTGGCGCAGATTTTTTTGTCTTTGCTGCAGGTTTAGTTTTTTTCACAGCGCTAGCTTTCTTCTCAACTTGTTTAGTTTTCGGCGCAGATTTTTTTGTCTTTGCTGCAGGTTCAGCTTTTTTCACAGCATCTGCTTTCTTTTCGGCCTTTTTTATTTTCGGCGCGGCTTTTTTCGTCACTGGAGCTTTTTCAGCAGGAACTTTTAAACCGGATGTTTTTTTCTTTGCTGTTCCGGCTTTTGGTTTTGCAGTCAGAATATCCAGCAGGTTGTCAAACCGATATTCAGATTTTTTTTCCGCTTTTGTCAGCGCATCATAAATGCCGGAAATGCGGTTTATCCGCTCTTCGACCGGCATTTTTATTGAACCTTCCATCATAAAGAAAAATGATGAATAATAAACAGCATTTTCAAAACCTTCCTTGTTAAACCACATAACATCATTAAAGAAGTTTATTCCAAGAATGCGCCTGAAGTCCTCACTAAGATAATTTTCTTCAATAATCAGAGCGGCAAACTCAGAAGGTGATAATCCGGAAATATCTTTCTTTGCAGGGCGATCCCAGCTATGCGGAACATTTGTCCGGCCAAGACTGGCTTTTAAAAGGTCTGTTATCTGCCATGCTTCCACATCAGAAGCACCGAAGTTTTTGTATGTTTGCCTTAACTTGCGGCCAAGATCCCAGTGATCAAAAGCAAGATCCGCAGCGTGAAGCCCCGTTGCTCCCTTTCCGTTCTGCAAACGGCCTATTATCAGGCGCAGAAGAGACAGCACACCGTAGCTTAGCGCAACGGCGTAAAGCATCTGTCTTTCTGCCATGCATTTAGTTATTTGATCAAGCAGCGGAGATTTGGTCTTTTTAAGCGTATCTGTAATACTTTTAAACCTGTTTATAAACATTTCAAATTCTTTCCAGATTGCATCAGTTTTAACAGGTGTAAATTTTATATCTGTGTTTTTTGCCTGATCTTTTGCTGTCCATGGATCCCAGGAACCATTCGCGCCGGTTATAAAGAAAGAAGCTGTTTTTATAAACTCTTCAACGGGCGTTTTAAATGAATCGGCAAAAGATTTTTTGTTTATGGATTCCTTTAAACCAATTATAAATTCCGGGTTTAAAATTTCCATGAACCGGTAATAAAGATCGCCAAGAAAAATATCTTTTATCGCTGCATGAGGACAGGGTACGCCTCTTCCGTTCAAGTCATTGTTCAGTCTTGCCCAGCGTCCTTTTGCGTCATCTTCAACTTCGCATACATCAAGATAAACCTGAGTTTCGTATCCTCTAAGGCCGATGAAAAAACCGTCTTCGCTGATTGCCTTGGAAGAGCGGATGAACCAAAGATTGGATATCTGCTCGCGCAGCAGCGTAAAGTATTGAGCTTCGCCGTGCAGGGCAAGCGCCTCACTCAAACTGTCTCTGCGCGTATTGCCTCCGTCATTGCCCGTTCCGGCAGGTACCGGCACAGGCGGATCGCTTACTTTAATCCAGCCCGATGTTTCGTAGTAGGAGTTGTTATAGAATATAAGCGCTTTTTCTTCACGGGCGCCTATCCAGGTACGGTTTGAATAGGCAAAAACATTTTCGTTAACAGAACCGCCGTTACAGTAAAGATCGTATATTCTGAAGTTGGCGCTGCCGGAAAACAGGGAACGTTTTTTCATTAGCGGAAATATTTCACGCTCATGACGGTCTACAAGATACCCGTCTGGTTTTTCGTCTTTATAAGAGCGGCGGTATTCCATGCCGTATTTTTCTTCAAAGCCGTCTATTTGACCGTGTCCGAACATTGGCAGACCCGGCATTGTAACAAGCAATGTACAAATGCCGAAATATTTATCGCCCTTGCCGAATTGCGCTACAGCGGTATCTTCATCCGGATTGTTCATAAAGTTTACAAAACGTTTTAAGATTTCAGGATCGAACTCCATTGTGTTTTTAATGGTAGCGCGATACTTGTCGTTTTCTTCGTTCTTAAGCATGTTCATAAATGCCGAGTTGTAAACACGGTGCATGCCTAAAGTACGCACAAAGTATCCTTCCATCATCCAGAAAGCCTCTGCAAGCAGCAAGGTATTCGGCGCTTCTACGGCGCAGCGATCAACAACTTCGCGCCAGAATTCATTTGGAATACGGCGGTTAAACTCTTCGGTAGAGATTGCATGTTCTGCGCGGCTTGCAATTGCTCCGCCTGTGCCTGGCGCGGGATACCAAAGGCGCTGAATGTGACGCTTTGCAAGCGTCATGGCGGCATCGAAGCGCACTATCGAGAACTGCTGGCAAACGCCGATAATCGTACGGATTACAGCCTCGCGCGCTTCAGGATTAAGAAAATCAATCTGCGCAGTATCGTTCCAGGGCATAGAAGTGCCGTCATTACCATGATAGATATAGCGCGTTTCTCCTGTGCGATTATCTGCCCTTTTAAAAACGACAGCAGCATCGCTTCGTGAAAAATAATGTTCCTCAATCTGGACAGTGATATCGCCCCGGCCTGAAAGATTGCCGCAGTTATAGTTATACGTGGGAAAGGGCGGATGCTGGAGCTGAAGAAAGCGGTCTGGATGTTCTACAATCCATTTACTGTCAAGACCTGTGTGATTGGGAACCATATCAGAACCAAGCCTAATACCCCGGTGCATGCAGCGATCGCGCAGATTACAAAGCGCGCCCCAGCCGCCCAGTTCGTTTGCTATGTCGTAATCGTACAGACTGTAAGCAGAGGCGGCAGCTTCGGGATTTCCTGTCCACTGCTTTATAGTTTTGCTGGCCTGACTTCTCTCCCATACGCCGATTAACCAAAGACCTGTAAAACCGCGGCGGGCAAGCTCATCAAGTTCTTCATCCGGAATTTGATCAAGGCGGACAATTTCCTTGTTGTATTTTTGCGATAATTGAAAAAGCCATACAAGCGTGCTCTTTGCCATCAATACAGTTTTGGGCATCCAGTCCTGATCGGGACTGAATCTTTCATATTCATCGAGGCCGGCAAAAGTCAGCACTTCGCTCGGACCGGGGCCAAAGAAAACGGATTTATCTTCCTCGTTTATTACATCAAGACTCATTAGAAGACGCGACATGAATTTTGAAATTAAAAGCCCCCAGTGTTTTCGCATATAATCAAGCTGTCCTAAAAGAGAATCTGGACACGCAAGGGCAGGAGAGCGAAGGAAGTCCCAAAGATTCATTCCATCCGGGCCGAAAGACGGCATGTCTTTTAAGTGGGCTTTTAATTCCTCAATTGCATCCGGATAGACAGTTGTTTTGGACAGAATGCTGTCGTCAAACATAAACTTAAATGGTTTAAAAGCAGGGTTTAAATTTGCAAGAGACAGGAGCATTGTTTCTTCGATGGAAAGAGCGCGGCAGCTTTCACCTTCTTCCTTACTCTTTAAATACTGCTCAACATTTTTCTCGCCCCTGTACACAGAGCGCGGCGGAAACTGTGCGGAAAATCCTTTTAATAAGCCGCCTGTTCTGTCTTCACCAAGATTGGTTTCCAGCCTTTCAAGCGCTGTATCAAAAATATCGCCCTGAACTTCCTCACGGTAGAGGGATACGACATAGTGAAGGATTTCATCAATAAGGCCCATGGCATAGAGCTGGCCGGCTTTAATATAACGCTCAGGATGAGCGGGATCCTGCTTCAGGTTGAATTTATTCGCAAGCTCCCGGCACTGTTTAAGGTCGGCAAAAACTACATTTCCGGTTAATGAAAAAAGGCTGTCTCTTAATTCATATTCTATGCGGATATTGCTGTTTATGTGGAATTCCATGCGTGTCTTGCGATTTTTCGCCCATGATACCTTGCCTGCTTTTTCAAGTTTGGTTAGTTTAAGGGATATTTTATTCATGAACGCTCCTTTACCGACTAAAACATTATATTACATTTTCTGCCTGCTGTCAGTAAGAAAGGCATTTGATATACACCGCGTTATTTCACATCACTAGTGTCCTGTAATATTCGGTTTGTAAAATAACAAAATGCGTTAAATCCTTACTTCGCAAGGATTTAACTTAACAGACCATTGTGTCATTTGAATATTACAGAACACTATAGTAAAAATATGAAACAAATTTATAAAAAAATTGTTTAATATTTAACCGCGCAGTATTAAAATCAGCATACTTGACACAAACAGACTAGCTGATTAAACTAGTTTACAAGAACTGTCCGGAGAGGAAAAAATGTTAACTCACAAAATAGGTGCATTCGAAGCCAAAACGCATTTTTCGCAGATTTTAGAAAAGGTGGAAAATGGCGCCGATTTTATTATCACAAAAAGAGGAAAACCGGTAGCAAAGATTATCCCCTTTGAACAGGAAAATAAAATGACTGCAGAAGAAGTGATTAACGGCTTTAGGGACCTGCGAAAACACTATCGCGCTAAACCTGGTGATTTTAACATCCGGGAAGCGGTTGAAGAAGGCAGGCGATAATGATACATGTATACGATTCATCATTCGTTAGCGCGCTGGTCATTCCCGACGATAAAATTATCAGTGTTGAAAAAAACCATATCAGAATTGCAAAGTCCGGTGAAATATTTACCACTCCTTTATTTAATTATGAAATAGCAAATATCTTCAGAAACCTGGTTCGGCGTAAACGCTATACATCAAATGAAGTTGTTCAGTTTTTTCCATTTATATCTGCTATCGGTTTAAAAATAGATTTTGAAGAAGGTGTAAATTATCAACGTAGAATTTGGAACCTTAGCAACGATTATAATCTTTCAACTTACGACGCTGCTTATCTGGAACTTGCAGATCGAAAAAAAGCAGTTTTATGCACATTGGACAACAACTTAAAAAATGCCGCAAAAACACACGGTATAAAAATAATTGATTAAGGATATGAAAATGAAAACAAAGATTTTTTTAATTTCATTACTGACAGCGCTTATGCTGACAGTTGGCTGCAGCCGCGGTGAATCTCTGTATTCGGGTCAATCAAGGACAATGGCATTAGCTCTAAATGATTCGGTTGAATACGAATCAATGCACCGCGGACGAACCACCGGTGCGGCTATTGCAATGGATCACGGCGACTTCCATGATGGATCAGATTTTTCACAATCGGCAGACCTTACTAACCATGAACGAAAACTGGTAAAAAATGCATTTTTAGTAATCAGAGTTGATAATCTGGAAGCTGCAGATGCTTCTATAGCCGGCTTGTTGGAGAGGTACAATTCATATTCTGCATCAACTAGTATTTCAGAAAACCATTATTTTTACTCCCTGCGGGTTCCGGCGCCTCAATATGATGCATTCCTTTCAGATATGAATGGCATAGGAAGATTGATTCAGCGCTCAGAAAGTACAGAAGATGTAACGCTTCGTTATTATGATCTTGAGGGACGGCTTGAATCAAAGAGGGAGTTACTAAGAACCTTTCAGTCGTATCTTGGAAGGGCAAGTAACATAGAAGAAATACTATCGGTGGAAGCAAGAATCGCCGATTTACAGCATGATATTGAACGTACCGGATCTCAATTGCGTAATCTTTCAAACAGGGTTGACTATGCCACAATAGACCTTCAATTAATGGGGCCTGTAACATCATCGCCTATTCAAAACATTACCTTTGGAGAACGGATTAAACAATTATTCGGACACTTTGGCAGCTTCCTGTCCACAGTGGCAGTAATCCTGCTTGGCTTTATTATTTATGGGATTCCATCTCTTGCGCTATTGGCGTTGTTATTCTGGGTGCTGTTTGGCAAGCTTGGGTTAATGAAAAAGTTATGGAAACTGGTAAAAGGAAAAAATCAAACTGAATGAACATTAACTTGCTGCGGCAATCCATTCATACATTTGCAGATGCAGCGTTCTCCCGTTCCGGCGGGCCGGGAGGACAAAATGTAAACAAGGTAAATACCAAAGTAACATTGAAGCTTCGTTTGGAAGAATTATCAGGGCTTTCCGAAACAGAGCTGGAGCAAATGAAATTTCTCCTTGCCAATCGCATTAATGCAGACAATGAAATAATTATAACATCGGATGAGGAGCGTTCTCAGCGTATTAATCTTAAGAGGGCGTATTTCCGCATGGAAACAATGATCGCTGCCGCAGCAAGGCTCCCCAAGCGCCGTAAACCAACAAAACCAAGTAAAGCATCGAAGGAAAAGCGTCTGCAGGCAAAAAGAAGACAAAGTGATAAAAAGGCGGAAAGAAAAAATAACCGGTATACCCTGATTTAACCTTAATCAGAGCTTACCGGTTATGTTTCACGTGAAACATTTTTATATGGCAGAAGTCGCAAGATATTTAAAAATACACATGTATATACTTTTATCGTGTTTTTACAGCTCGAAAACCAGCCGAACATCATTGCCATCTTCGGTTTTTGAATTAATTTCAAGGTTTTTATTCACAATATTCCATGAATACGCATTTTGTAAATATAGAAAATAGACGTGTTCCTGCAATTTTTCCGGTTGAATCAAAGACGCCATCATTGTTGAACGTATGTCTTTTATCTCGATCCCCAGGTTTTCTCTAATAGAATACGGAGCGGAATACCGGTTCGGCGCTCCAACCCCGTTGATATTTTCGGCATCAAAGTTCAGGGTGTATATGTTTCCTATACTCTCTCTTCTAAGATCGTTTCGATCGTAGATGACAGTTCTGTTAACCGGCGAACCGCTGACATGAACCTGGATTAATTTCCATTCTTTTCCTGTTACATTTGCAAAATTCGGAGCGCCTGCGCATCCTGATAAACAAATAGCAACTGCCAAAATTGAAATAGTAAATACCCTCATTTTTATCTCCTCTTTTTACTAAGCGTCCTGAAACGGAAGCTCTGCTGCTACTTCTTCTGTATTTGTAGAATTTTCGTCTTCTTTAACAATCCTGTCAAGACCAATTACAAAATCCGGCTTGTCAATGCTAAGCAGACGCACACCCTGCGCTGAACGGCCCATAACCCTTATTTCATTTACTTTAAGTTTTATCGACTTGCCCTGGCTTGTTATGCACATAATATCTTCATTTTCCAGTACATTAACGCAGCCGACAATTTCACCTGTTTTTTCTGTTACTGTATAGATTCTTTGACCGCCGGTGCCGCGTCCATGCGATGAAAACTCGCTAAACTCAACCCGTTTGCCGTAGCCGTATTCAGAAATGATCAGCATCTTTTCTGAAACAACAACCCTAAGCATTCCGGTCAGTTCATCGCCTTTTGCAAGCTTCATGCCGGTTACGCCGCGCGAGGAACGTCCCATTGCGCGGACATGATCCTCGTGAGTACGAAGAGCCTGCCCTCTGCGGGAGATAAGCACAACTTCATCGTTCCCCTTTGTTAAAAGAGCGCTGACAAGCTTGTCGCCGTCATCAAGATTTATTGCGACAATGCCCCTTGTTTTTGCATTGATAAATTCACTTGTTTTCACTTTTTTTACTACGCCGCACGCAGTACCCATAAAAAGATATTCGCTGTCGCTGAAGTCTTTCAGTGAAACAATCGCTGTGATATCTTCGTTTGGCGAGACTGTAAGCAGACTCTTGATGTGCGAGCCCTTGCTTGTGCGGCTGCCTTCGGGCAGTTCGTGGACTTTCATCCAGTATGCTTTACCTGCGCTTGTAATAAACATAATGTACTCATGAGTAGAAGCGACAAAAATTTGTTCTACAAAATCATCCTCGGCAAGCTTAGCGCTTTGCATACCCTTGCCTCCGCGTCCCTGATTTTTATATGCAGAAACAGGTACTCGTTTTACATAACCAAGATTGGAAATGAGTATCATCATTTCTTCTTTTTTTATCAGATCTTCAATATTGATATTTTCAACTTCGCCTGCGATTATTTCGGTTCGCCTTTTGTCTCCGAATTTTTCGGCAATTTCCCTTGTCTCGTCTTTTATTACTCCGCGTAATTTTTTTTCATCTGCAAGCAGGGATTTATAGTATGCGATGCGTGTTTTTAATTCTGAAAGTTCCTGTTCAATCTTTTCAACTTCAAGGCTTGTAAGCCGCCCAAGACGCATTTCAACAATCGCCTCAGATTGAGCTTCGGAGAGCAGGAAGCGTTCCTGTAACTTAAGCCGCGCAGTTGCAACATCGCGGCTTGCTTTTATGATAGCGATAACTTCATCGATATTTGCAAGCGCAATAATAAGCCCTTCAAGGATATGTGCGCGCTCCTCGGCTTTACGTAAATCATAACGGGTCCGGCGGGTCACTACATCAATACGATGTTCTACAAAGTGGCGCACCAATTCTCTCAATGTGAGTAACTGCGGCTTACCCCCGGCAAGCGCCAGATTGATGATGCCAAATGTTGTTTGAAGCTGTGTATTCGAGAAAAGCTGATTTAATATTACTTTTACAATTGCGCCTTTTTTAAGCTCAACAACAATGCGTATACCTTCACGGTCTGACTCGTCATTTGCATTTGCTATACCGTCAATGACTTTATCACGCATCAACTGGCCGATTTTTTCCAGCAGGAGGGCTTTGTTTACATTGTAGGGAACTTCCGTAAAAACAATTTTTTCCTTGCCCTGTTTATTGGTTTCTATGTTAAACTTGCCGCGAACAAGCAGCTTGCCCCTTCCTGTTTTGTAGGCTTCTTTTATACCCTTTCGTCCGAATATTACACCGCCTGTCGGGAAATCCGGTCCCTGCACAAAACGCATTAGATCTTCGCTGCTGGCATCGGGATTGTCGATAAGCGCACAGATAGCATCACAGACTTCGCCAAGGTTATGAGGCGCCATGTTTGTTGCCATACCTACTGCTATACCGCTTGCGCCGTTAATCAAAAGATTTGGAATTGCAGAGGGCATAACCGTTGGCTCTTTTAATGATTCATCGTAGTTTGGCGCAAAATCCACAGTTTCCTTGTGAAGATCCTGCATAACTTCATCGCCAACTTTTGATATCTTCGCCTCGGTATAGCGCATGGCCGCCGGAGGATCATCGTCAATAGAGCCGAAATTCCCCTGGCCTTTTATAAGCGGGTAACGAAGGGAAAAGTCCTGCGCCATGCGTACAAGTGCATCGTACAGTGACAAATCGCCGTGCGGATGATATTTACCCATCGCATCGCCGACTATAAGCGCACTCTTCTTTGTCGCTCCGCCCGGGCGCAGCCCCAGATTATCCATGGAGTAAAGAAGCCGCCTGTGAACCGGTTTAAGGCCGTCTCTTACATCCGGCAGGGCGCGGCTTACAATAACTGACATTGCATAATTGAGGTAGTCTGTTTTTACTTCGTCTTCTATCGCTATAGGGATAACCTTACCGGAAGGCAAGCTGCCCGGTAAAACATCAGTTGTGTTCGTCTTGGCCAATTTATATATCCTTAGTTTGAGAAAAATTATGAATTAGACAAGGCTCATTGTATCATTTTTAATTATTTTAGTCACGCCTGTATACGCTTTGCATTAAAGGCAGATATTTAGTTTTTCCTGCAGACCGGCAGTTTATCTACCGTTTTTCCCTGTCGGAAATTGTCTGTCCCAGCTTTTTAAGGGTTTCTTTTAATTCTTCGTCATTAATGGCATCTATACCTTTTACAGCAAAGCCGGTGACTTCTGGCTCTTCTTTTAAAACGGGCGCTTCAATCTCTTTAGCAGTTTGTGTTTTTTCATCATTTTGGTTTTTATCCTGCGTTTTACCCTGCCCCAGTATTAAGGCAATGCCGGATATTTCAAGTTCCGGAAACCGGCAGCGAAAATCATTTAACAGCTTGCTTTGTTTTGTTTGTAAAATCTGTTTCCAGCCCGGGTGATCCATTTCAACTAACAGAATGCCCTTATCAAGGTCTTTTATGCGGGAATGATCCGCCGCAGCTGCAATTCCGTTTTTTGCGGTTATATCTGTCCAGGAATCAAAAAGTTTTGAGCAGCCCTGGGCTTTTTTCATGAACCGCTCGTCAAAGAGAGCGGATAGTATATCGCCGGCTTTTTTCATTTATTAAACTATTAAACGTTGCGGCCTCCTGCCCTTTTGCTGCAAAAGACCGCACTTATTAACTTATCTTGCCAACAGGAATTCCACGCGGCGGTTCTTCCAGTTTTCTTCAGAGTCATCGTAATCGGCAACTGTTCTGTCTCCGCCAACGCCTATAGCGCTTAGCCGCTGCCTGCTAATGCCGTTATTGTTAACAAGAAAATCTACAACCGCTCTTGCTCTTTGTTCGCTTAAGTTTCTAAGGATTGAGTTTTCATTGGTTCGTTGTGTTGTATTCGGCGGAGTAGTCGGATTAGCATGACCTTCTACAATTATCCTGTAATCGCCGAACTTGTTCAGCGCTCTTGCTATCATGTTCATTATTCTTGTATTGGCTCTTTGTTCGTCCTGGCTTAAAAGATTAAAGTTTGCGGCGTTTGGAGGAAAAACAATGGAAGGAACAATTATTCTTAAATTATTTCCTTCCCGTCTTACAATAATATCAACTTCGATAATACCTTCTGTTACCGTGTTGTTTCCAAAAACATCATCAACAGATATTGTAAACCGGTAATCCATAGCGGACATAACCATTTCGCCGGATGTTCCCCTTCCGTTCCACTGCCATGCCGCAGGCGGAGTTCCCGTTCCGCTTTGTTCAAAGAAAGCGCGGCGCTGACGTCCCTGGCGCTCTCCAGCCTGGCGTTCCGTTGACTGCCCTGATGTCTGCTGCCGGTTTGGCTGAATTGTTATTGTCCAGTCCTTAATTTGAACAGGATGTTCAACAGCAATATTTATTGTCATTTTATCATCTTCAATATCCGGATCCGGACTGAATAATTCCGGTATAGTTACCGTTACTTTTGGCCCTGCATTCGGATTTTGAACAGGAGCGGGAGCCGGAGGCGGTGTTTGACACGATAGAGTGATGCCCGCAATCAATGCAATTGTTAAAATCAAAGCTAGAATCTTTTTCATAAATACCCCTAATAATTTAGTAATCACCTTAAAAGCGATGTAAATATATTATTTTATATTTTTTTTTCCTTGTCCAGCACTAATATAAGGATTCCGTTTTCAACCTTATACACAAGTGTATCGTCCTTTTGATAACGCTGGTACGGCTCTTCCGGAAGAAATGTATAAAAGGCCTGATCATAACCTGGCAATACAGAAAGAAATCTGCGTCTTTTTTCACCGTCCATTTCCAAAAGGACATCGTCAAGCAGCAGCACCGGTTTTTGATTCGTCTCCGCCGAATAACGGCATGCCTGGGCAGACCTTAAAAGCAGCGCCAAAAGCCTCTTTTGCCCCGTAGAAGCCTGTACTGTAAAGTCCGTGCCGTTATGCGCAAATTGATACCTGTCACGGTGCGGCCCTGAAAGGGAAATTCCTGCGGCAATATCTTTGGCGCGCTGCTGCTGCAAATGTTTATCAATATCATCACTTTTCCAGGATTGATTATATTGCACTGTTACTCCATTTATGCCTGAGACTTCGTTATACAAGGGACAAAAAATACCGGAAAACTCTCCTGCGGCCCTTGATCTTTTTTCCATAATTTTTTGTCCGTATTCTGCAAACTGCGGATCCAGAGCATCCAGTATTGATTCAATGCAGCCGGAGCTTTTTCCCTGCGCATGATCGCGAAGGACAGTGTTACGCGATTTTAAAACACGGCGGTAGCGGCGAAAGTCCTCAAGATAAACAGGGTCATAAAGACTTAATGTCTGATCAAAAAACCAGCGCCGCCTCTCCGGGCTTCCGCTTATAAACTCCATGTCTTCGTGGCAAAAGATAATACTTGGCGCGATAGAAAGAAGTTCCTTGCGATCTTCGGCCCGTTTGTTATTTATTAATACGATTTTTTTCCCGCTTTCGTATTTTACAAGTATTTCATCATTTATAGACTCTGATAATTTTACTTCTGCAGAAAAGTCCTTTTCACCGCTTTTTAACAAGGCGTTACTTGCCATTTCCGTGTCGCGGACAGCTCTAAAAGATGATGCATAAGCGCAAAAATACAGGGCTTCCAGAAAATTTGTTTTACCCTGTCCGTTTTCCCCAACAAGAAAAACATCCCTTGCTCCTGTAAAAACTTCTGAATCGCTTAAGTTTCTAAATGCAGTTGTCCGCAATGAAGAAAAAAACATCTTATACTATGCAATTACGATTGCATTGGCATAACTATGTGGAAAAAGTCTTTTTCCGGAACAGGTTCTATTGTTATGGCCTTAATGGCGCTGCTGAATTTTACCTTAATTTCATCTTCTGTCATTATTTTAAAAGGCTCTTCCAAATAACGGTAGTTAAGCGCAATATTTATATCCTCTCCGTCATATTTGCATGGAATTTCATCTTCTACAGTTCCTAGTTCGCTTTCATCAGAATAGACAGACATTCTGCCGGGTGAAACGCCAAGAAAAATTCTGTGGGATTTTTTTTCAACCATAAGCGATACGCGGCGCAAAGCAGCCAGCATTTCTTCGCGTTTTACTGAGAGGCTGAACTCCTGCTTGTCCGGAATAACTTTTTTGTAATTGGGAAACATTCCTTCAATCAATACAGACGAAAATTGATACGATGCAAAATTAATAAAAATCATTTTATCACTTATTGAAATATTAATAAGTCCTTCGTCTCCCGATCTTTTTATAACTGTTTGAAGAATCTTGGGCGGAATAATAATTCCCTGAAAGTCCTTTATTTTTTTATCAGCCGTTTTTCCGATAAAAGCAAGGCGTCTTCCGTCTGTTGCTACCATATTTATTTTATCTTCGCTTTTTTCAAGATATACGCCGTTCATAAAATAACGTGTTTCATCATCTGACACTGCAAAAACGCTTTGCTGTACCATCTCTTTAAAATCCTTAATAGGCATTTCAAAAAATTTTTCAGAAGAAACAGGGAGCGCCGGAAATTTATCGGATGCTATACTTTTTAATTTATATTCAGGTTTTTTCTTTGTAGTTGGTTTAATAATTGCCACGTTATCTTTTTGTAAAAATTCAATTTCATCATGGGGAAATGAATTTATAATACCTAAAAATTTATCACCGTAAACAGTTGTCGATCCGCTCTCTATTACATTAACAGGCACTTCGGTCTGAAAATTTACTTTCATATCCTTGGCTTTAATAATCAAACTGTTATTTACAGCTTCCAGGTAGATATTCGACAATATTAAAACAGCGTTTTTTGAAGATATTATTTCCTGCGCTATGGAAATTTCTTTTAGAAGTACTTCTTTATTGCATGTAAACTTCATTTTTAGTCCTCCTCTTATTATTATATTAATATATATATACAGTAGTAATAGTAATAGACAGTATAATATGTGGAAAAATCAGTTATTTCTATACCTGCTGTACACTTACTGCCTTAATAAGTAAAGGTTAATCATGCAATGTTTTCCACAATTTCTACAAGCCTGACAAAAAGCCTGTCTTATACCCAGGCTTTTACTATCTTTTCCACATTATAATAACATCTTTTTCAGTGTTTTGCACTATAATCTTTTATGGCTCTTTTTAGGTTTTCTATGGTAGATTCCAAGGTAGGATCTGTAAGAAGTTTCCCTTTTATCTTGTCGATAGAATGTATAACCGTAGTATGATCCCTGCCTCCAAAATCCTGACCTATTTCTGTCATTGAATTGTCAGTCATATCCCGCCCTATATACATGGCTAACTGGCGGGCAAATACAATATTTTGAGATCTTTTTTTACCCTTAAGATCGTTTGGAGTAAGTCCAAAATACTCCGCAGCTACTCTCATAATATTATCCATGGATAAATTAGCCTGTCTTGGCGCGTTAAAAATATTTTTTAAGTGCTTTTGAGCAATTTCCAGAGTTATTGCCTCTCCCATAAGTTCTGCGTATTTAATCAAATTATTCAGAGCGGAAATTAAGTCGCGGACATTGGAAGCAATATTTTTTCCCATCAAGTCGAAGACCTCATCAGGGAACGACACGCCGTGGGCTTGAGCTACAGATTTAAGAATTGCGCGGCGTTCCTCGTAACGGGGCGGCTGAAGATCCGCTTTTATGCCAAGCCCAAAACGGGAAATAAGCCGTTCTTCAAATTTCTTTAAATCCTCTATCGGGCGGTCGCATGTAAAAATAAGCTGCTTTTTTGCGTCCAGCAGGGCATTGAAGGTATGAAACAATTCATCCTGTACCCCAGGCTTATCAGTAAGAAATTGAATATCGTCAATCAGAAGAACATCCGCCTGACGGTATTTATTTCTGAAAACGCTCATTTTATTTTGGCCAATTCCCTCAATGTAGCCATTAAGAAAATTCTCGGAAGTTACACAAATAACACGGCTGTCGGAGTTTTCATGAATGGAATTTCCGATTGCCTGCATTAAATGGGTCTTTCCGAGCCCAACTCCGCCGTAAATCAGGAAGGGATTGCATACTTTTCCGGGATTTTTGCAAATAGCAAGCGCCGCATTTGCCGCATACTTGTTATTTTCTCCGATAACATACCTGTCAAAGGTGTAATCGTCCCTCATTTGAGGGTGTTGCCCCCTTTTTTCCTTTGTTTTGGGTGTTTTTTCGCTTGTATTGGCAGTTGTATCTTCATTTTTTGACGTAGAAGCAGGTTGCAAAGCGGATTTTTTCGCCGCTTTGCCGATAATTTCCATTTCAAGGGCAATTTCCTGGCCGGAAAGCAGCTTTAATTTTGAATTTATGGTACTCAAATACCGGGATTTCACCTTATCACGGTGAAAAGCGGAGGGAATTCCTATAACGATGCTGTTATCACCAGCACGCAGGTATTTCATATCTGAAAACCAGCCGCTGAACTCCTCCTCCCCCAGGTCATTCCGCAGTTGGATTAGGGTCTCATTCCAGAAACCCTCATAATCCAA
>WQXU01000027.1 GCA_009781635.1 Treponema sp.
AAAGAACCAAAAGTAAAAATAACCATTACATTAAATAGTGGCAGTGTTAATTTTTTTAAGAAACATGCTCAAAAAAATAATGTAAAATATCAAACAATGATAAATGAAGTGTTGGATAAATATGTGCAAAAATATGGAACAACTGCATTAATATAATAAACATAACCCACGGCGTTTAACACACGTGCCTGTTGCACAACCAAAAAAACCACCGCCGCAAATGTTATTTTGATACCTATGCGGGAGATAAGGGCTCGCTTTTTATGTTATTTTTTTATTTCCGGACAGAATGCAATCATATCATAGAATATAGAATAATCTTTCTTCGATCATGGAAAAAATAAAAGTTGCGCAACAGGCACAAATAATTAACGCTGCACCGCATGAGGGCGACTTGGGTCTACATTTAGCTCGGTTGAAACCTCCACCGCAGTTTGCCAGTATTGCAATCTTAAGGTTTGCTAATTCGGGCTGTCAAGCCGTTGTCAATTTTATACGTTAGGCAAAATAATCCAAGGCGTTACATCTAAAGTTGACAAAATAGATGTAATGTGAATATAATAATGTTGTGGAACTACTGGAAGGAAAAAAGGAAAATTTATCAAAAATATTATCTGAACAATATTCCCAAAATATAATAAACATTGAAGAGTATGAACGAATATTGGAATATATAAATAAAATTGAAACAAATAAAGAATTGTACATTATTGAAAAGATAATATATGAAAACAATATAAATAAAAATTTATCTGTAAATGAAGCAAATAAAATTATAATACATGAAACCAAAGAAAAACATTTATCAATATTTTCCTGGAGAACAAATAATCTAAAATCCATAAATGGCAATGGCGGAAAATATTTAAGTATATTTGGAGCTAACAGGATACTTGTAAATGATTTACCCAGGGGAAGAACAGTATTAAATGTTAAATCAATATTTGGGTTAACTGAAGTAATAGTGCCGAAAAATGTTAAAATAATAAATAAAACAATACCAATATTAGCAGGAATATTCAGTCCGCCTGAAGTTGATAAAAAAGAAGAAGATTCTCCGGAACTATATATAATAGGAAAGGCAATATTTGGAAATATAACAATAATGACAGCAGAATAAGATTGGAAAATGAAATAAAAATAATTGAAAATTTCTCTTGACTCTGCCTTTAGGGAAGAGTTTATTGTTAAACTTGACAGATAAAATGATCAAGGAGAATAATTATGAGCAGCTTAATTAAAATCAAGGATATGTCAAATAAATATGACATAACAGCCCGTACACTGCGTTATTATGAGGATATGGGGCTTTTGACCAGTACCAGAAGTGATGATTACGGATACAGAATGTATGATGAGGAGGCAGTTAAGAGACTGGAGCAGATACTTATCTTGCGCAAGCTAAACATCAGCATAAAAGATATTCAGCGTATTTTCGGAGCTGCGGGCTCTGAGGTAGTTTTAGAGGTACTGCAGAAGAAAGTGAAAAACATAGATGATGAAGTTGCGCTGTTAAATGAGCTGAAAGAAATAGTATTGGATTTTATACGCAAGATCGAAAGAATGAATTTCACAGATAACTCAGACATAAAACTGTTGTACGACAAGGCAAAAGAAATAGAAACGCAATTGGTAAGCGTTGATTATATAGGCAAACCTTCCAATATTAACCGGCTGATTGAGATAACGGATAAGCTGGACAAAAAAATTCCGGATGTAATGATAGTCAGGCTGCCAAAATTCAAAGCGGTAACAACGGGATACGGAGATTTTGGGATGGTGTTTGACAGCGGAATTGACAAATGGCAGGAAGAGCATCGTGATTTGTTAAAAGACATTATATTTAGCTGCCCCGACTTCTTAATGGGAGGAGGAACAAAGAGCGGTGACGGCGTGCAATGGATTTGGGCAGTCAAGGATTGTGTCAGCGAAGCGGACACTGTGCCATATAAGATAATCGAGTTTGAAGGAGGATTATATGCTTCCGCTGTGTGTATTGACAATGACAATGAAAGTATAGAAAAAGTTCATAGTAAAATTTTACAATGGATTAAAAGTACAAATTTCGAACACAATGCAGAGCGGGATTTTATGGGACATATGACTTACATAGATGATGAGATCAAAAAAGGGCTTGGTTATGAACAACTGCAAAGATATGTTCCAATCAAATTGAAAGACGGTAATTAACCCGGCAGATATGCCCGTCCTAGCATTTTTTCTGCAAGTGAAAAGTCTCCGGCGGCAATGGCAGTGCGGATGCGGCTTGAGCTTATGGGCAAAGAACCCTCTGTGACTTCCGGTACAATCTCTGCAGGAATGCCGCAGGAAGCAAAAAAACCGTGAATCATTTTTGCGTCTGTGTCCAACTGCCGGCCGCAGCGGAAGTCGCTGCCGATTGCGATAAAACCAACGCTGCCGTGTTTTAGTAAAATTTCAAGAAACTTTATCCCGGGCATTAGCCTGAACTCTTCTGTAAAATCTATAACAATTGTTATCTGAATGCCCAGTTTTTCAAATTGTTCCAGTCTTTGCTCAAAGCTTTGTATACCGGTCTGTTCCAGAGTTTTGTGATTTTGCCGGAAGGTAACTACTACAGGCGCATATTTATCAAAGCTGTGTGATGTAACGCATTTTAAAAGCTCCTGATGGCCGAGATGCACTCCGTCAAAAATGCCGACAGTCATGGAAGACAGCCTGCCGTTTAAGGGCAAACCGTTTTCAAGAAAATCCTGCCAGTCAATTACGAGCATATATATTCCATATATTGATTAATATTTTTTTCACTCCATTATTCCTTTGCTGCGGGAGTTATTTTGATTTTGCCTTATCAAAAAAATATTTTGCGCTTTTTGTATTTCCTGTGCTATGCAATAAGTTTCCCGCATGTTCAGCCATCTGTCCTTCCTTATCCTCAATGTTTTCAAGCGCAAGCTTGAGTTCATCGGCAAGAGCAGGATTTTTATCGCCGTTTATCAATTTAATTTCTGCAAGTTTAAAACGAAAAAGGCCGTAATCCGGAGCAAGCTTTACCGCTTTGTCCAGCAGGCGGATTGCTGTTTTTATTTTTCCGTGCAGGCTAAAAACAAGCCCCCACAGATAATAAAGCGCAGGGTCAGCTTCCGGCCGCGGTTTAAGCGCGTTCCTTAATTTGTTTGAAACAGAAAATTCCTGCGAACATTTAAAATAATCTTCCATACTAAATGCCCATTTCCCGACAAGCGCGCGCGCTTCCCAGTTTTTCTCGCCGAGAAGGGACAATTTCGGCATTATCACATCAAGCTCCGCCCTGTTGTCTTCGTTAAGAAATATTTTTCCCGCATCAATATAACGCGCAAGGGCGTTTTTATTCATTTTTGCCAATTCATATGCGTTAGCTGCATTAGCGGCATAAACGCCCGCCTGGCCTCTTACCGCCGCGGAAGTGTCAAGTTCAAAAGCTTTTTCCCATGCCCCGGCGGATTCGGCGTAATCATTAAGCTCCCAGTGGCATCTTGCAAGTATGGTGTAATAATCAATATCTTTAATAATTTTAAAGGGATTACTTATAACAAATTCTTTTATTTCTGAATACTTGTTTAACTCATATAAGATCTTTATTTTTTCTGTAAGCGCAAATTTTCCTTCCGGGGAATCCGCCCATTGATCCAGAATAGTGTCAATATATTTATCAGCTTCATTGTACAGCTCAAGCCGGAAAGCCATTCGCGCGGCCAGCAGAAGTTCTTTTTTGGTTCTTACTTCCGATGCAGAAACCGCGCTTATAACTTCATCTCTGCGTTTCCATGCCTTAAAAATTTGTTCCAGCGCTTTTTCCGGCTCGTTCATGACTGCAAATGTTTCTGCAAGCCTTAAACGTTCTTCTGCATTAATGTTTGAATCATCAGTCCATTTTAAATAATCCGCTTTTATATATTTACTGCGCGTATCAATGGAAAAGTAATCCAAAAAGGCCTTGCAGACAAATCCTTCTTTGTTATCTGCATCATCATGTTCGTAAGACGCAAGAGCAAAACCCGGACGTCCGCAGGAAGTTTCATCGCTTTTTATTTCGCCGAGCCATTTGCCGTTAACAAGAAAAATGAAACTGGCGCCGAAGGTAATGATTTTTATATTGATATTGGATCCGTCAAAACCTGAAATTTCTGTCCAGGCAATTAAAGTTTTCGGCGAATTATTTTTTACGGAATCAAGGCGGAAATATCCCTTGCTGGAAACAAGCGCCAGATGATATGTGTCCTCATCCATTATGTGAAATATAATTCCTGTTGCGGCATATCCTTCGAAATTATCAAGGCGTATTAATGCTTCTATTACATGATCCTGATACTCGCAATCAGGAATGTCCACCCAGGCGATGCAATTCTGTTTTTTCAGCCCGAGTTCAAGCGGGCCGTTTGACTGGTTGGCACTATAAGAAGATTCTGATTTAATATTAAAAAGAGATGTTTTTCCTGTTAACCGGCGTCTTATAAATTCCGGCGCAGGCTGGGTAAAATTGATTGTAAGTTTGCTTTCAGACGGGTTTAAATTATGTTTAACCCACAAAATTCTTTGCCAGATTTTATTAGAGAGCGTATAAATGAGCCTTTTGGAGAAAGCCAGCATGATACATAATAACCTGAAAAAATTAATAAAGTCGATACTTTATCCCAACAGGATCGAGATATTTGCCATTATTGTCCTTCTTGCTCTGATAATAACTCCCATCACCGTAAACATGTATTCAAAAATGGATGCTAAAGCCAGACAGGTAAACCTGTACTTTTCTCCCTATGCAGAAAAATTGTTCGGCAGTAATTTAATGGAAGAATTAATCAGGGAATTTGAAGAAAAAAATCCGGAAATAAAAATACAGCCGGCGGTTTTAACAGCGGATACTGAATCTTTGCCGGGCGCAAAAAAAGCAGGCGAAATTTCCGGCGTTGATATTCTTTTTTTTGATGACGATGATTTTGATATTTTTGCAGCAGCAGGTTTTTTAACAGAGTTAAGCTCCTTTACAAATTACGATTCCGGCACGCTGCAGCTTGCAATTCCTCTTGCTTCATTTATGGATATGCTCTTTTACAACATCAACATTCTGAATGCTGCCGGTTTTGATTCGCCGCCAAGGAGCAGAGACGAATTCCTTGCATACGCAAGAGCTGTTTCACGCGGTAATTTCGGCGCATACGGCGCAGCGCTGAGTTTATACCCCAATGACCGTCAGGCTCTGACGCGCGATGTTCTTGCATGGATATGGGCAAGCGGCGGAAATTTCTGGCCGGAAGAAGAAGGCCCGGTGTTAAATGCAAGAGCCGTTATAAACGACATCAATTTCCTGGGAACCTTAAACCGCGAAGGCCTGTTGGCGCCGGATGTATTTAATACGGCAGGGGATCAGCGTATTGAACAATTTGCAAGGGGAGAAATAGCGCTGATGATTGCGTCTACCAGGATCATTCCCTACCTAAGGCAGAGAATGGGAGACGAAGCATTTGGCATAACGGTCATTCCCGGTTCCGGCATGGGAGGAAAGTACAGTATTAATATTTCTGCGGTGTACGCCGGCATAAACGCAAACAGCGATCATCCCGATGAGGCGTGGAAATTTCTTGAGTTTCTTGCAGATAAAAGCCTTCTTCTTTGCGCGGAGTTAAAGGCAGTACCGGGCATGATATCCAATATTATTCCGGGTGATTATGTAAGGGATGATCCCTTCTATTCTAAAGCCTGGGATATATTTGAATCTGCTTTAATTGCCGAAAATTTTTCAGGGAAACCTGGCGCCGGACAATACGAAAGAATCTTTATGGAAGAAATTGAGATTCTTTTTAAAACCAGCCGTACAGCGCAGGATACTGTTCTTGCAATCCAGCGGCGCTGGGACAGAATCAAAATGGAATTATCGGCGGAGCTGCCTTAAAACATAAAAAAACCCCGGACAATTGCCGGGGTTCAACTCAAAAAAGTATAAATTAGTTTCTTGTAAGAGAAAATTCGCTGACGTTAAGAGTTACAGGTCCGTCTGACTGTGCGCCGAGTGTAGCAAAAATCAATGTGTTTGCTCTGGCTGCTGCGCCTGATGCATTTGAAAGCAGTGTAATTGTAACTTCAGCAGTTACTGTCTCGCCTGCTTTTGCTGCCGGGAGTTCTGTGCCGCCGTTGCGGGTGTTAGGTATATCAATGCCGCCTGGCTGACGGAATGAAAGAGGTGACCATGGGGTCATATCTGCAAAACCAACGCCGATTGCCTGTGTGTCGCGGCTTGGAACGTAGGAAATTTTAAGTGTATAGGTTTCGCCTCTTGCAAGCCTGTGGCCGTTAAGCAGGGCAGGGTTCTGTAATTCAGCCTGGAAATTCCGGCCGTTCGCCCAGTTGTCTTTGAGTACGAGCTCAAATGCTCCCAAATTGCCGGCTCCTGCGATTGGCCCCAAACTGGCGCCTGCGCCGCCGCCGCCGCCTTCTGTTGATGCACAGGACAGTGCAAACACTAAACAAAGACCAGCGAGAACTAATAATGCTTTTTTCATAAATCCTCCAATGTAAAATGATAATTTATATAATAGTATCATTGAAATTTTGAGAATGCAACCATTTTCTGAACTTTTTTGATCATTTTCCACCGGTGGCTTTATACAGTATTATTTATAATGCATTACGCATTATATTGAAGAAAATTACTGTTTAGCATTGACGATGAGGCGCTGAATATGGTAATCAAATGGCAATGCGTGTCTGTATTGTTCCGCGCCGGTTAACCGGTACTGTAAAAATCCCGGCTTCCAAGTCTCATACGATAAGGCAGTTGATTATTGCCTCCCTTGCGGACGGCGAATCCGAAATAATCAACCCTCTTGATTCCCTTGATACACGTTCGTGTATTGCTGCCTGCAGAGCTTTCGGCGCTGAAATATCAGAACATCAAATTGACGGTGAATTGCTCAGTTTAAAAATAAAAGGCAATAATAGTTTTAAAAAGGGGCTGAATTATCATGCTCCGGTTGACATAGGAAACTCCGGCACTACCTTCTACCTTGCATTGGCAGCTGCAGGCCTTCAATCTGAATGGATCGAGTTTACAGGCGATGAGCAAATTCAAAAACGCAGCGCCGCTCCCCTTCTTGAAGCATTAGCCTGCTTTGGTATTGAGGTGCAGAGCAGTAATGGCTGCGCGCCGGTTAAAATAAGGGGTCCCTGGAAGGGCGGCAAGGCAAGCCTTCCGTGTCCCACAAGCCAGTACCTTTCGGCATTATTAATCGCATCTCCGCTGGCGCCTGCCGGCACGACAACTGAAATTGAAGTTCCGCTTTTAAATGAAAAGCCGTATATCGATATGACTCTTTCCTATTTAAAAGCAAATGATATAACTGTCAAAACAGCTCCTGACTATTCCAGCTTTACTGTTCCCGGCGGTTATTCATGGAAGGCATTCTCCGGTGCGGTGCCGGGTGATTTTTCTTCGGCTGCCTTTCCTGCCGCCGCTGCTGCGATAACAGGAGGTCCTGTAAGCCTGTCCGGTCTTGATTTACAGGATACCCAGGGGGATAAATACTTTTTTGAAATTCTAAAAGAAATGGGCTGTACAATTCACTGCGGTATTGATAATGGCAGTTCGATTACTGTGCTAAGGGATGGCATTCTGCGGGGCGGGAGCTTCGATTTAAACGAAACGCCGGATCTTCTTCCGGCAGCGGCAGTTGTTGCGGCCTTTGCTCATGGGGATACAAGGCTTTATAACATAGCTCATGCCCGTATCAAGGAGACTGATAGAATTGCCGTAATGGCCCGTGAGCTGGCAAAGCTTGGCGTTTGCTGTACAGAGTTACCGGACGGGCTTGTTATTCACGGAAAAGGCTCGTTGTTTCCGGCGGAAAACCCAGTGATTGACGGCCATGGCGATCACAGAATTGTAATGGCATTTGCCGCCGCAGCCCTTGGCAGCCCTTTTCCTGTCGAAATAACAACTGCTGAATGCGCCGGTGTAACATATCCGCGCTTTTTTAATATGCTGCAATCATAAAATTAAAAGGTTTGTTTAATACCGGTTGTTTTTCCTCAGGATGCCTTAGTTGGAAAAAAATTGTTGACGGTTATAGATAATAAGGGTATTATAAAATTCCTGTAATTTGAGGCTATTAAAACACTTGTTAAAAAAATAACCTTGGATTTAAGGAAAAAATCGGCCTTTCGGCCAGTTTTAAAAAGCCATTTTACAACCAGACCAAACCAGAGTTTCAAAACAAAGGGTTTGAAAGTTTTTAAAATGGTTAATTTTACTTTTGAAAAGGAGTCTTTATGAAAAACATGCAAAAAGTATTAGCTTTGGTACTTTGCGGAGCTCTTTGCGTTGTCATGATTTCATGCGCAACAGGCGGCGGCAGCGGCGAGTTTGGCCCGGGCGTTCTTGCGGTTGGCGAATGGAATGTCTATAACGACAGAACAAGTGACGGCGGTTCATCAATCTCTTATTTGAATATAATAGAAGAAGTTATTGATGGTCAGACAAAAAGCGTTAAACATGTTACCGGAGAAGTAACAGAACAATTCCGGTATGGTTTTGCCGGCTGGGGTCTTGATGCAGACGAAGCCACAACTGAGCTTTATAAAACAGCAAGAGCTCTTTCATTTACAATTCTCGGTGACGGAAAAAGATATTCACTCAAGTTCAAAATAAGCAGCGTTACAGATTATTGCTACCACGAATATGCCTTCCAGACCGAAGAAGGCGTAGTGGAAACATTTGAAATACCCATGAGATTTTTAATGCAGCCAAGCTGGGGAAATCCTGCAAGATTAAATCAGTCACTGGTAACAGGCGTTGAATGGCAGACCCACGAGAGCTGGAGACCGGGTACATTCGATATCAAAATGTGGGACTTTAAGATTCATCAATAAAAGCAAATTTGTTAATAATTGTTCAATAAGCATATTTGTTCATTTTTGCTGATGATGCGGTTTATTGTTATAAGGAGTATTGATGAACGCTGCGGTTAGCCGGGAGTTTTAAGAATTGATTAAAAGATCATTACTTTTCACGATTGTGATTTTCTCTCTCCTGCTGACCGCATGTGTCTCTTCTTCGGGAAAGCCTGCCGCTTATTATGTTCCGAGTGTTCCGGATGCAGTCCGTGAATATCCGCTGGAACCTGTAAGCGGCAAAACTGCATTTGAATATTTCAGAGACGAAAAAATTGTTGTTGGATGGAATCTGGGCAATACCCTGGATTCCTACAGCAGCAACGGCAGTATTCCGGGCGAAACTACATGGGGTAATCCCCTGACCAATCAGGAAATCATGAACGGCATAAAAGCCGCAGGATTTGATATCATCCGCATTCCGGTGTCATGGATGAGTGATATCGGCAGCGCGCCGGATCATAAAATAAACATAAGGCGGCTTCAGCGTGTTGCAGATGTTGTGGACATGGCGCATAAGGCCGGCTTAAAAGTAATTATCAATCTGCATCACGACGGTTCAACGCCTTCTCTGGGCAGGGAAGACGGATGGCTTTCAATTACAAAGTCATACAGAAATGAGGCGGATTACAAAAGAATAACGCATCAATTTGCCCGGGTTTGGGATCAGATAGCGGCCTATTTTAAAAATTACGGCGACTGGCTGATGTTCGAACCAATGAATGAGATTCATGACGGCGGCTGGGGTCACAGCGTAGAATTTAAAATGTTTGCGAACCGGCAGCTGGAAATAATAAATAAATGGAATCAGGTTTTTACAGACAGAGTGCGCGCGGCAGGCGGCAATAATACAAACCGTTATCTGATTATCCCCGGTTACTGTACAATTCCTCAATATACGCTGCCGGATGCTTTTAAGCTGCCGGATGATTCTGCTGCGGACAGGCTGGTTGTAAAATTTCATTACTACGATCCCCACGAATTCAGCATAAGGGGAAGCCGTTCTGCCTGGGGTACGCCTGCGGATATTCAAAAAATTGACAACGACTTTGCTCCTTTCAAGACTAACTATGTTGATAATAACATCCCGGTAATTATCGGGGAAACAGGCGCTGTCTTGCAGTTATTTCCAGATGATCCTGCAAGAGAAGCCCTGGCGCGTCAAAACAGGCGGGTATATTTTCAGCACATATATGCCGGTGCAAAAAGATACGGATTAATTCCGATTTACTGGGACAATGGTTCAACAATAGGCCCCGGAGAGAAATTTGGTTTGTTTGATCGCAGGACAGGCCAGCCGAATTCGCCGGAAAGCGAAGCTCTTATCAGAATAATAATGAATGCTATAAAATAAATTTAACGAATAAAGGCTGTCAGGGATATGATTGAAAAAATTGCAAGATTTAAAGGTGTGATAATTGCCGCTGCTGTTATTATTCTCGTGGTGTTTATCGCTATACTGGCAAGGGGTCCGGATTTATATTTCTACGAAAAATACGCCGGCTTTGATCTGAGCGGAGCCAGTTCCGGAAGAACAAATCTTTATGCCCGGTACATGGAAAGGCTTGCCGGTGTTCCAAACGGGACACAGGATATCCCTGTTGATATTTTTACGTGGACTTCCGCCGAAGGTGTTTCTGTAACTGAAAATTTTGAAGGAGAAGCGCGGGTTCTTCACACAGAGGAAGTAAGTTTTGTAGAGTACATCGTCAATGTTGAACGGGCCGGGCTTTATAATATTCATATTGAGTATTTTCCGATCCATTCACGCGGCATACCAATGGAACGCGCCTTCTATATAAACGGTGAAATTCCGTTTCTCGGCGCAGACAGGCTTATGTTCCAGCGTGTTTGGGGTGACGGCGGAAACAGGCGCTTTGATAACCAGGGAAACGAAATACGCGCGGCGCAGGTTGAAAGACCCCGCTGGGAATCCGCATGGTTCAGGGACTCGCTTGGCCGTACAACAGAGCCGTATGCTTTTTATTTTAATCAGGGCGAAAACACAATCAGGCTTAGAAGCATAAACGAACCTATGACAATTCGTTCGCTGGAATTAAGAGCGCCTTCCAGAATTATGAATTACAGCGAGTATGCTTCCGCAATAGATACAAGCCGTTTCAGAAACAGCCGCAGTAATTACCTTTTAAAAATTCAGGGTGAGGATGCTACAAGAAGATCCGATCCTTCCCTTTATCCAATTTACGATCGTTCTTCGGGAGCGACAGAACCTGCCAGTGTTGCGAGAATTCGCCTTAACATGATAGGCGGTCAAAGCTGGCGTGTGGCAGGGCAGTGGATTGAATGGGAATTTAACGTACCGGAAGACGGAATGTACCGTATTTCGATTAAGGGCCGTCAGAATTATAACCGCGGCTTTGTTTCAAACAGGACAATTTTGGTAAACGGAGAGATTCCGGTTCAGGAACTTTCTGCTGTACCGTTCAGATATAGTAATAAATGGAATCTTACTACGCTTGGCAATGAACAGGGCGATTTCTTCTTCCCCATGAGAGCCGGCGCAAATACAATTCGTGTTCAGGCAACTCTTGGCGGTATGGGTGAAATGTTAAGTGTAATGGAAGAAAGTGTTTACAGATTAAACTCCATCTACCGCAAGATACTTGTTCTTACAGGCCCGGATCCTGATATTTTCCGCGATTACCGCGTTGATATTGTCTATCCGGAAGTAATAGAAGCAATGGAGCTGGAAAGCAAAATCCTTTACAAACTGGTGGACGACTTAACCCGTTATACGGGTGAGCGCAGTCCGCAGGCTGCAGCTACGCTGACCCTTGCGCGGCAGTTGGAGCTCTTTGTAAGACGCCCGGACAGAATTCCAAGAATGCTTGTCAATTTTAAAGGCAACATCAGCTCGCTTGGCGACAGCTTGCTTGCGCTTTCCCAGTCGCAGCTTGATATCGATTATATTGTAGTTAGCGCAGAAGAAGCGCCTCTGCCGAAAATGAATGAAAATTTCTTTGTATCGGCATCGCATGAGATACGATCATTCTTTGTCTCTTTCTTTGTTGATTATGACAAGATCGGCGATACTTACCGCAAGGGTGATGATGTTGTCGAAGTCTGGATATTAACAGGACGCGATCAAAGTACAATCCTTAAAACAATGATAGATGACACCTTTACTCCGCAGACGGGAATAAGGGTAAACGTCAAACTTGTCGCGCCGGAGACAGTTATGCCTGCGGTTGTAGCAGGTACGGGGCCGGACATGGCGCTCACTGTTCCGCAGGTAGATCCTGTAAACTATGCAATCCGTAAAGCCGTTGTGGATATATCACAGTTCCCCGGCTTTGATGATGTAATTAAAGAGCTGCATCCCAGTGTCATTGTTCCGTTCAAGTTTCAGGGCGGCGTGTACGGCCTGCCTGAAACGCAGTACTTCCATGTTATGTATTATAGAAAGGACGTCTTTGCCGATCTGGAACTTGAGATTCCCGATACATGGGACGACTTGATAAATATATTCCCGGTTATACAAAAAAATAATATGCAGGTCGGTATTCCTTCAGTTGCAACTAACGAGCAGGCCCTTATCGACTTTTCAAACTTCCTTGCGCACCTGTTCCAGCGCGGCGGACGCTTATACAATGATGACGGCTCCCGCACTCTTTTGGACAGCGAAATTGCCATTGAGGCCTTTGATGTTTATACAAAGTTCTTTACGCATTATAAGGCGCCGGTTGTTTACAATTTTGTTAACCGCTTCCGCACAGGTGAGATGCCGCTTGCGTTCGCAGATTATACAAACTTTAATACACTTGAAGTATTTGCGCCGGAGCTTCGCGGTCTTTGGGGTTTTGCCAGAGTACCCGGTCTTAAAAGACCAGACGGCGTAATAGACCGTTCTGTTTCGACGGGAACTCTTGCTTCCATGATTTTCTCCAATTCAAAACGTCCCGATTTGGCATGGGAGTTCATGAAGTGGTGGGTAAGCTCTGATACGCAGCTGCGGTTCGGACGTGAGCTTGAAAGTATAATGGGCGCTGCAGCCCGCTATCCTACTGCAAATTATCAGGCATTCAGACAGCTTTCCTGGGGCTCCGAGCAAATGGCAGTTCTTGATGAACAGCGCTCCTGGGCAGTAGGCGTACCGGAAGTACCCGGCGGTTACTTTATCAGCCGCCATATTACAAACGCAGCGCGCCGCATATTAAACGAAGGCCAGGACACGCGCGAAACGCTGCTGGATTATACCATCGTAATCAACGATGAGTTAAAGAAAAAACGACAAGAATTTGGTCTGGAATAGGGGGAAAGATGAGTCTTGCCAGGTACATAAATAAAATAAAAGACAGGGATGAAAGCCGCGCCAGAGAAATATACAAACACAGAGTTTGCTATTTGTTTCTTGCGCCGTATGCAATTGTATTTTTTCTTTTCTTTGTTACTCCCGTCATAATATCGGTCTTCTTTAGTTTTACGTATTTTAATATTCTTGAGCCGCCAAGATTTATCGGCTTGCGGAATTATATCAACCTGCTTTTGGCGGACGATGTATTTTTAATATCAATGAAAAATACATTTATAATGGCAGCAATTACAGGCCCGATTGGTTACATCATGGCGTTCCTGTTTGCGTGGTTTATAAATGAGCTGCCCAGATATATCCGCGCTCTCGTTACTTTGATTTTTTATGCTCCTGCAATTTCCGGCTCTGTTTTTATGATTTGGGCATTAATATTCTCCGGCGATGCTCACGGTTACATTAACGGCACTTTAATGTTCTTCGGCATTCTGGATCAGCCTGTTCTCTGGCTGACGGATCCCAAGTATATGATGCCGGTTATGCTGGTAGTCATTCTCTGGATGAGTTTGGGTGCAGGCTTCCTTGCATTCCTTGCAGGACTTTCTACAATAGACCCGACTCTTTATGAGGCCGGACTTGTAGACGGCATTTCCAACCGCTGGCAGGAGCTCTGGTATATCACGCTTCCGAATATGAAGGGGATGCTGATGTTCGGCGCAGTTATGGCAATTACGCAGTCGTTTGGAGTCGCGGATGTCACAATTGCGCTTGCGGGGTTCCCGAGTACGGACTATGCGGTTCATACGGTTGTTAATCACCTGATTGACTACGGTTCAGTCCGTTTTGAGATGGGGTATGCCTCAGCCATTGCTACAATATTATTTTTCACCATGATTATACTGAATTCGTTAATTCAGAAAATGCTCAGACGGATAGGAACCTAAGGGGTAGTTATGAAAAAAATAAAAAAATTAATAGGCGGCAAGAGACTCAATCGTTCGTACGGCGGCGATGCGTTTATTATTTCGATACTCACTGTTTTTGGTTTGTTCTTTGTGTTCCCGCTTGTTTTTTCCATAAACCATGCTTTTAAACCCTTAAACGAAATCTTCCTTTTTCCGCCCAATGTTTTTGTGAAACGCCCGACAATAAATAATTTTCAGGATATGTTCATTCTTATGGGTCAGTCCTGGGTTACTTTTTCCCGCTATATTTTTAACACAGTATTCATTACTGCTGTTGGAACAGCCGGATTAATCGTTGTAGCCAGCATGGGCGCATTTGTAGTTTCCAAATACAATTTCCCCGGCTCCAAAGTTTTCTTTAAAGGCGTAATTATAACCCTTATGTTCTCCGGTTATGTCACAATGATTCCCAACTATTTAGTTATGGCTCAATTGGGTTGGGTCGATACTTACTTATCCATAATTGTTCCGGCGTTTGCCATGCCTATAGGTTTCTTCCTGCTAAAACAATTTATAGACACCATACCTGATACGCTCCTTGAGGCGGCAAAGGTAGACGGCGCCAAAGAGTTTCGTATCTTTATATGGATCATCCTGCCGATGATAAAACCGGCATGGCTTACTGTAATGATCTTCTCTGTTCAGAACCTCTGGAATGCAAGAGCTTCCATATTTATCTATTCTGAACAATTAAAAACGCTGCCCTATGCGCTTGGGCAGATAATAATGGGCGGTATTGCGCGCGCCGGTGTAGGAGCTGCAGTCACGCTCTTTTTAATGGTTGTTCCTCTTGTACTGTTTATTTTTGCGCAGAGCAATATCTTGCAGACAATGGCAAATTCGGGGATAAAAGAATGAGAAATAATATCGAACTTGGCTTACGCCGTTTTATCTTGTTATTCATAATATGTTTTTTTGCGGCTGCGCCGGTTTTCAGCGCGCCTACAAATTATACTTACAATTACGACTTCTGGCGCGAGCAGGTCGCTTCCCCGGATGCCTACCGGGTTGGGGCTTATATTCTTGGCACAACTTTGGGTATCGGGAACTTCAGGGATCCTCAGGGATTATATATCCGTGAAAACCGCATTTACATCTGCGACTCCGGCAATAACCGGATAATTAAAGTTGAAGTGCAGGAGAACGGCGAGCATGTTGTGACCGACGTAGTCACTCATGTTATGATCGACGGTGAAAGCTCGGCGCTTAATTATCCCATGGATATTTTTGAAAACAGAAACGGGAATCTTTACATTGCCGATACAAACAATCAGCGCGTGCTGGTTCTTGATAACGACTGGAATTATATCCATGCAATTTTTAAACCGGACGATGAAAGCCTTGGGGATTTTTTGGAATTCCTTCCTTCAAAACTGGTTGTAGATTTTGCAAACCGCGTTTTTGTTCAGGCGCGTAACGTCAACAAGGGATTGATGGAATTTGACAACCGCTGGGAATTTTCCGGTTATATGGGCGCAAACAGGGTAAGCGTAAGTATAGCCGACTATATATGGAAACTTCTTTCCACGCAGGCGCAGAGAGAGAGGATGGATCTTTTTATTCCGACTGAATACAGCAATGTCGCCCTTGATAGTGACGGATTTGTCTATGTTACAAATGCTTCCGGCCAGACAGATCCTATCCGCCGGCTGAATGCAGTGGGACAGGATATTTTAATCCGTAATGGTTATGAAGAACCCGTCGGCGATTTGGTTTTCGGAAACGCCGCCGGTATAATGGGCCGTTCCCGTTTTATTGATGTTGTTTCCTTTGATAATGATTCATATGCATGTTTTGACAGAACGCGCGGCCGTATTTTCATGTACGATTTCCAGGGCAATTTATTATACGCCTTCGGCGGCGTTGGCAACCGCGAGGGATCGTTTATACAGCCTGTGGCGCTTGATAGAATGGGTTACTCCCTGTACGCGCTGGACTCAAGAACAGGCGCGCTTACACGTTTTGATCTTACAGGATACGGAGTGATGATAAACAGAGCATTAAACGAATACAGGGCCGGACGTTACGAGTCATCTGCGGATGTATGGGAAGAAGTGTTAAAGATGAACGGAAATTACGATCTTGCATATATCGGCATTGGCCGGGCAGCGCTCAGACAGGGCGATTATCAGAAAGCAATGAGATACTACAGTTTAAAACACCACCGTGAAGGCTATGGAAAGGCATTCCAGTTATACCGCAAACAATGGACAGAAGAAAATCTGTGGTGGATGCTGCTGGTGCTGGGACTTATAATCTTCCTGCCTATGGCCGTGAAATTTTCCATTAAAACAGTCAAGGAGATTATAGAAGCATGAGATACCTTATGGAAAAAGCCTGGTGGGAACGCCTTGGCATAACGCTTAAATATTCTCTTTATGTAATTACACATCCGCTTGACGGTTTTTGGGATTTAACGCATGAAAAACGCGGATCCATGGGAGCTGCCAATGTAATTATCAGCCTTGCTGTTATAGTGGAAGTATTACGCATGACATTAACGAATTTCCAGTTTGTTACGGTCAATATGGAATATTTTAATTCGCTTATTGTAGCAATGCGCATTCTTCTGCCTGTCGGATTGTGGACAGTTGCAAACTGGAGTCTTACAACCTTAATGGACGGCAAGGGAAGAATGCACGAGATATATATGTCCGTCTGTTATGCGCTAACTCCCTACGTGATTATAAACGCCGTCATGATTTTAATCAGCCAGTTTATCACTTTTGATGAAGGCGCAATTTACTGGGTGCTTGCCGGGTTTGCGGCAGTCTGGACAGGCTTGCTTCTGCTTTCTGCGATGATGATGGTACATGATTACAGCCTGCTAAAAACACTGTTTTCCAGTATTTTAACGGTGATTGGGATGGGCGTAATGGTATTTATCTTTGTAATATTTTTCAGCCTTATAAGCGATGCTATTGCCTACTTTGTATCGTTGTATAAAGAATTAATGTTCCGGTTGATATAGGGGGTCAGGTGAAAAAACTTACATGGCTAGTTATAGCGATCATCTCGGTATTCATGGTTGTTTCATGTACTGCAAGGACAGCAAGACCAAAGCCGGTGATGATATATGAATATCTTGATGAGGTTAGTGAAAATATCGTTCTGGAAAATGAATATCTGCACCTTCTTTTTATACCCGAAACTGCGGAAATAATTCTTACGGATAAATCCAATGGCGTGCAGTGGCGTTCAAATCCTCCCGATCCTGAAGGTGATCAGCTCGCTGATGTTATTACTACGCAGCTGATGGAATCGCAGTTTGCGCTGGATTATGCAGATAATTCCGGCGTTGGAATGACACTGCAATCCGGTATTTACAGTGTACATCGCGGAGCTTATGAATTTAGTGTTAATGACGGTGTTCTGGAAGTAAATTATACGGTAGGCGATGAACGCTATTTCCGCATTCCGCCTGCTCTATCCGAAGAAAGAATGGCGCTCTTCATGGATCGCATGGAGTGGGAAGACCTTGGCATGATCGAAATGACATACCGTCTTTACGACATTAACAATCTGCGTTTGAGCGATGACAGAACGCAGCTTCTTAATGACTTCCCCGATCTTGCAAGAATAAAGTTATGGGTGCTTAGAACAGGCTCTCCTGACTACCTGAAGGAAATCGCAGAAGAAAGTTTTAAAAATGCAGGTTACACAGTAGATGATTATATAGAAGATTCAATGCGTTATGAATTGATGGGTGAAACAGTTAAACCGGCGTTCAGTTTAACCCTGCGTTATTATCTTGACGGCAGATCGCTTATGGTTAATGTGCCTTTTGACAATATCGGTTACCGCCCTGCATATCCAATTACGCAATTAACGGTTTTACCTTTTATGGGTTCCGGTAATATGCAGGACAGCGGGTACATGCTGGTACCGGATGGAAGCGGCGCGCTTATTAATTTTAACAACGGAAAGCACAGTCAGGTTCCCTACAGCATAAGAGTATACGGATGGGATGAAGCAATGCCGCGTGAGGCTGTAATAAGCGATAACAAGGCTTTGTTCCCGGCATTCGGCATTTATAAAAACGGCGCATCGCTGTTTTGCGTAATAGAAGAAGGTTCGGCATATGCAAATGTCCGCGCGGATGTAGCCGGCAGGAATGCGTCATGGAACAGGGTATATCCTGTTTTTGATATGGTTCACGGCGCATTAATGGACATTGCAGGACGCAGTCAGCGGGCAGTATATCTTTATGAAGCCGCCCTTCCTCCGGGTGAAAATATCACCCTGCGTTACACGCCATGCGCGCCCGGCTATGTGGGTATGGCGGAGGAATACCGCTCATGGTTAACTGATAATTATCCAATACTTAAAAACAGGCGCGTATCCGGCGGTACTCCAATAGCGGTGGAAATAATCGGCGCTGTCAATAAAACACAGCACCGTCTTGGCCTTCCCATGGATCTGCCTTTAAAGCTTACCTCCTACAAAGAAACCGAAAACATGATAAATGATTTTGCGGGTTTTGGATGGAAAAACTTACATATCAAATTAAACGGCTGGTTTAACCGGAGCGTTGATCATACAGTACCTACAAAAATAAAACTTGTTAATCAGCTTGGCAGAAAAAGAGACTTTGTGAATATTGTTAATACCGCCGGAAAAAATAACTATGAATTATATCCGGAAGTAGATTTTGTCTTTATGAGGGATGTTGGTTTATTCAGCGGGTTTAACCTTTACAGGGATGCAGCCCGTTTTGTAAACCGCGAACGTGTACAGCGCTTTCCATATAGTTTTATCTGGTTCGGAGAGCGTAAACAGTGGGGTAAAATAAATTATCTTGCGCGTCCTGCCGTTACAGAAAAAATGATAGACGGGTTTATGCCGAAGGCTAAAAGTTACGGAATAACAAATATTGCATTCAGAAATATGGGTTCCAGGCTTGCCGGCGATTATCACGAAAGACGGCATCTGAGCCGCGAATCAAGCATGAGACTGAGGCAGCAGCAATTTGAAAAAATGAATCAGGCGGGAACAGGAATGCTTATGCATACCGGTTTTGTTTATTCTGTTCCGTGGGCTTCGATTATTACAGACATGATTTTGGAAGATCAGGGGTTTGGAATTACAGACTCATCCGTACCCTTCCTGCAAATTGCATTGCGGGGAATGGTGCCGTATACCGGAAGAGCCATAAACCTTGCGGAAGACTATACAAAGAATCTGTTAAGATCAATTGAAAGCGGAGCCGGACTGTACTTCAGTTTTATGACGGAGGAAACGGCGGTACTGCAGGAAACAAAGTTCAGGCAATTTTATGCCAATGAATACAGCAAATGGGTTAGAGATGCAGATGCGCTTTACAGGCAGTTTAATGCTGATTTCGGAAATCTGTACAGCCAAAGAATTATTAACCATGAAATATTGTCACAGAGCGTAACAGTCACTGAATACGAAGACAGAACAAGAGTTGTTGTTAATGCCAGCGACAACGATTATGATTTTGGCGGCATCAATATAAAAGCGGACAGTTACATTGTACTCAGGCATGGAATGCAGAGGTAGGGGGAATAATGTATTTTATCAAAAAAAATAATAAGTATTCATTAACACTGGAAGGCAAAAATGCTGTTACGGGGTATTTATTTTTACTTCCGTTCATTATCGGGTTTTTGGCTTTTATGTTTTATCCCATTGTGGAATCCCTGCAGATGGTATTCAGCGATGTAAAAATCGATACCGAAAATTACGGGTTTACAATGGATTTTGTCGGAATAGAAAACCTAAGGCGCGTTGTTGCGGTAGACCCGGAGTTTAACAGATTCCTTGCCGAGGAAATCGCGCGCATGGTGCTGATTGTTCCTGCAATTATTATTTTCAGTTTGTTTGTCGCTCTTATTTTAAATCAGGAATTTAAAGCCAGGGGCTTTGTACGCGCCATTTTCTTTTTACCGGTAATTCTTTCATCCGGCGTTATGATTGGCCTTGAAACCAACAATTCGCTTTTGAACAGTATGGCGGAGATTATTAAGGAAAGCAATTTGATGAAGTCTTCCGTTACCAAGGTACTGGAAGACATTCTTGTTGCAGAAGGCGCGGCAAGCGATTTTATGGGTTACATCTTTGCAATCATTAATCAGATTTATGACATAGCAATGGCTTCCGGCATACAGATAATCATCTTCCTTTCTGCGCTTCAGACAATTCCGCCGAGCATGTTTGAAGCTGCAAAAATTGAAGGCGCTACAGCATGGGAATGCTTCTGGAAAATAACATTCCCGATGGTTAGTTCATTAATTCTTGTGAATATTGTTTACAGCGTTGTTGATTACTTTATAAGAACGGATAACCGCGTTATGGCAAAAATAAATTTTACAACATTAAGAATGTTAAATTTCAGTTTTGGAACAGCAATGGCATGGGTTTACTTCCTTGCCGTTATTTCCATTATCGGCATTGCAATGGCAATAATTTCCAAGAGGGTATATTACTATGAGTGATGATATTTATACTGACAAAGAACGAACGGCAAATTGGGGAAATATTTCCCGTCACTATCATAAAAAGAAAAAAGCACTGGAAATTACGTATAAAATTTGCCGCGCTATTTTGCTTTTCGGATTATGCTTTTTAATTATTCAGCCCTTATTGGACAAGTTAAGCGTAAGTTTTATGGCCGAGCAGGATCTGTATGACAGCACAGTAATCAGTATTCCGCGTAATTTTACAACAGGGAATTACAGGATTGCCGCCCATTTAATCAATTATTGGGCAGCGCTGTTTGAAACCTTTTTTATAGTAACGATCAGCGCGGTTCTGCAGATTGCCGCCTGTACTCTTGCGGCTTACGGTTTTGCGCGTTATAAATTTCCGCTTAAAAATTTCTGGTTTTTCTGCGTAATGCTTATGATTGTTATTCCTCCCCATACCATTATGGCTTCGCTGTATCTTAACTTCCACTTTTTCGATATATTCGGCATTTTCCGTCTTATTACGGGAGAACCGGTTAACTTACTAAACAGCGTATACGGCTTCTGGCTGTTATCTGCAACAGGCATGGGTTTAAAGAGCGGTTTATATATCTTCATGTTAAGGCAGTATTTCAGGGGTATGCCGAAAGAACTTGAAGAGGCTGCATGGGTAGACGGATGCGGTAAATTTAAAACATTTATCAGAATCATGCTTCCCGATGCAAGTCCGATGCTTACATCCTGTTTTCTGTTCTCCTTTGTATGGCAGTGGACGGATTCCTTCTATACAACGCTGTTCCTTACAAACTACAGAATGCTTTCCAGCGGTTTAGGCTCAATTGCCGAGCGTGTTTCTCAGTGGTGGTCGGCAACCAATATTGTCTCTGGAGCGGCTGTGGCCTCTACGGCGCCGGTTGGTTATGTACAGGCAATGATTGCTACGGGTATGCTTATGTGCCTTGCCCCGCTCATTATATTGTATTTGATAGCCCAAAAGGCATTCGTTGAATCATTGAGCCAGACCGGTATTAAGATGTAATCTGAGCCGCTAAGGATTGTTTTATTAGTTAGCCCTTGCGGGTTATTGATGGTTTCAATGCGGAAGGCCGCGTTGCGGTTAAGCGCTTGAGATAAATAAAATTTTGGAGGAAAGAAATGACAAGAAAAAGTGTCATAATTGCTTGTATTGTACTTGCAGTTTTGTTCGTTAGCGTCGTATCAGTTTCTGCGATACCTGTTCCTAACGCTCCAAGCGGAGTCCGAAACACGCTTAGGGGAATGAACATTGTTCTTGGCAACTGGTGGTTTGATTATAACCCCGCAAGGTCACCGCCTACAAATCAATGGGTAGGAAGTGATTATCAGGAAAGACAGCTTGATTACCGTAAAAGACTTTTGGCTCAATACAACTTCACCATGGTAGAAAGAAACATCGCCAGTTGGAACGAAATGGCCTCAGTTGCTGCCACCTCGATGATGGCAGGAAGACCCGCCGCTTCTGTTTTCCGCTTGCAGCCGGACTGGGCACTTGCATTGTACAGACAGAACCTTCTGTATCCTGTAAGCACCCGCAGATCTGTAAACTGGAATGCTACTACTCCTGTTGAATGGAACCAGATGGTTACACAGGCCTTTACATTTGGCGGAAGAACATTCGCATTTGCCGATGATTACGGCTGGAGCCGCCACGCAGCTGTTGTATTCTTTAACAAGAGACTGTTCAGAGAAGCCGGACTCGATCCGGATCTGCCGTACAATGAGCAGAGAGCAGGCACATGGACATGGGAGAGATTCCTTGAAATCAGCAAACGTCTTACAAGAGACATTAACAACGACGGCGTAATTGATATTTATGCAATGCCGGCGGATCTTTCAACGGAAATACTTGACGCCCTCGTTTCCAGTAACGGAGCCATGTATGTCGGAAGAGATGCAAGAGGCCGCCTCTTTAATGCAACAAATACACCAAACTTTATCGAAGCTGTTAACTTCTATATGAGACTAAGAGATGAAGGCATTATGAAGCCGAAACCGCCGGGAGACGGAACCCCCTGGAACTGGCATATTCCCGAATTTAATGACGGAAGAGTTGCAATGCGCATCGATCAGGACTATCTTGCAACAGGCGATCTCCGCAACATGAGAGATGACTGGGGAATGGTTCTTCCTCCCAAGGGCCCAAGAGCTCCGAACAACAACTATGTTGTATTTAACGATGAAAACGTAATGGTCATTCCTGCACGCGGATTTACAGATGCTCAGGTAGACGCGATTGTATGGGCAGTTCAGTCATGGGTAACCCCTGTTGATGCAAACTGGAGACTTCAGGAATATCCAAACTTCAGAGACAGAAGAGCTGTAGACGAAACATTCGCAATGATTCGTGACAGGAGACTGTGGCAGTGGAAATACCACCTGCATGTTCCTGGATTGCAGCGCGGTCATATTGCATGGCAGATCTGGGGTCATGACGGCGAACCGGCACAGTTGATTGAAGCAGTTTCACAAACATGGAACGCTTTAATTGCAGATGCTAACAGCAACTAGTTAATTATATGAGCAGTATCATCGTAAACGGAAACAGTTTGCCGAATATTCCATGGGAAGACAGGCCGCCGTCAAGCGATCCTAAAAAGGAGCTGATGTGGCGTTATTCGAAAAATCCGGTTATTCCCAGGGATTTAACTTTAAGATCCAACAGCATTTTTAACAGCGCTGTTGTTCCTTTTAAAGATGGATTTGCAGGCGTTTTCCGCTGCGATGATACGGCCCGTCACATGGACATAAATGCGGGGAGAAGTAAAGACGGAATCAATTGGGAGATTTCTGATGAACCCATAAAGTTTATCAAAACAGATCCTGAATTGCCGGATTCTGATTATAAATACGATCCCCGCGTCATTTTTATTGAAGACCGGTATTACATTATTTGGTGTAACGGTTATCATGGGCCGTGCCTTGGTTTGGGTTACACTTACGATTTTGAAAAGTTTTACCAGATGGAAAACGCAATGATGCCCTTTAACCGCAACGGCGCGCTTTTCCCCCGAAAAATCGGAAAAAATTATGCAATGTACAGCCGCCCCAGCGATTCAGGGCATACTCCCTTCGGCGATATGGTTTATTCAGAAAGTCCGGATATGGTTTATTGGGGAAAGCACCGGCATGTTATGGCGCCGTGCGGAGGCTGGCAGAGTACAAAAATAGGCGCAGGTCCCTGTCCTATAGAAACTACTGAAGGCTGGCTTGTGTTTTATCACGGCGTACTGACAAGCTGTAACGGATTTGTCTATTCATTCAGCGCTGCATTAATGGATCTTGATAAACCCTGGAAAGTGATTGCGCGCGCACGCCCCTATATAATTAACCCGCGGGAAATATATGAGCTTGCAGGCGATGTTCCAAATGTTACTTTCCCTGTTGCCGCGCTTGTTGACAAAGACACAGACAGAATTGCCATTTATTACGGATGCGCAGATACTGTGACAGGCCTTGTCTTTGGTAAAGCAGGCGAGATTGTAAGCTGGGTAAAAGAAAACAGGTTATAACTAAAAAGACATTCCCGGCGGCATCTGCATTTTTCCCTTCGCCATCTTTCTCATCATTCCGCGCATTTTTTCAAACTTCTTTAACAGGCGTGAAACTTCTGCAACAGATGTGCCGGAACCGCGCGCTATTCTGCTTCTGCGCGGAGGCCCTATTATTAAATGGTTATTGCGTTCTTTTAATGTCATTGAACTTAGTATTGCTTCCTGGCTTTTTAATTCCGCTTTGTTAATGTCTTCTTCGCTGATCTGTCCCTGCATTCCGGGTATCATCTCCAGCATTTTTTGCAGAGAGCCCATTTTTTTCATTGCGCGGATTTGATTTAACCAGTCATCCAGAGTAAAATTTTCCTTCTCCATTTTTTTCTGGAGTTCAAGTGCTTCCTTTTCATCTATTACTTCCTGCGCTTTTTCTACAAGGCTGACTACATCGCCCATGCCAAGAATACGGCCTGCAATACGCTCAGGATGGAAGGGTTCAAAGTCTTCAGGTTTCTCGCCTGTGCCTGTAAATTTTAAAGCCTTGCCGGTTACAGTTTTAAGAGAGAGCGCAGCGCCGCCGCGGGTATCAGAATCAAATTTACTCAGGACAACGCCTGTCAGCCCGATTTTTTCATCAAATGTTTTTGCGATATCTGCGGCGGCTTGACCGGTCATTGAATCTGCAACAAGCAGCATTTCTTCAGGGGCTGCCGCTTTTTTAAGGCGGGAAAGTTCCTCCATCATTGGTTCGTCAATTTGCATGCGGCCTGTAGTGTCAATGATGATGGTGTCTATCATATTCTTTTTGGCCCATGTATATGCGTTTTGATAAACTTTTACGCTGTCCTTTGCGCCGTCTTCTTTGTGAACAGGCACGCCAATTTGGCCGCCCAGAACGGCAAGCTGTTCCATGGCAGCCGGGCGTATAAGGTCGCATGCGACAAGCAGAGGTTTTCTTCCTTCTTTTTTAAGGCGAAGAGCAAGTTTTGCGGCGCTTGTAGTTTTTCCGGAACCCTGTAAACCAAGCATTAATATAGTAGTAATTACATCAGGGCCCCGCAGCTTTAATGCGCGGCTTGCAGGATCTTCATCGCCTAAAAATGAAACAAGCTTATCATGAACAATTTTTATAAATTGCTGTCCGGGATCAACAGAACGAAGAACCTTTTCACCCTTTGCCTCTTCGATTGTAGAATTTACAAAGCGGCGCACAACACGCAAATTTACATCAGCTTCCAGGAGCGCCATTTTAATGGCTTCCACTGCATCTTCAATATTTTTTTCGCTGATCGAAGCTTTGCCTGTAACAAAGCGGAGCGCATCAGTGATTTTACCGGTTAATTTCTCAAACATTTATTTCTCCGTCTTGCAAATAAAAGAAAAATATTTACATATCCAGGACTGTAATCAGGTTTTTGCAGAATTTTTTGGGTTCAATTTCCCGGTTTAAAAGTTTGCATAAACCAACAGAAACAGGCATTTTAAGCTTGTATTTTTCCGCAAGAATCATTATATATTTTGCCGCAGCAACGCCTTCCGGCAGATATCCGATTTCATCGATTCGCGCCAGCAGATCATCAATATCTTTATATTTTTCCAGAATATTCCTTTCGATTATTTCTTTGCCGAAACGGCGGTTCCTTCCAAGAACCGAACGGCATGTAACATCCAAATCGCCGATTCCGGATATAGAGGTAAATGTCTCCGGATGTGTTGCGCCTAACGCTTTGCCGAGAAGCTGTATCTCGTTTAACCCGGCTGCAAGCAGAAGCGATTCCGTGCCGTCGCCGAACATGTCAGCTTTGCCCGATGTTTTCAGCGCATCAAGCATTCCAAATGCAATTGCTATAACGTTTTTTGCCGCAGCGGAAACCTGCACTCCGCGGACATCCAAAGATGAATAGACCATAAGGCGCGGATTTTTTAACAAGTCCCTGAAGCGGATGGAATTTTTCGGGTTTTCGCTTGCCGCTATCAATCCTGTTATCTTGCCGCAGGATACTTCCTCTGCATGACTTGGCCCGGAAATGTATACAAGCGATTGACGGAAAAATCCCGGCAGATAATCTTCCATTGTTTCAAGAATCAGGCGCGGCCCGTTATCGGTGGGAAGAAAACCTTTTGTAATTACGGCAATTACCGTTTTTCCCTCACGGATGGATTGTACGGAAATTGATTTTTTTAAGGTGTCCAGAAGGAATAAAGAAGGCACAGCATAAATTAAAAATTGCTTTCCCTCTGCCGCTTCTTCGATATTGGAAGTAGCCTTTAATGTTTCAGGCAGTTTTATATTCGGCAGGTATCTTGTATTTTCATTTTTTTGATTGATATCATCCCTGACTGAAGTTTCATAACTCCAGATTATTACATTTTTTCCCTTGTCGGCAATTACTTTCGCAATTGCGGTTCCCCAGGCGCCAGCTCCCAGGACAGCTATTTGTGTATCCATGCTTTATTATGACTTGTTTTATGTTTTTTCTCAATATATTGGTGCTGGACATAGATTTCATGCCGTGATAATCTTAGATTGTGAGGAAATTAGCCAAATTAACTCTATTTTTCAGTCTTACCTTCATTATATCATTCGTAGCAGCGGCAGGAATCAAATTTCTTTCCCTACGGGTTGATTGGGCAAAAAGCCTGCCGCCGAAACCTGAAACCACGCTTACATTAATAATTGCCGCCGCTCATTGGGCTTTATCCCTTTCTCTTTTCTCAACAATACTTACTACATTAAATTATATTGTAAGAAGAAATCATTTTCCCTTAACGTCAATTGTCTGTGTGATACTTCTTTCTTTTTTCATGTGTTTTGGGATTTCATCAGCTCTGGATCAATGGAAATCAGTTCCTCCTGCCCAGCAATCAGGCATGTCATTCGGCGGAAGGGGAGTAGTTCTTACAAACATGTTAAACAGAAATGAAACTGCGGTTGTTCTTTTAAACGGAACATCGGAGCCGCTAGGTCCGCGTGTAACTGCGATACCGAATCAGCCGATGACATTCCAAAGAACGGCAATCGGTAATTTTGATCTTCCTTCTGTTCCTTTTGGAGATGATACGCCATGGTTTTTGGAAAGCATCGCTATAGATATCAGGCTTAATGCCGAACTGTTCCAGAGAAAATACTCCGAAGGATTTTTTCAGTATTTGATTTACGTCGGCTCTCTGATTTTTCTTTTATGTTCGGTGGGTTATGCGGTTAAATTCAGCGTGTGGCCTCTTGCCAATCTTTTTCTTGCTACTCTTGCTTTCTGCGGCATTCTTGCGTTTAACACATTTTTTAATTCTCCGGAAATGCAGGAGATAATCGGTTCATTCCTTGGCAGCAGGCTGCCTGTAGCTTTTGGCTCTCCTTTGCTGTTTTTGGGTTTTGGCTTGCTTGTAAATATTTATTCGTTTCTGGCTTTTGCCGCAAAAAGGCGTGACGACGATGATTAATATAGATAAACTGCGGACTCCCAATTTTATTTTCATTATATATGTAGGCGCCTCCATTCTGCTTATAATGATTTTCCGTTTTATCTTTCCCGGATCAAATCCGCCTTTAATAATTCATTCATTTAACTGGCGGATTCTGCAGGGAGTTCTTGAAGTATTTAATTTATTTCCTGCGCTTGCTTTTTCTGCGCTTGTAATTCCCTTTGGTCTTGCCTCGTTTGAAGAAAATTATCAGAGTTTTTCTGAAATGTTTTTTAAGCGGCTTGTTGTTTCAGTTATTACCGCAATCTGCGCAGCTGTTCTTTACGGAATTATTTTCTTTCTTGCTCTTCCAATGGTAAAAAATTACGAAGAGAATCTGCGTTACAGCGGAGAGCTTTATCATCTGGCAAAAAAGAATGCATATGAACGCAGGGATGCAGGCGACTGGTTTGAGGCATCGCAATTTCTTGTTGTTTGCGATCGTGTTTGGCTGAACAGTCCGGAGCTGGCTGTTCTTAGAGACGAGATTACAATTAACCTGGAAGGAAAACATGCTTTGGCATATGAGGATGAATACCAGGCCAGAGCGGCATTGGCAAGAGATTATTACCGCGCTGACGGTTCGTTATCTGATGATCAGCAGCCTTTGAGCGCAACGCAGGCAATTACAATGAGCAGAACGGCATTTTCCGAGGAGCGTTTTTTTGACGCTCATTGGCTTGCAAATCTTGGAATACGCCTTGCTGTAAGGGGAAGCGCAGAAGCTGCAAGTGCAGCGCAGCTGGCAAGTGAAGCATGGAACATGATTTCTTCACAGGAGCCGAATAGAAGAGAAACTCGCCTTTATGATCTTTTTAATTTAAAACTTTCCGGCTACAGAGCAATGGGAGTTGATGACTGGATAGGCGCATATTATATTTTCCAGGAATTGATCGCTTTAACTCCGGATGATCCCGATGTTAAAAAATTTTATGCGGCAAGCGAAGAGGGAGCTAAAGAAACTGCGTTCTTTATAGACGAGATGCAATTATTTTTTGGCGATATATTAAATGGAGCTGTGTTTTCTCTGCCGGTTACCGGAGGCAGAGCGGTCATTCGTTTTTCCAGCCTGACTACATCGCCGGATGTCGCTTACGGCATTGGATTTGAATACATGGAATTTGACGAAAACTCAAATATCAGGGCAAGCGCCGCATCACGTTATGCGAAACTTATGCCATTTATGCTGAACGAAAAGCCGCAGATAATGATTTTAACGCATGCCCTGGATCGTTATGATAAAGATTATTTTTATGAAGGTCAGTGGCTGCTTGGAAACCCGCCGGCAGGCGGCTTAATTCTTGATATAAGTTATGAAGATTTTCTTCTTGTCTCTCATGTTCGGCACGGGCTTGCAAATCTTCAGATTGATGAGCTTTTTTCGGCTGCAAACAGGCTTAATAACGCCGGATACGTTAATCAAATATTCCAGGCGGAGATACTTAACCGTTTCGGCACAGCTTTATTTTTCCTGCCAATGGCAATTATTATAATTGTCATTGGATGGCGTTACCGCGCAAAGAAAAAACCGCGGTACTTCTTTGTGCTTCTGCTTCCTGTTTTGCCGGTTGTTTTTCATGGTTTTACATTTCTGTACCGCTCGGTTCTTAACACTATTGGAATTTGGCTTGTTCTAAGCGCAGGGTTTACAGCCGCGCTTATTGTATACATTTTTACTCTTGCTGTTACATTATTTATATCGCTTATCGCGTTATCTGCACAGCACAGTTAATTTTAATTAACGTTAATCATTATATGCTGTTTTCTTTTTCTAAATTGAGCAGTTGCTGTTTAAGTTCCAGTCCGCCTGCATATCCTGTTAAACTCCCGTCATGTCCGATTATACGGTGGCATGGTATAATAATGGCAGCAGGATTACGGTTATTTGCCATGCCGGCAGCCCGGCTTGCTTTTGGGTTTTCAATCATAGCTGCCAATTGTCCGTAACTGCGGGTTTCACCGTAAGGAATAACCTGTAAGGCATTCCAGATTTTAAGCTGAAAAACGGTTCCATGCAAAGCAAGAGGCAAATCAAAAACTTTCAGCTTCCCGTTAAAATAATCATTAAATTGTTTTGCAGCTTTTTTTATTATAGGAGTTTCGTTTTTCTTCCAGTCTTCTGTATTCTTTTTTATTTTGAAAGAGACATTGCAAATTCTGCCGTTTTCTTCCGCAATAATTAAATTACAGAATTTATAAGTATAATCGTAATAATAAATCATAAATATGCTCTGTTTTCATGTTACTGGAATTATTTTTTTATGTATAGTATAAATAATCAGGAGATATTTTTGAAAACTTTTTTTGCATCCTGGAACCTCCGCCATCTGCTGCTGCTGGGAGTACGTTTTTTATATTTGGTTGTCGGGCTTTTTTTCTATGCGCTTGGAATAATTATAACTATAAAAGCGAATATAGGATATTCTCCATGGGATGTTTTCCATGTCGGAATTGTAAATAATACCGGATTAAGTTTAGGGATTATATCAATATTAGTAGGATTGGTGATATTGGTAATTGTTACCCTTTTAAAAGAAAAATTGGGTTTGGGAAGCATATTTAATATGGTATTGATAGGATTATTCATAGATATTTTTTTCCCGCACATTCCGGTAATGATGAATCCGGTAATCGGAACAATAATGCTGATAGCTGGTCTTTTTATTATTGCCTTGGGTTCATATTTTTATATAAAATCAGCTTTTGGCGCCGGGCCAAGAGATAATTTAATGGTTGTACTTGCACGGAAAACAAAACTGCCCATAGGTTTTTGCAGATGCATAATTGAATTACTGGTAACAATTATCGGCTGGATTTTAGGCGGTATGGTCGGATTCGGAACCGTAATATCTGTAATTGCAATTGGAATTTGCGTTCAAATTGTATTTAGATTATTCAGATTTGATGTTACATCGGTTAAACATGAAACATTAGGTGACACGTATGCAGAGATAAAGAAAGTGTTTTTGAGGAAAGAGGTATAATTATAACTGGCATAAAGTAACAGTTGAACCTTAAACCATAGGAACAAATCTTACAGGGAGCAGATCTTTTTCGGTAATATTTTTATCTTTTTTTGTAATGAGTTTTAACATTTGAGTCGAATGTATTTTTCCAACCGGTATAATCATTTTACCGTTTTCTTTTAACTGCTCAATTAATTTTTCCGGTAATTCTTCAGGAGCTGCAGTTACAATAATTGCATCGAATGGAGCTTCTTCCGGCCAGCCTGAGTAACCGTCTCCGTGTTTTACATTAATATTATTGATATTCAATGCAGTAAAAATCTTTTTTGAGCGTAAAGCAAGTTCATCCAATAATTCAATTGTATATACTTCGCAGCCAAGATAAGCAAGAATTGCAGCCTGATAACCTGAGCCTGTTCCAACCTCAAGGATTTTCATACCGCAGGAAAGTTCAAGCTGCTCGGTCATATATGCAACAATATAAGGCTGCGAAATTGTCTGCCCCAATCCGATTGACAAAGGCGAATCATTATAGGCCTCATTCTTTTGATCATCCAAAACAAAAAGATGCCTTGGCACATTTAACATAGCATCCAAAACAACCAAAGACTTAATATTTCTTGCTTTTAACTGTTCAATAACCATTTTATTACATGCTAATTCAAAATCTTTTGTCATAGTAAATATTTTTCCCAAATAATAATCATAAATACATTATAGCATATTTTTGTAAAGGAATTACCGTTTAAAAACTAAAGATTTTTTACGTAAAATATGCTAGTATTCTCACATGCCATTATCCTGGAATGAAATCAAGACACGAGCAGCCTCCTTTGTTCTTGAATGGAAAGAGAAAGGCGCAGCAGTAAAAGAAAAAGCCGAAGCCCAAACATTCCAGACAGAGTTCCTGAAAATATTTGGAGTATCAAGAAAAAAAGTTGCGTTATTTGAGCATGAAATACGTTACGAAAATTCAACAGAGCGCGGTTATATCGATCTTTTCTGGAAAGGTCAAATCATCATTGAGATGAAAACACCCGGCAAGGATTTAGACAAAGCGTTCGAACAAGCGAAGTCCTACGCCTTGAGTCTGCCGCAAAAAGAAATACCTAAAGGCATTTTAACCTGCGATTTTCTCAATTTTCAATATTACGATTTGGAGCATGATGCGAAGTGCCACACCTTCAAACTTGAAGAACTGCCTGCTCATGTCGAACTGTTTGGTCATCTTGCAGGTTATAAAGAAATCGATTCTTTCAAACAATGGGATCCTGTAAACATCGAAGCTGCGGTGGAAATGGGAAAACTCTACAACCGCCTGAAAGAAATCGGTTATTCCGGTCATCAGCTTGAACTGTATCTTGTGCGCCTGATGTTTTGCTTGTTTGCAGACGACACAGGCATTTTTGAGCCACCGAATATGTTCAACAGATATATTCTTGAACGCACAAGCGAGGACGGAAGCGACCTTGCTCTGCATTTGCAAAAAATATTCGAAGTGTTGAACAAACCGAAAGATAAACGCCTTAAAACAATTGACGAGCAGTTAAATCAATTTCCGTACGTGAACGGCGCGTTATTCGAAAAAACAATCGAGACTGCCGACTTTGATCGTCCAATGAGAGATACGATAATCGAAAGCTGCACGCTTGA
>WQXU01000028.1 GCA_009781635.1 Treponema sp.
CATCATTTTCCTTCCCGTTAACCTAGTTTTTTCTTTAACTCAGCAAGAGTTTCCATCGCAGGTTTGAACTTAAAGCCTTCTATCTGCTGAATGAGTTCTTCACTGCCGGAAATCGAACGAAGTTTGTCGATATATGTCAGGCTCTTCGTATTGCCTGCTTTTAATACAGGTTCCAGTTCATCCAGCAGCAATTTAGCCGATGTTGCATCTAACAGCTCTCCTGCCTTAGAAGGCGGCGTTATCTCATTAACCAGGGGTTCAAACTCCGCTATTACTGCATTCAATTCTTTTTCAAGAAGTTTCATTTTTTCTGATGTAATATCGCTTATATTGTCTTTTAATTGATTTTCTATATCTTCGGCTGCTTTTTGCAATTCAGTTTTTTTCAATTGCCCGGCATTACCGCGTAAAGTATGAGCCAGTCTGTGCGCCGTTTTTATATCACTATCACTAATAGCTTTAACAATTTCATCATATTTGTTTTTATTAATTTTAACAAATTGTATTATCAATTGTTTTTGCAATTTTTCATTTGCTGCGTCATCTGAAATGTCAGATGACGAGTTCTCCCGCTGTTCATTTACAACGCTATAATTTTTTGCGGGAATATAAGTTAATAAGCAGCTCCACAATTCCTGCGAAGTAAACGGTTTGCCGAGAGTATCATACATTCCCCGCTGCTTGTATATCTCCATGTCATTGGACATAATATTTGCAGTCAAAGCAACAATAGGCGTTTTAATTCCCAGCTCTGTTATCCTGGACGAAGCTTCCAATCCGTCCATTACAGGCATATGGATGTCCATGAAGATCAAATCAAATGGTTTTTCTCCGGTTTTTATCCGGTTCATAACAATATCAACGCCTTCTTTACCATTGTTTGCCAAAACTGCTTTTATACCTACCCGCCCTAAATGGTCACTAATCACCTGCTGGTTAAGACTGTTATCTTCACAAACGAGAATTTCGCCTTCAAAGTTTGGTTTTTCAATATTGTTGTATACATCTTTTTTAGACGGCGTATCAGCATTATCTTCAATTAAATCGAATGTCAAATTGAAAGTGAATTTGCTGCCGACTCCAACCGTACTTTCAACAATTAGTTTCCCGTTCATCAACTCAATAAAATTCTTGGTGATTGATAATCCTAAACCTGTGCCGCCGAATTTTCTCGTAACAGTATCATCCGCTTGCATGAACGGATCAAATATTTTGCTGATCTGCTCAGGCGTCATGCCGATGCCTGAGTCCTTTATTTCAAAATGCATAGTTACGCTTGATTCATTGGTTTCTTTTATCGAAGCTAAAAGTTTAACCATACCTTTGTTTGTAAATTTAACAGCGTTAGAAAGAAGGTTAAGAAGTATTTGACGCAGCCTTACAGGGTCGCCAAGCAGTTTCTTTTTAATAGAAGGTTCTGCATAACAATAAAGAGCGACTCCCTTTTCATCGGCCTTTGGAGTAATTAAGGCCTGACAATGCGCAAAGATATCAGTTAAATCAAAAGGAATTGATTCAAGCACAATTTTTCCCGATTCAATTTTAGAAATATCCAATATATCATTAATAATATCAAGCAGCCATTTTGCGCTGTTTTGAATTTTATCCAGATACTCCCTTGATTTTTGCGGCATATTGTCATCCTGCGCAAGCTCGGAGAATCCGATGATGCTGTTCATGGGCGTGCGTATCTCATGGCTCATGTTGGCTAAAAAGACAGATTTAGCTGCGTTAGCTGCTTCTATTTCGTCCATCATCTGCTGTAACCGCTGCTCAATTGCCCTGGAAATAAAAAACGCTATTATTAAACAAGCCATAAAAACAAAAAGAGTTATTAACATACCAATTAAAATAAAAAATTGCATTTTTTGGGTATATTCCTGAGTATAATGTCCGACAAAAACCATACCTATAATTTCTTTATCAGCGCCGTATAACGGAACATATAAAGCTAACACATCTCTGCCAAAAAGTTTTATTCTGTCAAAAAACGAATCTCCTGCTAACACTTTTTCACTTACGTATTCCGCAGCATTTGTTCCTATTGCGCTTCTGCCGCCTTCACCGATTATTGTTGAAGCAATACGTTCTGTATTTAGAAATATCGATACTTCACACCCTGTTTGTTCCTTCAAATTGAACACAAGATTCTGCGTATCTAATCTTAACCCTAACGACATAGCGCCAATGATATTCGTTGCCTCGTGATATATCGGAGCACTTGCAATGACTCCAAGACGTATGATGCCGCCCGGCGAAACGTATGATTCAATCCTTCCCTCCAGAGCCGATACAATGTAAGACATCTCCTTTAAGTTATCGCCATGGTTTTCTATGTCATAAGTTCTAACAAGAACTGTTCCCTGGCTGTTTAATACCGTGCAAAAATCAATCTGTGCCATTGCCTGCAGGGAAAAAGCAATATCTGCGATCCTTGCGCGATCGTTATTGATAATTGCTTCGCTTAGATTTTGATTATCAGAAACCGAGAATGCAGCAAGACGGGCTTTTGAAATCATCTCGTCCATTTCTGATTCGATCATATTTTTAGCGGTGACAATTTTTTCCCGCATTGCATCGTTTAATTCTCTGCTAAAAAGTAATATAGAGGAAGCAAGCACGGCTGTTCCGCACAAAACAACCAATATAACCATAGGGATTAAAATTATTTTTTTAATACTCATCTATGCATAACTCCCTACGGTCGTCGAGCGTATGGAAATTGATTGTATTCGTCGCTACGCGACTTGTGCATCCATCTTTCCAGTAGCCTTTCCTTTTCTTCGGAGGTATTGTTCGACATATCAGCATACCTGATGCTTACAGGATAATTAGGCAGCGTAAATTCTCTGTCATTAAATATTCTTTCCGGACAAAACATCAATTTGTCTTTTTCTGTCCATACATTCACAATATAATCGAAAACTGCGCTGACTTCACGGCGGGTTTCTTTGCCTTTAATCATGCCGATACCATACAGCGAGAAAGGCGAGCCTTCATTAAAGAAATGTATTCTAAGCGGAAAACCGTCATTTATCGTGCTGACCGTTTGCGCCGTCATGGCAAAACCGATTGCCGCTTCTCTTTCTTTTAATGCGTTAACAGGACCTGAACCGGAGCTTGTGAAACTTAAGATGTTATGCGACAACGCATCAAAGTAGTCAAATGCTTCCTTTTCACCCCATGCGTTAACAAGGCTTTTTAAGAACATGTAACCTGTGCCGGAGGATAAGGGGTTTGGCATGGAAACAAGCCCCTGATACACGGGGTTTAATAAATCGGCATAACTTTCCGGAACAGGCAAACCCCGTTCTGAAAGTACCATTCTGTTGACGGCGATACAACCGCCGTTACGGTACCATGGCATGTATCCTGGTTTACCGGGAATCATATCGGCAGAATAAACACTTGTGTCATACGCGGATAAATCGGCTAAAACATCAATTATTCTGTCAAGATTAGCATATTCCATCTCGCCAATGATGTCGCACTCGGTATCTGTCCCCTCGGCCAGAAGCTTGGCCAGCAAGTCGCCGGTAGAATAATATTTAACTTGAATGATGTAATTAGGAAACCTTGAGTCAAGATCTGCCTGCATCGCTTCGTAGCGGTATTCCTCCGCACTGGTATAAATAATGACGATGGGATTATTTCTCCTGCCGCAAGCGGATAAACACAAAACGAGGCATAAAGCAATAAACAAAAAAATGTTGTTTTTCATAACAGATTCTCTCCTCCCTCTTCAGAATTTTATCAAATAATTACTAAAAAAGCAATAAAAACAGCAGTATGCCATTTTAAACTAACGTACGTATTACGAAAAGATTGATGGTAAAAATAAAATTTTATAAATATGGCTGTTACAGTGTTATATATTACTTGAGCATCCCGGGGAACAAGTTCAATTCCAGTTAACTTCAAAAATTATTGGTGTTTCCAGAACAAAGAGATCCAAAAGAGGAATATCGAAGACAGCCCGCCTGCCTGAAAATGTCCCGCCTCTTATACTCGTTATGGGGCCTGGAAACTCAAGGGAAACATGTACTCTGGAAGCTGCTATTTCGTCGCTTATGGTTTTGTTATAAAAAGAAGTAATAAGGCCAAGATATTCCTGTTTGCTCATTTGCTCGCCTGTTGCAATCGGAGCCATCAGCACATTCAAATAATCCGAAATATCCGGTGACAGTAATTCCAGAAATATTGGCCCATTATCGCGGTTAATACTAATGTTAAATCTGCCGCCCAAAGCGCCTTGTTCAAAATTAATAAACCTGTTCTGTTCTGCGGCAAGAAAATTGCCAATATGAGAAATGCGAATTTGCCCCTCAATTGCGTGAGGGGAAGTATTCCGTAAATTTACAGATGAAATGCCTGGCGTATCTGTCATCGATCTTGCAATCGAGGGCCCGTCAAGCAAGCCCTGTTCCTGCTGCCCCCCCGCCGCGGACAGTCTCTGAAGCAATGTCCTGATTCCCGCTTCTAAAGACATATTAACAGACACAACAGCCGAGCCGTCAGCAGAAAGCGAGCCGTTAATCCGCACCGAGCAGGAAATGAGGCAAAACCCCAGGAGAAGAAGCATTAATTTCCACGCTTGCTTTGCATTCATGATATATATAGAAAATACATCAAAAAAGAAAAAGTTTCAAAGATAAACTGGCTTGTAAAAAACATTTTAACAAAATATGTCATAATTAACGCAACTATAATTCTTTTACAGTGTCGAAACAACAAGGGTAATTTTTTACTCTTTATTATAATTTACTTATTTTGGAGGAAGTAATGTCTGTTCCGTACACTGAGAAACCTTGGGAATTTTTAAAAGATTACAAAGGAAAAGCATTTAATGGTCAATGGCCGACACTACCGGAGATGTATAAGATATCCGTATCCCGTTTCCCTGAAAACGCCTGTTTTACTGTTTATGAACCGGATAGAATCAGTTTAAATTATACTCAATCCCTTAAAATAATCGAAGCTGTTGCAAGATGGCTGAACAATAACGGCGTACGCCGCGGCGACAGGATTGCTGTTACCGGCAAGAACGCTCCTGAATGGTCAATTGCATACCTTGGAATTCTTTTTGCAGGCGGCGTAGTTGTTCCAATTGACTATCAGCTTAAAAATGAAGATATCAATTTGCTTATAAAAACCGCAGGAGCCAAAATACTCTTTGTTGATGAGGAAAAACACGACTATTTCACACAGAACAAGGGAGAGCTCAATACGGTAATTTCACTCCGGCAGGGGATTGGCTCCTATATTTACGATCTTGACGGACCGGAAACGGATACAGAGCAAGCAGTAGAAACAGACCTTGCCGCAATCCTTTTTACATCCGGGACAACTGGTATTCCAAAGGGGGTAATGCTTACCCACAGAAACCTTGTTTCCGACTGTTATCTGGCGCAGGGAACTCCCCTTATTGTTTTACCTACAGATGTCTTTTATGCTATTCTTCCCATTCATCACTCATATACGATGCTGGCAGTTTTTATAGAAGCTATCTCCGTTGGCGCGGAAGTTGTTTTCGGAAAGAAGATGGTAACAAGCCAGATTTTAAAAGATCTTAAAGAAGCAAAAATTACCATGCTCTTGGGCGTTCCAATGCTGTTTAACAAAGTGCTTGCGGGAATTATCCGCGGACTTAAGGCAAAGGGGCCTGTAGTCTACGGAATCATTTCTTTCATGATGGGAATTTCCGGATTCATAAAGAAAGTATTTAAAGTAAACCCCGGTAAAAAGATGTTCAAGTTTATTCTTGATAAGGCAAGCCTTACAACGATACGTATCTGCATAAGCGGAGGCGGCCCTCTTGCGCCGAGCGTATTCAGAAAATACAACCAGCTTGGAATCGACTTTGTTCAGGGGTATGGTCTTACAGAAACTTCGCCAATTGTTGCCATCAATCCTGTTGAACAGTACAAAGAAAAAAGCGTCGGCCGCTCATGCCCGCAGGTTGACATGAAGATCCTTAATCCCGATGAGCGCAATATAGGAGAAGTAATAATTAAGGGATCGATGGTAATGCTGGGATATTACAATATGCCGGAAGAAACAGCCGCATCCTTTACAAGCGACGGTTATTTAAAGACAGGCGACTTGGGTTATATGGATAATGAAAATTATCTGTACCTTACAGGGCGCGCAAAAAACATGATTGTTACAGAAGGCGGAAAAAATGTGTACCCGGAAGAAATCGAAAATGAATTCCAGTTATTCGAAGAAATAGAACAGATTTTAATCCGCGGATTCATTATGGATGAAAAATTAAAAACCGAAGGCATTGAAGCGCTTGTATATTTAAATCCTGAATACAGAGACGCAAAAGGAGAGCTTCCCTCCAAAGCTGATATGAAAAAAAGGATCGACAATATCTTAATCGAAGTAATCCAGAGATTGCAGCCCTACCAAAAAATAAACAAGGTTCAAATCCTGGATAAAGCGATGGAAATGACTACGACCAAGAAAATAAAGAGAGGCAGCTTGTAGAGCTTACTGCCGCTTGCACATGCGTTTGAGTTGTTTAGCCGAGGCGCTCTTGAAATATTTTCCGGAGACTGAGGCCTCATGTATGCCGTGCATTATATCAAGCACATGGTATACAAGTTCAGCCGATGCATGATGCGGGCGGCCCTCTTCTATCGCTTCCGCCATATCGGCAACTCCAATCCCGCGGGAGTTTTCAGAATGATTTCCTATTAATGGAATTTCTGACCATTTATCGTCGTTCATGCGCCTTAACAGAACAGGCCCTCCGAATGTATTGGGATCCGGAACTTTCAAAGTGCCTTCTGTGCCGTATATTTCGATAAACGGCATTGAATGATGATACACATCAAAACTTGCCGTTAAAGAAGCGCTCATGCCGCATGAGAAATCCAGAACTGCGTAAATATGCGTGGGAACTTCGACATTTATTTTTTCACCGTAATTATATTTATTTGTGATTGTCCGCTGGGGAGCGCTTATTTTTGCGCTGCCGCAAACTCTTTCTACATGCCCCAGTAAATAAACAAGCGCTGTTAAATAATAGGGGCCTACATCAAATAAGGGACCTGCTCCGTCCTTGTAAAAAAAATGAGGAGAAGGATGCCAGCTTTCAGGGCCGTGATTCATAAAATTGGCGCTTGCGGCAAGAGGCCTTCCTATCCAGCCGTTGTCAATAAGTTTACGGCAGGTTTGAATTCCGTCTCCAAGAAAAGTATCGGGCGCTCCTGCAACTCTTACCTTCATTTCAGCCGCCGTTCTTATAAGATGGGTTGCCTCTTCACGCTTTACGCATACCGGTTTTTCATTGTAAACATGTTTTCCTGCTTTTACGGCGGCAAGGGCTGTTTCATAATGCGCTTTTGGCGGAGTAAGATTGAGAATTATATCGACACCGCCGTCTTTTAGCATATCATCCAGTGTTTTAAAAGCTTTTATGTTATATTCGGCCGCCGCTTTTTCTGCTCTTTCAAAAGTAGGATTTGTAACTGCCGTCAGTTTAACGCTTTTACTGAACATCCCTGCAAGATTGTCAAGGTAGATCTTGCTGATATTCCCGATTCCAACTACTCCGATTCTTTGCATACCCATGGCCCCCTTTCCTTTTAATATATATTATAAACAGGAAACCGGCGGATTGCATTAAAATAAAATATTATATTTTTTTGCGGCAGGCAGCGCTTTGGGCATGGCCTTCCAGCCCTTCTGCACGGCCTATAATCTCAGCTGCGTTACGCGCTTTTTCATAACCCCCGCTTTCTGTGCAGCGCAGAGTTGTAACAGTTTTTAAGAAGTTCCGTACAGAAAGGCCTCCTGTAAAACGGGCGCCTGTTTCTGTCGGCAGGGTATGATTAACGCCGGCTGAATAATCGCCAAGAGCTTCCGGGCAAAGCGCGCCGATAAAAAGGGAGGCATAGTTTTCAAGTAACGGAATCCAGCTGTCATCATCTGCTGTCTGCAATTCAAGATGTTCAGGCGCGATAATATTGGCAATGCGAACCGCTTCTTCCTTTGATTTATAAACGATTATAAGGCCGCCTGCTTTTAAAGATGCGCGCGCTGTTTTTTCAGTCGGCAGTTTTACAAGGCGCTCTTCTATGGCTGCGGCGATTTTTCCGGCATACTCCCTGTCCGGGACAAGAGCTCTTGCGCGCGCATCAGGATCATGTTCCGCCTGGGCTATCATGTCAGCCGCTGCAAAACCGGCAGATTTTTCATCTTGCGGCTCTGATATAACAAGCACATCGGAAGGACCTGCAATAAAATCTATTCCAACTTCGCCGAACAGAATGCGCTTGGCAGCTGCCACAAATCTGCTTCCGGGTCCTGCTATAATGTCAACCTTGGGGATTGAATCAGTGCCAAATGAAAGCGCTGCGATTGCCTGCGCGCCGCCTATTGCAAAGAATCTAAGCCTTTGGCTTTTTATGCCGCAAACAGACGCTGCAATGGCAGCGGCGGCAAGTGTTTTCCTGTCCGGAATGCCGTCTTCCATGGGCGGAGATGCAAGTATCACTTCTTTTACTCCCGCGCAGAAAGCGGGTATCATGCACATTAAGGCAGATGAAAAAAGCGGAAAGCGTCCGCCGGGGATATAAACAGCCGCGCGCTGCACCGGAATTACCCTTTGGCCTGTAACAAGCCCCTTTTCCATCTCATATTCAAAATTTACAAACTGTTCTTTTTGTTTTTCAGAAAATCTTTTAATATTCTGCGCCGCATACTCAAGAGCTTCTACAAGCTGCGGATTGTCTGCGCGTAATTTTTCAAGCTCTTTTTTCGCCGCGGCAAAGGGCACTTCCAGCTGCTCAGGAGAAGATTTATCAAATTTGGCTGCATATTTTTTTACAGCGGCATCTCCCTTTGCCTGTACATCGGCTATTATTTTTTTTACTGTTTTATCCGTTTTTTTATCGTCAGGCTTTTTTTTATTGCGCTGCCAGTACGCATCAAATTCACCGCTGTTTATTATTTTCATTCAATATCTCCCTGCACGCATTAATGACTGTATCCATTTGCTCATCTGTTCCTATGCTCACCCTTAAGTAATCTGCAATTCTGTCCCTGTTAAAATGCCTTACAATAATTCCTCTTTCACGCAGGGCGGCAAATAATTTTGCGCCGCCTATATCTTTATTTTTTACAAAGAGGAAGTTCGCCGACGAAGGCAGGACTGTAAATCCAAGATCGCAGAATTCTTTTGCAATCCTTTCGCGTGTTGCAATTACGCGGCTGTTAATTTCTTTATAATACGCAGCATCCGAAATTGCCGCCGCCGCGCCTGCCAGAGCAAGATGATCAAGTGTATACGAATTAAAAGAATCTCTTATACGGCAAAGGCCTTCCATTAATTTTTCATTGCCGATTGCAAAACCTGCGCGCAGCCCGGCAAGCGATTCTGATTTAGAAAGCGTATGAATTACAAGCAGGTTGGGATAATCATTAATATACGGGATAAGACTGCTGCCGCCAAATGCGATATAAGCTTCATCAACTATAAATACTTTTTTTTGTTCTTCAAAAAATTTTGCAAGGGATAAAATGTCATCTAACGCAAGAGCTATTGATGTCGGCGCATTGGGATTGGGCAATATTGCGCCGCAGCAGCCTGTTTTATAGTCTTCTGTGTTAATTGTAAAATCATCCCTTAACGCAATTGTGCGGTAAGGAATACTCCAAAGATCTGCATACGCAGGATAAAAACTGTATGTAATGTCGGGAAACAGTAAAGGTTTATCTGCGGCATTTTCAAAAAAAGCGCCGAATGCGAATGCCAAAACTTCATCGGAGCCATTGCCTGCAAAAACCTGTTCAATTTTAACATTGAACTTTTCTGCGACTGCTTTGCGGAAAACAATACACTCAGGATCGGGATACAGGCGCAGATTTTCACACGCGGCCTTTTTAACAGCCTCGATTACCTTTTCAGAAGGCGGATAGGGATTTTCGTTTGTATTAAGTTTTATAATCTTTTGACCCTTAGGCTGTTCGCCCGGGACATAAGGTGAAATATTTTTTATACGTGTGTTCCAGTAAATGCTCATACATACCTACTTCTTGCGCCTTCTGTCAAGCTCATCAAAAACTTCCTTAACAGTAACGCCCGAGCGCGACATCAGCACTGTGGCAAAATAAAGAAGGTCTGCGGCCTCCCAGACAGTTTCATCGCGCTCCTTTGCATCACAAAGTTCTTTTGCCTCTTCCATTATTTTTTCCCGGACAAGATCATCATCAAGGGTTGCTGTGTAAGAATCCGGCGCGGGATTTTTCAAACGCTCATCCAAAATTTCCTGCAAGAGCTGCCATGTATAATCCCTGCCTGTTGTAAAACACGACCATGCGCCGGTGTGGCAGACAGGGCCTGCAGGCTGGGCAATTGCAAGCAGGGCATCGCGATCGCAATCAGCGCGCATTTTTACAAGTTTTAACACATTGCCGGAACTCTCCCCTTTCATCCAGAGTTTTTTTCTTGTACGGCTGTAAAAGCATACATTGCCCCGCGTAAATGTTTGCATTAAAGAAGATGCATCTGTGAATCCTGTCATCATTACCTGCCCGCAAGGCGTTTGAACAATAACAGGAAGAAGAGTGTCTTTATCATCAGTTTCTTTTGGCTGCCCTTTCTTCCAGTTAAGGGAAGCTGTAAAGCAGTCTGCAAGATTTAATTTTCCTTTATAGAGAGCCATTCCAAGCTGCACATCGCAGCCGAGAGCGGAGATTTCTTCAATTTCTTTTAATTGCGTAACGCCGCCTGCCACTGTGATCTGGCAGGAAACAGCTTCCCGCAGTTTACGCACAGGATCCAAATCGATGCCTGTCATGGTGCCTTCGCGCTCCACGCAGGTAAAAAGAAGTTCTCCCGCATAAGGCTCTACGGCTTTTGCAGCTTCTGTTAAATCAAGACCGGTGGGAGGTTTCCAGCCATCCACAACAATTTCTCCCAGGCGGGCATCAACTGCGACAATAAGCCTTTGGCGACCGATTTTTTTTGACATTTCATTCAGAAAGGGAATATTCACAGCGAACTCTCCGCCGGCCTTTCCTGCGCCTTTCTTTTCCGGATTGCGGAATGCGTTAGAACCTATAATTATTTTTTGCGCTCCAAGGCTTACAAGTTCCTTAGCCTGCTGCACATTTTTTATACCGCCGCCTACCCTGCACTGGGCCTTTCGCAGCAGAGGTTTTATAATTTCCATATTAGAACCCTTCCCCATTGCCGCATCTAAATCTATAACCGCAACCTCGCCGTAACGATCAAATTCTGCAGCCAGTTCCTGCGCGTCATCGCGTTTGAGAATGAGTTCTTCGCCCTGTTTTAACTGGACGACATTACCGTTTTGCAAATCTATTGATGCAATTACCATGCAGCTATTATATAGAAGATAAGCATCAGGGGCTAGAGGCGAATATGCGCGTTGGTGTTTTCCCTATAAACATGATACCTTATACTAAAGGGAGTTATTGTGAAAAAAATATTTATTTTATCCGCCGTATTAATAATCAGTTTTGGCTTTCTTCACGGCCAGGAAAGAGAATCCCTTTATTCCAGCTATGCAGCTCACGGAACTGTAATACTAAGCCAGTTACCGTCCTATGAAAATATCATTGCGGTACAAAGAGAGCTTGAGTATGCCATAAGCAATTCGGTTGATGTTTTTGGAAATCTTTACATAAGGGCATGGAGCACCCTCCCTTCCGTTTTAACATTTGTAAACAGCGACGGCTCTGTAACAATTTGTTCTTCCGATGAAAACACAAAAATAACTTACGTATATGAGTACAATCAAAATCTAAGAGAAATAAAAAGTTTTTCCTTTAAAAATGAACTTGGCTCCCTTGGCGCATTTACCAAAGATAATGACGGAAACTATTATTTTTTCTACGGCGCAAGAGCATCCGGCCGCAGCGATGTTAACATGGCTGTTATCAAATTAGACCGTGACGGTGAAAAAACAAACACATACAGGCTGCCTGCGAATACTCCAAACAGTTTTAACGGAATACGGGTTCCCTTTGATGCTGGAACATGCAGGCTGGAACTGTCCGGTTCCATGCTGGCAGTTTATTATGCCCGTGAAATGTTTGACGGTCATCAGGCTTCTTTTGGCTTTGTGCTGGACAGAAATACATTTGAAAGAATTGATACAGGAGCGGCCACAAACGCAAACCTAGTTGGAAGAAATACGCAGATGCCGTATGTAAGCCATTCATTCAATCAGTTTATTCTTCCCGCCGAGAACGGTTTTATATTCGCAGATCACGGAGATGCCTACCCAAGAAGTTTTACATTTGCCAGATTTCAAAGGGGAAGCGATACAAGAAGACTTCACGCATTTACATTCCCCGGAAGAATCGGAGATAACCCGACCTATGCCCAGATGGGCGGCCTTGCAAAAACTCCGGCAGGTTATATTTTCACAGGAACATACGGAAGAATCCAGAACAATCCCCGTAATTTGTTTGTACTTACTTTTGATGAAAACATGGCAAGGTGTTCAAACCCTGTATATTTGACAAATTATACAAGAGATAACGGACATGCAGGGCATCCGAAAATAGTTTCCGTGGGAGAGGGGCATTATCTTTTGCTATGGGAGCAGTTTACATTTTCCGCACAGGGAGCGAATGTTATTACAAGATCTCAGACAGGTTACAAATCAACATTCGCGCTTGTAATAAATGAAAACGGCGAAGCGGTTTCTGCTGTCCGGGAGTTTGGCGGAATCAGGCTGAATATGAATGACACATTACGATATAATCCGCAAAATGGCAGAGTATATTGGGCGATAAACGGCAGCGATACTTCCATTATTATTTATTCGCTTGATGTACGCAGTATTTTTTAGCTGCGGCCTTGTGCCATTTAATAAGTATTGATATAATAATAGAAGCTTTAAACTGATGCGAACGCAGGTTCGATTTCAAAAAAAGCATAATTTGTTTCTTAATAAGGAGATGATGTTTTATGAAAAAGATTTTTTATCTTGTTTTAACAGCGGTCTTGTTAACCGGCATGGTATTTTTTACATCATGCGGCGGAAATGAAGGAAAGTTTATTTGCGGCGTAACAGAATATGAACCCATGAACTATAGAGATTCAAGCGGGAACTGGACTGGTTTTGACACCGAGTTTGCCCTTCTTGTAGGAAAAAAGCTCGGCATGGAAGTTGAGTTTCAATTAATCGAATGGGCCAACAAGTTTATCGAACTTGATTCCAAATCCATTACTGCAATATGGAACGGATTTACAGCTACTGCAAATGAACCTGACGGCACTCCAAGAATCAATTTATGCGATATGAGCTACAGCTATATGCTCAACACACAGTGCGTTGTTGTCAGGGCCGAGAGAGCATCAGAGTTCAGATCCATTCAGGATTTATCCGGTAAAACACTGGCAGTCGAGGCCGGCTCGGCAGGTGAGACAAAGGCCAGAAATCTTGTCGGCGACAGCGGCAGAATCATCGGCGCTCCTGCTCAGATAAATACCTTCATGGAAGTTAAAGCAGGCGCATCGGACGGAGCCATAATTGACATAATACTTGCGAATCAGATAACAGGTTCCGGCGACTACGCTGACCTTGTAATCGCAGACATCAGTCTTGGCGACGAGGTTTATGCGATTGGTTTCCGGAAAGGAGACCCTCTTAGGGACAAAGTCAATGCTGCGATAGCGGAACTTTATGAGGATGGCACGCTTTACCAGATAGCCCGCAAATACGGCCTTGAAGAAAGACTTGTAATAGACAGGAATTTCGGAAGATAAACAAATCAACCGGGAAGGTCATATACTTCCCGGGCTTTTTAGCGCAAGGAAAAACATTTGAGTTTCTGGAATGTCACATCGACATTGTGGGGCGGATTTCAAACCACCCTTCTTTTGTTCGCACTGACGCTTGTATTCTCTCTTCCTCTTGGTCTTTTAATTTCTTTCGGTTCCATGTCAAAGTTCACCCCTCTGCGTCTTTTTGTAAAGATTATTGTATGGATGGTCCGCGGCACTCCTTTAATGCTGCAGGTTTTAATTATTTTTTATGTGCCGGGGCTTTTATTCGGCACGCCTATATCAACAAGGTTTAACGCAGCAATAATTGCCTTTTCCATTAATTACGCCTGTTATTTCAGCGAGATATACCGCGGCGGAATCGAAAGTATTTCCCGGAGCCAGTACGAAGCGGGACAGGTTCTGGGAATGACAAAATCGCAGATTTTTTTCCGGATCGTACTCCTTCAGGTTATTAAAAGAATTACAGCCCCAATGTCAAACGAAGTTATTACGCTTGTAAAGGACACAGCTCTTGCCCGCGTAGTAATGGTTATCGAAATTATAAGAGAAGCGGAATTTCTTGCGGCAAGGGGTTTTATCTGGCCCCTGTTTTACACCGGAATGTTCTATCTGATATTTGTCGGAATCCTTACGCTGCTGTTTGGGTTTATAGAAGAAAAATTAAGTTACTTCAGGGCGTAATAAAATGACAATACTGGAAGTTGAAAAAATCACCAAACGTTTCGGCTCTGCGGAAGTCATAAAGGATATCAGCTTTACCCTGAATGAAGGGGAAGTGCTTGCCATTATCGGAGCTTCCGGAAGCGGAAAAACAACTCTTTTGCGCTGTTTAAACTTTCTGGAAAAACCCGATGCAGGCCGGATTACCGTACGCGGGAAGACTTTGCTTGACTGTGAAGATAAAAAACATTATGACAGAGCCGTTCTCCGGCAGAAGAGGCTGCACTTTGGACTTGTATTTCAATCCTTCAATTTGTTTCCCCAGTATACTGCTTTTAAAAACGTGGTGCTTGCTCGTGAACTGGCCGCCAAAAAATTACCGGACTACAGAAAAAATAAAAAGGTAATAATAGAAGAAATACATAGCGAAGGCATGCAGCTTCTGGAGCAAATCGGTCTTCTTGCAAAGCGTGATTTTTATCCTCATCAATTGTCTGGCGGACAGCAGCAGCGTGTTGCTATCGCAAGAGCCCTGGCTTTAAAACCCGATATTCTCTGTTTTGATGAACCCACTTCCGCGCTTGACCCTGAATTAACAGGGGAAGTGTTAAAAGTTATCCGCAGCCTTGCAGAACCTTCACAGCCTCAAACGGCAGAGTCCGCTCTTGTCAAAAACACAACAATGATAATTGTAACGCACGAAATGCAGTTTGCGCGCCAGGTTGCAGATACAATCCTTTTTATAGACGAGGGAATGATGGTTGAGCATGGACCTCCGCAGCTGCTTGACAATCCTTCCAGCGACAGATTAAAACGATTTCTTGAACGCTATCAGGACAGATAGCGTTACCGCCTTACGCGCACACCCTTTTCTTCTATGTATTTTTTTATTTCCTGAATACTTGTCTTTCCAAAATGAAGGATGGAAGCTACAAGCGCAGCATCTGCTCCCGGCGCTTCTGAATCAGGGGTATCCATTTCCGGGTTTGCTGTGCTTAAAAGAACATTGGCTATCTGCTCAAGATTTCCTGCGCCGCCGGATGCAATCACAGGAACATTAACCGCATTTATTATACGGCGCGTAAGCTCCAGATCGTAGCCTGCGCCTGTTCCGTCTGCGTCAATTGAATTAACAAGAATTTCACCAGCGCCAAGCTGAGCTGCGCGAACTGCCCACTGTACGGCATCAAGCCCTGTGTCTTTTCTGCCGCCGCAGGAAAAAGCATGCCATCCGCCGCCTTCAACGCGCTTTGCGTCAATCGAAAGCACAACGCACTTGCTGCCGTATGCGTCTGCCATTTCACGTAACAGATCGGGGCGGTTCAGGGCGGAAGTGCAGACAGACACCTTGGAAGCGCCTGCTTTCATGGTATCGCGCATGTCATCTATTGTGCGGATTCCACCGCCAACGCAAAACGGTATGGAAACTTCTGCCGCAACTTTTTTTACAATATCAAGCATTGTTGCGCGGCTTTTATGGGAAGCGCCGATGTCAAGAAAAGCAAGCTCATCAGCGCCGTCTGCATTATAGCGCCGCGCAAATTCCACAGGATCACCGACATCCCTTATACCTTCAAATTTAACTCCCTTTACAACCTTGCCCTCATCTACATCAAGACAGGGGATTATTCTCTTTATGCTCATATAATTCCTCCGAGATATTTTACAAAAAAAATAATTTTTTTTAAAGAGCAGAATTAAACAAGCACTCCGGGCGAATCAAATCCCGGCAGAAAACCCTTTGTTGAAGGAATTATATTTTTTGCGCGCTCATCATATTCACAGGCTGCGCGCAAGGCCCTTGCCGCAGCTTTAAACATGGCTTCTATTTTGTGATGATCGCTTCTGCCCCGGATAACTTCAAGGTGCAGATTACATCCGCAGGAGGATACAAAGGCCTGCCAGAAATCTTCTATTACATCCGTTTGAAAATCGCTGGGTGCAGCCGCATCCGGCATTGAAATTATAGGAGAGCCGCAAAGCTGTCCGTCAAAATACAAAAACGGCCTGCCGCTTAAGTCTGCGGCCGCTCTTGCAAGACATTCATCCATGGGAAAAAGACAGCTTCCGTTTCTTTTTATACCCTTCTTGTCTCCCAGCGCCTTTGCAAAACACTGCCCAAGTACAATCCCCGTATCTTCCACAAGGTGATGCTGGTCAACTTCCAAATCCCCCATGGCGGAAACTTCGATGTCAAAAAGTCCGTGACGTGCAAATGTGTTAAGCATGTGCGACATAAAACCCACAGGATAGTCAAGTTTCGCATCTCCTGTTCCGTCCAGGTTAAGCTTTATGTAAATGTCAGTTTCCTTTGTTTTTCTTTTAATCTCTGCAATTCTGTTCATAATTTGCCCCTACTGCACTACCTTGCGCAGATCGTATTCGACAATGTCAAGAGCGCCGAGTTTTTTCAGTTTGGGAATCATTTCGGGAACTTCATTTTTGTTAACTGCAATTTTTACCGCATAGCCGGCATCACCGTAAAGCTGGGCAATTGTTGGGCTGCGCATTGCAGGAAGGCTTTCAAGCGATTCAAACTGCTCTTTTGGAATATTCATTTCCAGCATTACGCGATCACGGCCGTCCAGAACTGCGCGGAACAGCATTGCAAGCTCTTCAATACGGCTGCGTTTCTGCGGATTTTCAAGCGCAGCCCGTGATGCGACAAACCTGGTAGACGATTCAAGCAGAACGCCCATTATTTTAAGGCCGTTATCCTTAAGCGTCTGCCCTGATGATGTATTGTCAATAATCATGTCCGCATCATCCGGCGGAAAAACTTCCGTTGCTCCGTATGTGCGCAGAATACGGTACTGGTAACCTGACGATTTAAGCCAGTTTTCCGCGATATTTACATATTCGGTTGCTACAACAAGTTTTTTTGAAAGAAGCTTTGCATCATTATAATCCTGCGGAACGGCTGCGACAATTTTTACCTTATCAAAACCAAGGTCGAGTATTTCCTCAACGTCAGCGCCGCTTTCCGTTATCCAGTCAATGCCTGTAAAACCGGCATCATGGCTTCCAAGTTCAAGAAGTTCCCCGACATTCTGGGGTTTCATTATTTTTGCATCCAGCCAGGGAGCTCCCATTGCAGGACGGTAAGTTCTGTCTGCAAGTGAAATCGGAAAACCGGCTTCCAGAAACAGACGGCTTACATTTTCATAAATTCTTCCCTTGGGAACAAGAATTTTAAGCTTTTCCATGAGGTAATTTTACATGAATTAAATATAAATGTTAAGGTAGCCTAATGCTTTATAACCACAAAACCTGCTGCGCCTATGCTGTAATCTTCCTGTTCTTCCCATGATGCGAATAAACTGTTTGCAGTTCTGCCGGTTCCCGTGTAGACAAAACCCTCAGGCAGGCGCGGCAGAGAAGGATGAGAAATAATATTTTCACGGGGAGCAGAGTTATAAAACATTTCAACAGATATTTCCTGGCCGTCCTGCGCAAGACTTGCAGTACGGTAAATTCTTACTTCCGGCTGCAGAGCGTTTCTTCTTGCAGCCCTGTAATAATAGAAGCCGTTTTCTGCAAGGCGAAGGGTATCAATATCCCAGCCTTCTTCATGCGGGAATTGCCGTAAGACAGGAATATCCGCAGGAAATGGAATATTGGAGTTCATGTTAAATGACCATATCCTTGGCCATGATGAAGGAGTGTCAGAAATTAAAAAACGCCTGTCATGATAAATGACAGCTGCAGGCAGATCATCAAAATAAACAAGGCCTCCTACAGTGTACTGCTGCCATGCCTGCGCGGGAAAACGGTAAAGGGCAAGATCATGCGAGCCTGTTTTATAGGGGCCGAGTTTTAAAAAGCCGTCACGGTTTACGGCCATAACAATATGTCCGTCTTTTTCATTCATAAAGCGTATATGCAGGGCATAGGGCCATGGAACAAGCGCGTAGATTGCGGCGGCATCTTCAACTGCTGTGATATGAACAGGGCCGTCTTCCGTCAGCAAAAACCAAAGCGGATGCTCTCCGCTTTGCAGAATAGCCGCAGGATACGCCCCGGACCAGTTTATTAATGATGAAGATTGCGCAGGTTCACTTCGCGTACATGATAAAAATGAGCAAAGTGCCAATGTAAAAAAAACCATTTTTATCAAGCTCAAACTAAGTCCTCCGCAAAGGTAATCTTTTTATTTTCATATTCCCCGGGTATAACAGCTACAGGTCCGCAGAACCTGCCCCAAATCTCAGCATCGTCTGTATACTCTTCTTCAGTTTCATTTGCTTTTTCGTGCGCGTGCAAAATTTTAGGAAAATTAAATCCCTGGGGAGTCTGCGCGATGCCCGTGTTCGCCCGCCTAAGATGGTTCTTTATAAAATTTACACCCTGCTCAGATAAGGGTGAATCACATTCCTTTGGAGTATCTGACAGCGCAAGAAGCGGAATGACAGCCTCATGTATTTTAACATTATCAATTATTTTTCCGATAAGAGAAGAGCTTACCCAGGGTCTTGCGCCGTCATGTATTAGCACATAACAGGGGTTAAAACCAGCAAGAAGTAAAAGTGCGTTAAACACAGAAGCGCGGCGGGAGCTTCCCCCGTTTACAAACATAATTTTCGGTCTTTGCCATTCAAAGCACTCCGGAAACAAAGCCTTGCGTGCTTCGGCTTCTGTATTTTCAGGAATGGAAATTACTATTATTTTTACAGACGAAAAACCTGCAAAGGCGCGGACAGAGGATGCAAGCACTGTTTCTTTATTGTCTAATTTCTGAAACTCTTTTTTTATGCCGCCCATGCGCAAAGATTTACCTGCGGCGCAAATTACAACTGCTATTCCCTGTGTGTCATTCACTTCTCAAGTTCCAAACGGGCAAAAACCATGTTTTCAACTTCGTCTTTGGATTTTCGAAGCGAAATTGATGTTTCATCTACCAGCAGTTTTAAGGCTGAATCATACAATTTGCGTTCAAGGATGGGCAGCTCTTTTACCTTGCTGCGGTGGTACAGGGAACGGACAATAACTGCAATATCCCTGATGCTGCCCTTTTTAAGAAGTTCCAGATTCATCTGATAGCGCATTTTCCAGTCGGAGGGAATGGGATCGTAATCCTCGCTGATAAGCTCAAGAGCTTTCATCGCTTCATCTCTGGAAACTGTCGGACGTATTCCAAGTTCAAAAGCCTTATCAACAGGAACCATTATTGTCATGTCGGTAACTTCGATATAAATGACGTAGTACGGTATTTTGGAATCTTTAAACTTTTTTTGAATTATGGATTTAATTACCCCTACGCCCTGGCTTGGGTAAACCACTTTCTGATCAACCTGAAAAGATTTAGACTTACTCATTAAAAAAATAGTATCACAAATGAAGAAAACAGTCTATAATGTAAACCTATCCAGGGAGAATTTATGACAGAGATACGCAGAATGGAGAACGATGATTTACTCCAGTTAAGCAGAATACATACAGTAGTTTACAACCAGCGCAAGGATTATTCAAAAGAAGAAAATCAAAAACCTGATCCGCTTGGTCATCCCGCCGGCTGGGCATGGGGAGTTTTTGACGGTAAAAAACTTCTTGCCGGAATGACAGAGATTGAGTATCTTATGCGGTTTGACGGACACAGTGTAAAAATGTCGGGGATCAGCGGAGTTGGAACACTGCCGGAGGCACGCAAAGGCGGACTTGTCAGGCGTATTTTTGAAAAGCTTTTACCGGAAGCATACGAAAAGGGCGTAGTTTTTTCAAACCTTACTCCTTTTAACCACGATTTCTACCGCAAGTTCGGATACGAAATTGCATGCGCAAGGAATAATATATCGATAAGCACAGGCGACTTATCCGAAATAAAATCAAGCGGCACCTTTACTCAGATATTTCCCGGAGACGATACATCTCTTCTTGCGGAAGTTCACTCAAGTTATATAGCCAGTTTAAATCACGGAATACACAGGGATTATTGGCCCTTGGATCGCGCCTGGAAATGTTTTACAAGGGAAGATCCTTTTTCAACCGGCACTTACCTTTACCTCTGGAAGGATGAAAACGGCAAGGCGGGCAGTTATATAAAATATAAGGACATAATAGAAGACGGGGATCACAATATGTCTGTAATAGAACTTGCCTTTACCGGTATAAAGGGTCTTTACGGAGCGCTTGGCATAGTTTCAGGTCTTTCCGCGCAATTCCAGAATTTAAAATGGATGGCCCCTGTATTCATCGATCCCTATGATTTGATTGGCGATGCCTGGTCTGTAGAAAATGAAACAAAACCCAGAGACATGACAAGAATTGTAAATGTAAAAACTGCCCTGGAACTTATGCGCCGCTCCGGCGAAGGCGAATATGTAATTGAAACGGAAGATGAAAACATTTCAGCTAACAGCGGAAAATATCTTGTTCAATTCGCTCCTGAAGGCGTTAAGGTTTCCAGAACGCAAAAAGACGCGGACATTTCCTGCGATATTTTAACCTTAAGCCAGCTTGTAACAGGTTACAGATCCCTTGAAAACGCCATGTATTCGCGCAGGGAAGGGCTGGAAGTTAATAGCAATCTGGAAACTTTAAAGCGCGTATTTACCCTGCGTCCTCAGCACGTAACGGAAATATTTTAGTGGAAAATTGCAGAGATAATGAAAAAGCCGCGCTGTCAATCATTCCAAAACCGGCATCAATAAAATACACGCAGGGTTTCTTTACATCGGAAGGACTTCCTTCTGTCAGAAAAAAAGAAGCCTCTCTTTTGGAAGAAGCGTACAAGCTTGTCATTTCCAAAGATGAAATTGTACTTGAAGCCTCATCGCCTTGCGGATTTTTTAACGGAGAGCAGACATTAAGACAGTTGTTTCTTTCAGAGTTTAAAAACGGCATAATAAAGCTGCCCTGTGCGGAAATAAATGATTACCCAAGGTTTTCATGGCGGGGATTTATGCTTGACAGCTCACGCTACTTCTACTCTGTTGCGTTTATTAAACGCCTTATAGATGTGCTTGCGCTGCATCATATCAACCGTTTTCACTGGCACCTGACAGACGATCAGGGCTGGCGGCTTCCTGTGAAAAAATTCCCGCTGCTTACGGAAATTGGCTCCCGCAGAATAAACAACAGGCTGCAGGGACAGGTTTACTCAGAAGGATTTTACACAGAAGATGAAATCCGGCAGGTTGTTAGCTATGCCCAATCCTGTCATATCGAAGTTATCCCCGAAGTTGATTTGCCGGGACATGCAAGCGCCATCTTGGCTTCCTACCCCGGCCTTGGCTGCACAGGCGGGCCTTACAGGGTAGAAGATCGTTTCGGCATTTTTGAAGATGTCCTGTGCGCGGGGAATGACAAAATTTTTGAATTAATCGAAGAAGTCTTTAATACATTATCAGAACTTTTTCCCTCGCAGTGGGTGCATATCGGCGGAGATGAAGTTATGTTTAACCGCTGGCAGGCATGTCCCAAATGCCAAAGAAGGCTTTTGGAATTAAACCTTGAAAAACCGAAGTATCTGCAAAGCTTTATAACGCAAAAACTTGTAAAGATGCTTTGGCAAAGAGGTAAAACCGCAATAGGCTGGGATGAGATATTAAACGACTGCGAAAAATACAGGCTTCCAAAAGAAGCAGTTGTAATGTCATGGCAGGGAGAAAAAGGCGGAGTACGCGCAAGCTCTCTGGGACACCGTGTAATAATGGCGCCTAACTCAAGCGGCTGCTATCTTGACTGGAAACATATGCAGGATCCGGAGGAACCCGGGCAGAATTACAGCGGAGTTTCATCCGTATATAAAAGTTATTCGATGGATCCAATAACACCGGAAATGAAGGATATCGATTCCTCTCTTATTCTCGGCGGGCAGTGCAATTTGTGGTCGGAACTTATTTACGCGGGAAAAATTGCAGAGTACATGATCTTCCCAAGGTTATGCGCAATTGCAGAAGGCGTATGGACACCGCGTGAAAACAGGGACTTTGATGATTTTTCCCGCCGCCTTGTTACTCACCAAAAACGGCTGGACAGCCTTGGCATGAATCAATACCGCGGCCCCCTTCGTTAGAACGCAAAATCGTAAAGACGTTTTAAAATATTTTCGATCTTTACTGCATACTGTCTGTCGGCAGCCCATGTTCCTGCAAGCCCCTCGTATTTAGGGCTTATTCCCCTGCGCACAAACCTGAAGCGGGGATTAACAAGGGCAAGATTTAAAGGTTCATCGCAGGCATAGGCTTTTAAATGCTGGATATGCGCGCGTACTCCCGTGCGCGGATCGGGAAAGGAAAGACCCGGCTCTCCGCCTCCGACTGCGCCAAGACCTGCAAAATTGTTTTGCTCTCTTTTTACATCTCCGCCGTATCTTAAATAACCTGTTTCCAGACACATCTGAACAAAGGCAATATCGTGGTTAACTCCTTCGAATGAAGCTTCTTCTATATACAGCCTTGCCATCATCCGCGCATCTGTGTCTGCAAACCCGGGATTATTCTGCGCAAGAAAGCCTGCAAGTTTATCCATGCTGACCTTTCCTTCTCCCATAATATACACGGGAGGCTCATGTTTTATTTCTGTTTCCGGCGGAACTCCGGCGCAGGCGGATAAAATGATGATAAGAGGCATCACCGTAAAAAATAAATATCGTCTCATACACTAATTTTCGGCAAAAATTGTTTGCAATTTCTGCTATTTCGATAAAGCGCCACGCATGCTCGCGCCATATATATACATGAAGAAAAACGATAAAACAAGGCCTTGTCACAAGGGCGTTTTCGCCAGTGTTCCGCCGGAAAAAAGACCGCGAGAAAAACTGCTGGCAGGAGGGCCTGCATCCCTTTCCGACGAGGAACTTTTGGCAATCCTTTTAAACACGGGCATTCAGGGAAAGGATGTAAAAGCTCTTGCAGGCGATTTACTGAGTTTACTGGATAAGAACAATGACATTCCGTCTGTAAATGAAATATCGCGCCTGTCAGGTTTTGGGCAATCAAAGGCATGCGCCGTTGCTGCAATGCTGGAGTTCGGAAGAAGGCGCTACGGTTCATTCTCTGCGCGCATAAGGCAGCCTGCCGATATATTTATGCTAGTCCGCCATTTTGCCGACCGCAAGCAGGAGAAGTTTATAAGCATTTCTCTTAACGGCGCTCATGAGGTGCTTGCGGTAAGGATTGTAACCATTGGCCTTGTGAACAAGACCATTGTCCACCCGCGGGAAGTATTTGCAGATATTATCCAGGACAGAGCCGCCGCCTTCTGCGTTGCACATAACCATCCGTCCGGCCAGCTTGCAAGCTCGGATGAAGACGATGAAATAACAGAACGCCTTTTGCAGGCAGCGCGGATCCTGGGACTGCACTTTCTGGATCACATAATTTTTTCCGAGAGCTCATTCTGGAGCTTCAGAGACAAGGGAAAATTAAAGGATTAATTAATATTTTAGTTATTTTTCTTTTTTTCACTAAAGCAAAATTGCAAGTCTGCGCCATATAATATTATGAAAAACATAATTGACACACGGCTTGACCCTCTTGATGACTTTATTTTTTATAAGGTGTTTGGAGAAACAGGAGATGAGGTTCAACTTTTGAGCTTTATCAACGCGGTTCTGGGAAAAAAAGGAGATGACAAGTTTGTCTCTGTAGAAATCCTGGAAAATACCTCATACATGGCAGAAATCATGGGCGGCAAGTCATGCACATTGGATGTAAAAGCGCAATTGCCCACCGGCGCAATGGTTAACATTGAAGTCCAACTGGATGACAGGTACAACATGAACAGACGCAGCTTGTTCTACCTTAGCAGAGAATACAACAGGATATTAAAATTTGGGGATAATTATAACAAGTTGCCGGATTTGATTGCAATAAATATCGTTAACTATAATTTTCCTGCCACTAAAAATTTTCATAGCTGCTTTCATCTTAGGGAAGATACGGAACATGATTTTGTTTTATCAAAAGCGCTGGAAATTCACTACATAAACATGGTAAAATACAGAAAGCAAGGAAAAGGCAAACTGGATGATCCCCTGTGCCGGTGGCTTGCATGGCTGAACAGGAACAGCTCTGCGGAGCATTTAGAGGAGGCAATAAATATGGATGCAGCTATTAAGGCAGCAGATGAGCGTATGGTTAATGTAACAACAATGAGCGCTGATGAATTTGACGCTTACTTTAGGTACAAGCAAGCCAAGTGGGAGCAGGCTCATGCAATTAATGAAGTTAAAACCATGATAGCCCGAAATGCTTTATCGAAAGGAGCTACACTGGAGTTTATCTCTGACATTACCGGACTCTCCCGTGAGGATATAAAAGAAATACTAATATAAAACCGCTCTACGAATCAAAAATCCCTTAAAACATAATTAAATAATATATGTTGTTTTTCTTGTTTTCCCGGTATATATTGTCTTATATGATTTTGTTATAAAAATCACATGAAAGCATATTTTTTGCCGGAAAAACTGTGTGTTAAAGAGACAAGATAATGAAACTTGACAATACTCTCATTCTGTGTTTAAATTTTCTAGCCATGATTAATAGAGTTGTTCCAAAAAATAATACTCTTTTTCTGATCAGAACACCCCCCCCCCGCTTATTTTACGATAAAAACGACAATTTTAACATTTTTAATTTCCCATGTGAAAATACCTCTGTGATTTGGGAGCAGAGGTTTTTAAATATTATGTAGTAAGGAGTTTTTATGAAAAAGTCTTTTAAATTACTCGGGTTTATTGCCCTTGCAGTAATACTCGCATTTTCAATGGCTGCCTGCGGTGACCCCCCTGGCGGCGGTGGCGGCGGAGATGGTCCTGATGGTCCTGGCGAACCCGATCCTGTATTTACCATTTCCGGTACATTCGCATCACAAAATGATGATGCAAGCGGCGAAGCAAGATTTTTTGCAAGCGCAATTGAAGATGACCCGTCCGCCTCAACAAGGTGGGGCAGGTCTGCTCGATCTTTAACAACAGTTGAGCTTGAAGGCTTGCTGATAGACGGCGATATTACCTTCAGATTAAGAGGCAATTACGAGCCAAGCACAGGTCGTTATGTTCTTTCTGCGGCGGCAAGCTTCTTACGCTATAATATTTCCGGCGATTTAGCCAAACCAAACGAGGGGAAAGCCATTGTTCAGGTAAGAGGAACAGGCGGCGTATGGGAAAGTATTGAAGTAGACGTAAGCGTTGAATCATCCGAGGAAGCGCCCGATGATTTTGATATAGAAGAAGATGAAGAAATCTATGATGATCTTGACAGCGGTATACCCGAAGATATATGGGGTATCTGGTGGGGACAGGATGAAATCAGATTCTCTGAATTCGATGTAATACTGCCCGGTAATTACTACTATGCAATAGATGCCTTTACCGTTGTATTGTACATAAACAGACACGATTCATGGAGTGTGGAAGGTTACACCTGTTTCTTTGAAGGCGTCGAAGAAAATCCCGACGGTTCAGTAGCCGGCAGGGTTGTATTTGATTTCACAGATATAGCAAAAATAGATACAGACAAACCAACCTGGTGGATTGACTGGATCGATGAATATGCAAGATGGAAAGACGGCACCAAGATTCTTCCTCAAAACTGGGGCAGCGACAATTGGAGAGCCTTAGTTGACAGATATGCAGCTATGGCACAGGTTGAAGAAACACCGGGAAAATCCACCGGTTCTCATTGGGTCTCACTCTTTGGAGATTTTCCTTATTTCTACCAGAAATACAGAAAGGACGCATTCAAATTAGACGGAAATTATCTTCTTGTAGGCAGAACAGAATCCAGTGATACTCCGGAAGGAGCCGATCTCTTAACCGAATTAACATGGGAAGACAACAGATTAACAAGAACTCAAACTGTTCCCCCAACACCTTTTATAGAAGGTACATTGTTAGACGAACATGTCTTTATACCATCTACAAGAGGAGGACTTGTATATTCCAGCTACGAAGACAAAAACAATGTGCTTAGAATACCTTCCAACCATGACTGGAGCTACTTAAGCTACGATTTAAGCAGATTTGAAGGAAAAGAGATAACCATTAATCTTTCCATGGATTATATGGTTAACGCCGATTCCCGGTTTGTATGGCAGATTACCAATGACGGAGAATACCCGAATATAACAGGTGACATGTCAGCTGAAAGCAACGCAAACGCCGACTGGGATACCAAGGAAAAATTTGTATGGCATCGTTTTGAATCAACAACAAATTTTACGGTTCAGTTAAAAGGAACCGGCAATGTTCTTTATCTTTCGGAAATGCAGCTTAGACTGGATGAGAACGGAGAAAACTACAATGAGAAAAAAGCAGTCGATGTTTTCATTGCCAATTTCTCGGTATCTATTGAAGGCGAAGAAGTAGAGGAAGAACTTGTAGAGGAATACGAAGCATTCGAAGCATTTAATCCTCGCGGTTATTTTGATATGACTAGTTCAAAAGACTACGAAGTAATAAATGTCGGTAATAGAACCAATGTATTGAAAGTTGAGAATCTCAATGGTACAAGCGAATGGGCTGTAGCTATGATACCTTTAAAACCAGCTATGGATCTGATTAAAGGCAGTTCCAAAGAGATTACCGTTAGATTCGGAGCAAGTATTAAACGTGTCGGAGCAGCGGGAACACTGAGCTGGCAGATAAACCAGGGTGAATATACTCCAGTCGAAGTATTATTAGACGCCGGAGCGAACAGATGGCACCAGATTCAGGGTGAATGGACAGGGACACCAAATAGTATCACTCCATTCTTATACTTGAGTACCTGGGATAATAACAGCCCGGATACAACTTACTACGTTGACTTTAACTGGATAGGAGTTGATTGTACTGCTTGCGGAAATCCCACATATCAATGCGATTGCGAACTTCCACCCGAGCCTGAATTGGAAGCAGCCGGCTGGGATACTGCGGCATCAGCGTTTACGCCGGAAGGGACTGTAAAATATTCTTTAATAGCAAATCACATATTTGGCCCATTAAACCCAGAGCAAGAATTAATAGACTGGATTGGCGGCCCCTTAGATAAAGCTGGTAATGCAAAGTTCTTTGTAAGGGGAGCAAACGGAATAAACGTCAGAGAGCGCCAGCAGGATTGGGCTAATCTTAACATCCTATTTACAGGTGAATGGAACCTTATTGAGCATTGGGGTGTTAACCTTGCAGAGAATAACAGAATAACAATCCGCGGAAATGTAATAGGAACACCTCCTGCAAACGCAAAAATGCTTCTGTCTAGTCAAACTTATGAATGGCTTGACAATAAGGATGTAACAGGTGAAGCCGGCGAATTTGAACTAGTATGGGATATCCCGAAAAATTTCGATGGTGATCTTATTCGCATCACAACCGATGCCGGTAATCTAATGTCCTTCCGCATCAATTTAATTGTAGTGGAAGAGCTTACTGAACAAGGCCCCGAACCCGGCTGGGATACCGAAGCTGCAGAATTTACACCGACAGGGATTGTAAAATGGTCATTAGCAACTCACACATTCGGCGAAAAAAATGCAGAAAACCAGATAACAGGTTACCTTAACGGCCCCTTGACAAAAGCCGGCAGCCCAAAATTCTTTGATATTAACGGCGGTTTAAATATTACCGATCGTACAAATGACTACGACGCTGTTGATCTCCAATTTGCAGGTGATTGGAACCTTATCGCGAATTTCGGCGTAGACCCTGCCGCAAATAATTACAGAATAACGGTGCGCGGAAATGTAATTGGAACAGCAGCTCCCTCTGCGAAAATGGAACTGAGAAATGCAAGCCAATATAACGTGCTTACCGATCAAACCGTAACAGGTGAAGCTGGTGCATTTGAGCTTGTATGGGATGTTCCGTATAATTTCCAGGATAGTGTTCGTATTCAATTAAGTGACGCAGCAGCATCCTTCCGTATCAATCTTATTGTTGTAGAAGATATGGGCGAAAGAGATAACGGCTGGGCTTTCGAACCTGCAGCATTTACGCCGGAAGGAGACATAGTATATTCATTGGCGAATCACTATTTCGGCCCAGTTGATGCAGAGAATATTTTTACTAATTACATTGGCGGTCCACTTGCAAAAATCGGCAACGCAGATTTCTTTAAGATAGACAGCGGAATAAATGTTACAGAGCGCGAACAGAATACTGCCGGTGTTGACATAGTGTTTACAGGCGAATGGAATCTTATTGAAGAATTCGGCGTAGACCTTGCCGCAAATAATTACAGAATAACAGTACGCGGAAATGTAATTGGAGCAGTGCCTGCCGATGCAAAAATGATCTTGATTCAAACTGAATCTCCATATACCTTGTTAGATAATACAGATGTATCAGGTTTTGCTGATACATTTGAACTTGTATGGAATGTTCTGGAAGATTTCGCAGGTGATAGTATTCGCATTGAAACCAATGCCGGTAATTTAATGCCCTTCCGCATCAATCTTATTGTAGTTGAGGATTTGGGACCAAAACCAGTTCCCGATCCTGCCGGCTGGAGTACCGAACCTGCAGCATTTACACCAACAGGTGATGTAGTATGGTCTTTGGCAACTCACCAATTCGGCCCGGTTAATGCAGAGAATATTTTTACTGAATACCTCGGCGGCCCCCTGGAAACAACCGGCGACAACGCAACGTTCTATAAAATTGATGACGGAATAAATGTTACAGAGCGCGAAGAAAATTGGGCCGGTATTGACATCGTGTTTACAGGTGAATGGAATCTGATTGAAGAATTCGGCGTAGACCTTGATGCAAATAATTACAGAATAACAGTACGCGGAAATGCAATTGGAACAGCGCCTGCAGATGCAAAAATGATTTTGATTCAAACTATAGAGGATTATGATTGGTTTGCTGATGACGATGTAACAGGTGAAGCCGGTACATTTGAACTTGTATGGAATGTTCCGGATGATTTTTTAACATCAAATACCAGAGTTCGCATATCAACCAATAATAATCTGATGCCCTTCCGCATCAATATGATTGCGGTTGAGGATATGGGACCAAAGAGCACTGGCGAGCCGGAAATAGCATTATTGGGACCTAAAGGATCACTTAATCGCTTAGAGCTGAATGTTATAGCCGGCGAAACCATGGCCTCTTTAATAGGCTCCGGCTATTTCGGTGCAGTCGGCACTGCAGACTTTGTTATTGAAGACGATATCGTGTATGTTCATAACATTGCGAATAACTCATCTGGTTTAAGAGTTCTGCCGGCCGGTTTTCATGACATTGAGGCAGGCGATATGTTACGCGCAACAGGACGAACCACAGGCACAATAGCAGACAGCCGGCTGGAACTTGCGCATATTAACGCCGGCGGCGGGGCTGGTTTAGGCGATGAAGCTGTTACACCTGGATCACAATATAGCGTACCTGCAACTCCCTTTACCTTCACTCACATTCTGACTGCCGGAGACATTGAAAACGGGCTTAGAATAGCACCTAATGGCTGGAGTATGGGTGAAAGCACCTTTGCCGAAAGATTCGGAGATCTTGCATTCAGTATTGATGACCTGGTGATTTTCCGGCCAGAGCCTGCGCAAGGCGATTGGACAACACTGTTCACCATGGAAGATTTTATCGAAGCGGAAAATATAACTGAAGGAGCATTCACCGCTGTAGGACCGCTTTCTAATTCCGGAGCCAGTTTAGATTGGATAAATTATGGCGGAGGTTTGTACTTGCAAATGACAGGAAGAACCGAAAACTGGCATGGAGTAGATATTGATATTGGTCCTACAGGTTTAGAGCTTCAGACCGGAGACAAGGTAACTGTTACAGGGAGAGTCGATTTAGGAGTTGAAGGAGGAAATGGACGAATGGAGTTGGCTAGTGCACAGGATTCATACCAAAATGAGGGCGGTATATTTGACTTTAATTTAGAATGGACTTATGGAGCAACTCCGCCTGCTGAATTTAGGGTAACAGCCAACGCATGGGGAGACAGAGCAGTAGTTCCCGCCTTCATCATCGACACCATCGTAGTTGAGGGTTACAGGTAATAATTAGTATCAGGCACCACTGACTGGTGTCTGGCACTCTGAAGGGGCTGTCCGAGAAGTAATTCTTGGGCAGCCTTTTTTTATGATCAAAATAACCTTAAATTCCACACATGCGGAATTCTGAGGTATACAATTCTACACGTATGGAATTCTAACCAATATTAC
>WQXU01000029.1 GCA_009781635.1 Treponema sp.
TAGAGAGAAAACAGAATTTGACATGACTTACATGATAGATAAGAAAATTATACGAAAGGCTGCTTCGATGAGAGCAGCAAAGTTAAATTAAAATAGACTGGTTGATACCAGTTTATATAAAAATTGGGGGAAATCCCAGTTGACTTTTTATAGGAGAAATTATGTTATTTACAAACGGAAAAACGGATTGCAAACCGCACGAAGTTGGTTACAACGAAGGCCGGATTGATGTGCTGAACAATCACTTGCAGCGCCTCATGGATGACGGAGAAATTCAATGCGCTACTTATTGCATATCCCGCAAGGGCAGGATCTTTGCGCATGGCGGAGTCGGTAAAAAATCTTTCCGCACTAACGATAACACTCCCGTTCAGGCGGATTCAGTCCGATGGATTGCTTCCATAACCAAGGTGTTTACCGCCGTTGCAATAATGAAACTTGCCGAAGACGGATTAACACGGCTTGATGTTCCTGTGGGAGAAATCCTGCCGCAGTTCAATACCCCGCCCTATAACGGAGTTACATTGTTTCAGCTTTTAACTCATACTTCCGGAATGCATTCAGACGGCGGGTGCTTTGACAATAAATATCAAACCAATTACTGGAAATTAATCGAAGATGCATACAAACTTTGCGCAGAAGACAAGAAAAAAGAATTTGACTGGATCTCCGCTGCGTTAGGTACAATAGGAAATGGTTTTCGCATAAAACCGGACACTGAATGGGCATACTGCAGTTTTGGTTTTGTTATACTTGGAGCTGTTATAGAAAAACTGACAGGTATACATGCAAATAAATATATCGAAGATTATATCTGCAAGCCGCTTGGAATGAAGGACACTGCTTTTGATTTAACTCCTGAAATGGCAAAACGGTATATAGTAACAGATGAAGATGCAGAAAAACATTTAAATGATGTAATAAACGGCAAACCCATTGAGCCTCACTGGATTGGCGATACGCTTAACATTCCTTCAACAGGCGGCGGTTTGGATTCTACATCCTATGATGTAAACCGTTTTGGAAACATGATGCTCTTTAACGGCACACTGGACGGCGTACGCATTCTTGGCAGAAAAGCTGTAGAAAAAATGACATCTATCGCCGTGGATTATCCAAATTACTGCTGGGGCGCAAATGAGAAAAACAGATTCTACGGTGTTGGCTTTGATATGCGAAACGGTCCTGCGTTTACATTCTCGGACGGAACATATATGCATGAAGGCGCAGGCGCCTGTTCTTTATACATCGATCCAAAAGAAGAACTTGTTGCGGCATGGATTGTTCCGTTTGCAAAAGAAGGATGGTTCTCCCGGGCATTGTTCAACGTGCAAAACATTATTTGGTCAGGCATTTTATAAATATGATAAGGCAAAGAATCGATATCTGTAAGGCAGTTGCATTCGTCACCTTTAAGGAATGGGGCGCATACCGCACGCATTCCATGGTATCGATCTTTGTCGGCCCTGTTTATTTTATTGTACAGTATTTTATCTGGACTGCTGTTTACGGCAGCGCAGAAACGCTCAACGGAATTTCTTTGCATCAGATGATACGCTACTTTGGCGCAACTGCATTAATAGGCTATCTTACAATGGATTTTGCAGACTGGAACCTTGATATGCTTATAAGAACCGGAAGGTTTCTCACCTATGCGCTGCGCCCGATGAATCACAGGTTTTTTGCATTTTCACAGAAAGTCGGGCACAGGATACTTGGCTTTATTGTTGAGTTCATTCCATGTGTTTTAATTTTTACCCTGCTCTTTGGAATTGATATGCGCCCTGCCTTTGCCGGCTGGACAATTTTATCTATTGCGCTTGCGTATTTAATGAATTTCTTTGTCAACTACTGTCTTGGAATGGCATCATTCTGGATTGTACAAACAGGAGGAATAAGAGCTGTGTACGCGCTTGCGGGCAGTATATTTTCCGGCATGTTTATACCTCTTGTGTTTTTTCCAAAACCTCTGCAGGTAATACAGTTTTTTCTGCCTTTTCAATATACGGCGTATGTTCCGGCAATGGTATTTCTAGGCCAGTATTCGTTAGGCGACATACAAATTTCAATTCCGGCAATAGTAGGGATTCAGGGGATTGCCGTTCTTGCAGTATTTTTATTATCCGAACTTATGTACAAGGCTGCAATGAAACAATTTACGGCTGTAGGAGCCTAAAAGAATGAGAAGGTATTTATCAATATATGCGCAATGCGTTAAAACAGCGATGGCAAGGGCATTATCCTACCGCCTGAATTTTTTATTATCATTAATAATTACAATTGGTTACAATGCCCTGTTCCCCCTGATTTCTATATTGATTTATTCAAGCGGCGCTGGTTTTCCCGGCTGGAGTTTTTATGAAGTTTTACTGATGCAGTCTATTTTTGTACTGTCACAGGGGATTGCAAGCATAATGTTCAGTAATGTTTTATGGACAACAATGCAGCATATCCGCGAAGGAAGCTTTGAAATTGTTTTACTTAAACCGATGAACCCGCTGTTTTTTCTTGTTGCATCAAATTTTGATCCGGAGAGCGTGGGATTGATAATCGGAGGCAGCTTTTTATTTGTATTCTCCCTCTTGCAGATAGAAGTTGCTTCCATTATCGCAATCCCTCAATTTTTACTTCTTTTTGCGGCAGGTTTTGCCGTCATGGCGGGGATAAACATGATCATGGCTGCCACTTCATTTAAATGGGTCGGCAACTCGCGAATACCGGAAATATTCGACAGCGTTCTTGCCTTCGGAAAATATCCTCTTATGATATTTCCAAAAGTAATCAGGGGAATTGCGACATTTATTATTCCTGTCGGCATGATTGGTTTTTATCCGGCCAATGCCCTGCTCGGGCGGCTTGATCCTTCTGTGCTGTTTGCGGTAATTCCATGCATATTGTTCATGATTTTGGGAATATGGCTGTATCTGAATATGGTCAAGTTATACGAAGGAGTCGGCGGGTAAGCTTATGAATAATAATATAATTACAGTAAAGAACCTCGGGAAAATATACACTACCTATCAGCGGGGAAGCGGTGTAAAAGAAACATTAAAAAGTTTTTTCAAGCGCAAGAAGGTAATTGTCAAAGCTGTTGATAACATTTCTTTTTCTGTTGAGGAAGGATCCATTTGCGGAATACTCTGCCCCAACGGAGCGGGTAAATCCACTACCATTAAAATGCTCTGCGGCGCTCTTTATCCTACAACAGGCGAGATTGAATCGCTGAACTGCAGCCCTTATGCAAACAGAAAAAAATACGTGGGGAAAATAGGCGCGGTATTCGGACAGCGCTCACAGCTGGTCTGGGACATTCCGCCTGTTGACAGCTTCAATATGAACAGGGCAATTTACGGAATATCAATGCAGGATTATAAATCGCGCCTTGATGAACTTGCAGAGCTTTTTGAAATACAGGAAGTGATGCATAAGCCTACAAGGGTTTTATCGCTTGGAGAGCGCATGAAGTGCGAGTTTATCATGGCAATGCTTCACAGGCCGAAGATCGTTTTTCTTGACGAGCCGACTATCGGGCTTGATGTCATCGCAAAGGCGAGAATACGGGAGTTTATCAAAAAGATAAATAATGACGGCACGACATTTATTCTTACAACGCACGATTTGGAAGATGTCAAGCAGCTTGCCAATCATGTTATTGTTATAAATCACGGCGTTAAGGTTTTTGACGACACACTGCAGAAGCTGCAGTTAACCCTTGGAGAAAAGAAAATTGTCGAACTTACTTTGGATAAACCTTTTGACGCTGCATCCGAGGATATCAAAATTATTGAACAGAAATCCCCGCTGGAAATAACCCTGGAAATTGATACGTCAAAAATTGCCATTGGGGACTTTATGGAAAACCTCTGCGGAAGATGCAGTTTTTCCGATATTGCGATAAAAGAGCTGCCCATGGAAAAAATAATCATGCAAATCTATCAGGAAACAAACCATCAACCTGCAGATTTAAGCTAAAAAAAAGTTAAGATAAACTGTTGCCTTTGATATATCAGTTTGTTATAATTTATGTTACCGAACGGTCGTTAACAGCTTTTGCCGCTGCGCGGTGAACTTAATCAGACAAGAAAACATGACAAAAATTGAAATTATAAACGCCGCCTTTAAAGTATGGGGCCGCAATTTTTACAGAAAAACCAGCCTCTCCCAGCTTGCGGGCGAATTAAAGGTAAGTAAACCTGCCCTTTACCGCCATTTCAAGAGCAAACAGGCGCTTAACGAAGCAATGGTTGAGCATTTTCTGGATGATTTTGCAGCATCCATCCGCGCGGACTTTGAAAAAGCGCTGCAGGCAAAGGATGCGGACAAGGGCATTTCCGTAATAATTACCAGTATTGCAGATTATTTTGCGCGGAACGCATACGCCCTCATTTTCTCTCTTATGAATATTTATGAAAGAAATATTGACGGCCGTACAATTTCAGAGCGGCTTAAACTGCGGGGCGCCGACATGGCTGTGCTTACGCTTGTTGTAGAAAAAAAGTACTCGGACGACCCCACGCTGATAAGGATGATATTCGCAACTCTTACATTTTTAATGTCTCATTGCCGCAAAACAAACGAGGAAATGGAAAAGCCCATGTCTGATGAGGATATTAAAAATATAACCGGTACAATAGATAAGACCATAAAAAAAGGCCTTGGTTATTCTGCTGATAAGGCCGCTCTTGATTTTAACAAACTGGAAAATAAGGTTATTGCGGCAATGCCGGATTTTGAACCTGAGCCGTTTTTTAGAGCTGTCGCCGAAGCTGTAGCTGAAGCAGGACCCTGGGATGTTTCCATGGAGATGGTTGCCAAAAGGCTTGGATTATCCAAAAGCAGCCTTTACGGACATTTCAAAAACAAGAAAGACATGCTGCGCCGTCTCTTTGCTTCGGAGTTCAAACGCATAATCGAATTTGCCAAACAGGGAATAGAAATGTCAGGCAATACGGCGGAACAGTTATACCTTGGGATTTTTTCAATTTCTTTATACTTAAAATCAAGGCCGGAGATACTTGTTACCATGGACTGGATTCGTACGCGCAAACTGGATCTCGGCAAGCCGGACAAGCACTCCCGGATTTTCAGGCTGTTTGAAGATGTCGATATTGAACCGTTACGCGACACCACTGAAGAGGAAAAACAAAAGACATCCCACAGGATATTATTTCTGCTTATAAATATATTAACAAATCCAACCGAAAATATTCCGTCCGGTTCACAGGTGCAAAAAAATTGCATTCAGGTGTTATACAAATTTATTACATTGGGGCTTGGGGGCTTTAAACGATGATTGAAAAACATTACACTAAAATAATCAGACGCAGCGAATGCATGCTCTGTCTGACAATGCCATGCATACCAGGCGATGCTTTGCATGCCGGGAATAAATGCCGCGCGTTATGCGGGCAGAAAGAAGGAGCCGTTTTATGAACCAAAAAAATAATTTTAAAGCAGGCAAATGGCTTGCAGGAAGGTTAATTGTACCTTTCTGCCTTGCGTTGATTGTGCTGTTATCTGCAAAGCTTCAGGCACAGGAACCTCTTCGGCTAACGCCTGATCAGGCTGTTGAACTTGCAATAAAAAATAACTTAAGCCTTGAATCTTCAAGAACCAGTCTTGCGACAAGAAGACGCGCCTCGGAGCTGTCGTGGAATCAGTTTATACCAAGTATAACTGCGGCAGGAATTCTTAACAGGGATAATGAGCTTCAAAAAATTACAGGAATGCAAGCTATAGATATGGCTGAGGTCATGCTAGGTATACCAGCGGAAACAATATACGGAGTATACCCCTACTCCTTTGATGCTCCTCAATGGCGCCTTATTGGCAATATTCAAGTTTCACTTAATTTGAATCTTGCAATGTTTGAAAACATGAGCCGCCTGCGCCTTGATTATGAAACAGGCCTTTTAAGTTATGAAAAAGCCAAGGCGCAGCTTGAAAGAGACGTACGCAAAGCCTACCATAACATGCTTCTTCTGCAGGAAAACATAACTTTAATGCGCGGAAGTTTTGCAAATGTAGAGCGTCAGGTGCAAATGGCGCAGGCAAATTTCAACGCAGGTCTTGCGCCGGAACTGATATTATTGCAGGCGCGGGTTGCAAGAGAAAACATGCGCCCTGTTATTGACCAGGTGGAAAACGGATTAAGATTATCAATGGCGCAGTTTGCGATGTTCCTTGGAATGGATTTTGACACTCAATTTGAACTTATACCGGTTACAGGGGGTATCGATTTTATTCCCCTTGACGTATCACAGATGATTACGCAGGCAGCTTCAAGAAAGCCTGATATTCAGGAATTAAAACAGACAATATTAATGCTGGAAAGCGCGCGTAAAATGCAGGTTTATTCTCTTACTCCAAATTTGAATTTAAGCTGGAATACAAATCAGATTTTTATACGCGATCCTTGGAAGGATTCATGGTTCAATGGAAATTACTGGACAGATCGCGGCTCCTTTTCCATTACACTTGGTCTGCGTCTGCACAGCCTGATTCCCTTCAGCACTGATTCCCAAGGCATCAAAAACCTTGATGATCAGCTGACAACAGCCAATATCGGCCTTGCGCAGATGGTTCGCGGTACAGAGATTGAGGTTTATAACACAGTTCTTTCACTTGAAAGAACGCGGATAAACGCGCAGGCGCAGACAGAGACTGTAAGGCTTGCAGAGCAGGCATACCGCCTGACAGAAGAAGCTTACAGAGCAGGCTTGCAGGATTATTTTCAGGTTCAAAGCGCCGAGCAGTCTTTAAGGCAGGCAAGGGTTCAGCTTCTTGAACAGCAATTTAATTATTTAAACGGTTTGATAGACCTGGAATATTCCATCGGTGTTCCCTTCGGAACACTTGGAGGACGAAACATTCAGAACACACTTTCTACAGGGAGAAATTAATGAAGACAAAAATATTACTAACAATTTTAATTACAGCAATTGTATTTTACGGTTGCAGCAGGGACGATAAGGAAGCACCTGCTATGGAAGGACCTGTATTTGCCGTAAATACAATTCTGGCAGTTCAGGGACAGATCCAGGATTACATAACTTTCTCCGGGGATATCATCGCAGGATCAACTGTAGATGTGCATCCGGAAGCTGCAGGAAGAGTAACGGAAGTTTTCGTTTCTGTCGGCCAAAGAGTAAACAGAGGCGCTCAAATAGCGGCAGTTGATCCCTCTCGCCCGGGAATGACATTTCGTCACAATATTGCAACCGCTCCAATCAGCGGAACAATTGTCGCGATACCGGCGCAGGTGGGAATGACAGTAAGCCAGGCAGTTCCATTGGCGCGCATTGCAGGCGGCGGCGGGCTTGAGATACGCCTTTTTGTCGCAGAACGTTTTATTTCCAGAATGGCGCTGAACCTTCCGTGTGAAGTTACGCTGGATGCATGGCCCGGAGAAATCTTCAGAGGCAGCATCTCAGAATTATCTCCCACTGTCGATCTTGCTTCACGCACAATGGAAGTGCGCGTTAATGTAACGGATCCGCGTTCCATGTTAAAACCCGGAATGTTTGCACAGGTCAGGATAATCACAGAACGCAAAGACAATATTGTAAAAATTCCGGCATCCGCTGTTATAAACAGATTCGGAGAGCAGTATGTTTATGTAACAGAAAAAACCGGAAGCAACGCAGAAGGCGAAGATACCTATATTGTAAATAAAAGAATAATAACGCCCGGCATTTTAATTGACGGTGTAATGGAAATAACATCGGGACTTTCATCTGACGAAGAAGTTGTAGTCAGGGGACAAACGCTTCTTGATGACGGCTCAAGAGTAAACATAATAGAGCGCGTAACACCGTTAAGGACGCAGATATGAGAATGGTAAAAGGCGTTGTTGCGCGGCCTACAACTATATTGATAATATTCCTGCTGCTTATAGGGCTTGGGCTTTTTGAATGATAAATCTGCCCATAGACCTTTACCCGGAAATCACATTCCCCATGGTAGCGGTAATAACATCTTACGCCGGAGCAGGACCGGAAGAAGTTGAGCGTTCTCTTACACGCCCTCTGGAAGCGGTTCTCTCCAGTGTTTCGGGGCTTGAAAAAGTAACATCGATATCGAGTAAGGGCAGCAGTATTGTGCTTTTGCAATTTACCTACGGAACGGATCTGTCAGATGCATCGAATTCCGTACGCGATTCACTTGAAATGATAAGAAACTTCATGCCGACAGGCGCGCGCACTCCTATGATATTCAAGGCGGATCCTTCGATGTTCCCAATCATGGCGCTTATGATAACATCGGACAGACGCACCGCCGAGGAACTGCGCGAAATTGCCGAAGATGCAATAATTCCGCGCATAGAACAAACGCCGGGCATTGCAACTGCGGCAGTGGAAGGAGGCAGGGAAAAAATCATCCGCGTGGAGATTCCCCAAAGCCGCCTTGCAGCCTACGATCTTACAATAACGCAGATTCAGCAGATGATTGCGGCGCAGAATATACAGACAGCGGCAGGCACGATCACAGAAGGCGGCATGTCCTATATTCTTACAACCATGGGCGAGTTTACAACGCTTGATGATATAAAAAATACGGTTGTAAGCTACAGGGGCGGCGGTTTTATCGGAGGACAAATAGAAAGACCCCGCCAGATTTTTCTCCGCGACATTGCGGATGTATTTGAAGGCTTCCGCGATGAAACAAATGTTGTTTTAGTAGACGGACAGCCTGCAGTTACAATGTATGTTCAGAAACAAAGCGGAAAAAACTCGGTTCAGACTGCAAGAGATCTGCGTTCAAGACTTGAAAGAATTCAAAAAGAACTTCCGGACGATATACATATGACGGAAATCTTTAATACAACAGATGTTGTAGAGAACTCACTTAATCAGGTAACTTCAACTGCGTTTATGGGCGCATTCCTTGCGATATTTACGCTGTTTTTATTTCTGCGCGCAAAAAAACCTACAATAATAATCGGCATAAGCATTCCGGTATCTGTCATTATAACAATGCTGTTTATGTATTTTGCAGGCCTTACCCTCAATCTTATGACCATGGCTGGACTTATCCTTGGAATAGGAATGCTGATAGATAACTCGATTGTTATTCTTGAAAATATTTATAAATACAGGGAAAAAGGCGCAAAACTGAAAACTGCATCCATATTGGGCACTTCTGAAATGATAATTGCAATTACAGCCTCTACCATTACAACAATCTGTGTTTTTGCGCCCCTTGTTATGTTCCAGGGGCTTTTGGAAACCGCAGGAGAAATGTTTTCCGGTCTTGCTTTTACAGTTGTTATATCGCTTGCAATTTCATTATTTACCGCGATCTTTCTTGTTCCGGCCCTTTGCAGCCACTACCTTCCTATTGTTACGCGAAAACAGCTTCCGTTAAAAGGAAATCTTGCCAAAATAGATGATAAATTTGAAAGTTTTTTTGTATGGCTGGAAAATAAATATCAGGGCGCTGTAAAAAAAGTTCTTAACCATAAACTTGTTGTTATACTTACATTGCTTGCCTTGCTGATTGTAAGCATTATACTTATTCCGATAATCGGCTGGGAGTTCATGCCGCAGGAAGAAAGCGACAATGTCAGCATAACAGCTACGCTGCCGATGGGAACTCCGCTTCATGAAACCGAAGCGGTTTTAAAGCAGCTTCAGATAATTGCAGAAAGAGAAGTCCAGAAATATGACAGAATGGTGCTAAGGGCCGGCGGTGGCGGGATGATGGGTTTCGGCGGAAACTCAAGCCATTCAGGTTCTCTGCGTATTAACCTGCCCAAATATTCTGAACGGACAGAAAGCGCAAACGATATACAGGAAAAATTACGCCCCTACTTTAATCAGTTTCCCGGCGTTATGTTCAATTTCGGCGGCGGCGGCGGCATGGGCATGATGGGCGGAAGCGCGGTAGAAATAATTCTGCGCACTGACAACCTTGTTAAAGGCAAGGCCATAGGAGAGAGAATCTCTGCCCTTCTTAAGGAAAGGCTTTCCGATTATATTACAGAACCGCAGGTTGATCTGCGTGACGGACTGCCGCAATACGAAATAATTATAGACCGCGCAAAAATGTACGCTCTTGGCCTTAACACCTTCACAGTCGGCAATGAAATAAAAGCAGCGGTAGACGGCGTTACTGCAACAAGGTATAAATCCGGCGGCAAGGATTATGATGTCCTTTTGATACTTGCAGAAGCCGATCGCAATACACTGCCCGCTCTTGATCATATTTTTATTAACAGCCAGATGGCAGGAAGGGTTGCGCTTTCAAACTTTGTAAGTTACCAGGAAGGCGTTGGCCCTCTTTCCATCAACCGTGAGGATCAGAGCCGTATTATCCGCGTAACGGCAGGGGCAAAGCCCGGAGCCAGAACCAATCATCTTCAGGCAATGGTAGAAGAATTAATAAGATCGGAAATTCCGGTCGAAGACGACATATCTATTTCTTACGGCGGCGCTAATGCGGAAATGGTAAAATTATTTGTACGGTTCATCGGGATCTGCGTTGTTGCCATCTTCCTTGTGTTCGGAATTATGGCAAGCCTCTTTGAATCGTTTAAATCTCCGTTTATAATTATCCTTACAATTCCGCTGTCAGTAATCGGAATTGTAGCGATATATCTGATAACAAATACAATCTTTAACGTACTTACAGCTGTCGGCTTATTGGTATTGATCGGAATTATAACCAATAACGGTATCATCCTTGTAGATTATACCAATCTGCTTCGCAAACGCGGCTATTCGCTCAATGATGCAATAATCGAAGCGGCCCGCAGCCGTCTTCGCCCGATTTTAATGACAACTTTGACCACAGTCCTTGGTCTTGTACCCATGGCGTTCTTCCCCGGTGAAGGAACAATGATTGTTGCGCCTATCGGGAAAACCGTACTTGGCGGGCTTTCGTTCGGCACATTGATGACGCTGTTTTTGATGCCTACTGTATATGCAATTATAAACAAGCACTCGGATGTACGCGCCGCCAAAGCGCAGGAGAAGCGCGATAAAATTGCAGCAGGCGAAGGACGCGCTAAATTTAAAATGGAGGAAGTATGATTCGTCTTGAAATAATCGCCAATCGTTCTGTCGAGGAGAATATCCTCGAAGGGCTTGCCAAAGAAAATGTCGGCAAATATTACACAAAGATTCCCAACATATTGGGAGTCGGCGCCTGCGGCCCGCGCATGGGGGATGCAGTCTGGCCGGAGGAAAACTTTTCGCTGATTATCTGGTGCGAAGAAGAGGAAGCCAAAGGCATACAGCGCGCAATTGCAAAGATAAAAGAAAAATTCCCGGGAGAGGGTATAAAACTTTTCGGACTTTGCTGATATTGATTCAAAACAGGGCATGTCTTATTCGGTTTTTAATATCACAAAATGCGTTAAGGAGCTGTCCGGGAAGTAGTTCTTGGGCAGCCTTTTTTTGCTTTTAGTTTTTTTCTAAATTTATTATATTTAACAGCGATTGCAGAGCATCAATAAATGCGGGAGTTTCATTTACAATTACAGCAAAATTACGATTATTACCAGCCTGTTCCAGTTTTAAAGCATCATCAGACAATTTGTTTTCGCTAATGTTTGCCAACGCGCTTTTTATTCCATGAACAGTGATAACATATAATTCCAATTCTTCATCATTAAGATTGGGGTTAACCCTGGGGTTGACCCCTTGCAGTTTAGGAGTTAATTCGTTTAAAACATTTATAGTGTTTTTTGCATCCAGAGCGAAATATTTTTCTACTTCAGTTATCTTGTCTCTGGCGGAATTATGCTGCAGTTCTTCTTTAGCATCATACTTTTGTTTTGCAGAAAATACATTTTTATCCCGGATGAAGTGTAACAATAAAAGATCTAATTCGCGTGAATCTATTGGTTTGGAAATAAAATCGTTAAAACCGTTTGAGAGGAATACTTCTTTCTGACCATGTATGGCATTAGCTGTAAGAGCGACAATAGGATGAATGTAACCCATGTCACGTATTATTTTTACAGCATCAATGCCGTTCATCTTAGGCATCATATAATCCATAAAAATAATATCATAAAAATTGCCATTCTTTATTTTTTCAACAGCTTCTAACCCATTTCCGGCAGTTTCAATCTTTAAGCCGTAAGGCAGCATTAATCCTTTGGCAACAAATAAATTAGATTCAATATCGTCTACAATAAGCACTTTGTTATCAGGCATATATTCATGTATTATCTGTTCATTTTTTTGGAGTGACGCAGCACGAAAATTAAAATTCTGAAGGCTTTCTATAATCTCTTTTGAGCATATAATCGAATCGCATTTTTTCTGCGGAATTCGTACAGTAAATAGTGATCCTATACCTACATCACTTTCAGCGATTATTTCGCCGTCCATCAATCCAATCAGGCGTTTTGTGATGTTCATACCAAGACCTGTTCCGGTAATACCTTGATTTATATCCATATTAAAACGTTCATATTCATTAAAAAGCCTGTTTAGTTGATCTTCATTCATGCCTTGTCCTGTATCGCTGACTTTAAATATAAATATTAAATCTTCGCTGGGAGACTCCCTGGAAGCTTCGCTGGGAGACTCCCTGGAAGCTTCGCTGGGAGATTCGCTGGAGGATGCCCTGGAAGCTTCGCTGGGGGATTCAATTGAGAATGAAAATCTCACTTTTCCTCTTTCTGTATATTTAAAGGCATTTGAAATTAAATTATTAAGTATTTGTCTTATGCGTAGTTCATCACCGATTGCTTCTGCAGGTATATTCTTATCTAATTGCAGAATGAAATCAATAGGTTTGTTTTCATAACGAATACGGTTTAATTGTACAGTATCGTTGATAAAAATAGGTACATCATATTTTTTAGGAATAATTTCCAGTTTTCCGGCTTCTATTTTTGAAAAATCAAGAATATCGTTAATAATATTTGTTAATAAGCTGCCTGACTCATATATTTTTCTAAATCCTTCTTCTGCGCGGGAAACTTCGTTGCAAGATGCGCGGGAAACTTCGTTGCAAGATGCGCGGGAAACTTCGTTGCAAGATGCGCGGGAAACTTCGTTGCAAGATGCGCGGGAAACTTCGTTGCAAGAGGCTCCGCCGACAGTAATTTCGGTTGAAATATTTTTATTCTGAAGAAAAATTTCTGAAATACCCAGTATTGCGTTTATAGGGGTACGTATTTCATGGCTCATCTGGGCAAGAAAGAAACTTTTTGCGCGATTGCTCTGTTCAGCGAGATCCTTTGCGGTAATTAATTCCGTTATGTCAATCACATGCTGTAAATGAACTCTTCTGCCGTCATACCAGTTAATATAACAATCTGAACGAAGGAGAGTATTTCCGGTCTTTGGTTCATATTCTTCCCATATAATTGTTTTATCCGGATCTTTATCCAACTGCAGGCATGGACAGAAATTACATATTTCATTTAAACCTGTCCTGAAGATTTTATAACAGTATTTCCCAATCACGGTATCATCTAAATTAAAGGCTTTTTTTAAATAAGTATTTACAAAAAGTAATTCTCCGGTTTCCGGTACAGAAACATAAATACCGGCATCTATACTATTTAAAATCTTTTCCAGCGAAACAAGAGTATTATTCTTTTGTTCAGTTAACTCAAACAGTTGATTTAACAAAGTTTCCAGCATTCTTTCGCGTTCTCTTAAAGTATCCATCATTTGTTTTTTTTCTGTGATGTCACGCATTATTCCCAAAAGACCAATTGCTTTACCATCGCTGATTAAAGGTGTTTTAATTACATCAAAAAATACCTGGCAGCCATTGCGGTTATATGCAAAATCTTCAAATTTTAATAAAGTGTCACTGGCAAGAACTTTTTCATCCGATTCATTAGCCAAGTTAAGAAAATTGTCATTGTAAGTATAAACATCCTTAGCAGTTTTACCAATTATTTTGTCATCATCGAGTTCTAAAAACTTTTTATAACTATTATTGACTTTTGTAAATTTTCCGGATGCGTCTTTGCATAATATAAGGTCAGGATTAGAATTGAAAATTGCATTAAGCATTAACGCTTCATTCTTATATAATTTCTGTGTTTTTTTATTTTTACTTAATAATACTACAAGCACAATTAATAATGACATCAGGATAACGGAAAAAATAGTCATTAGCGTTAAAGTCTGATTCGAATAATATGCACGCTGATCAGCCATTATCCTTTCGTAATTAAAGGAACGGTTTATCCAATTTTTTTCTATTCTATCTGTATTAATACTTATTAACGCTTTATTTATAATTGATATTAAAATATCTTCATTGATATTAAAACCAAAGAATGATTCTACTACCGGTGAATTAAAAGATATATTAATTTTATACCCTGGTTTTTCAAGATAATGGAATAAAGTGAGAAATTGACTTTCAGTTGCCATCACAAGGTCTACTTCACCGCGTTCAAGAGCATCAAAACACCCATCATTATTATCAAAGCGTATTATTTTATCATGGTGAGGAAACATGCTAAGGAAAACTTCCTCCAGAGCGCTGTTCTTTATTACGCCGACAACATCTCTTATAACCTGGTAAGGTTCCAAAAAAGGATAATCTATTTTTGAAATAAGCGCATACTTGGTTGTGGCAAGCGGTTTTTCGGGCCACAGGAATGAGCCAATCCGGCTTTCGGTCTTAAAAAGATCGGAAACCATTGCTGCTTCACCGGAAATAAGTCTTTGAAGTATTGTATTCCACGAATCCTCCGGCCTGGAGATATTTTCAAATTCAATGCCGGTCAGTTTGGTTATTTCACTCAAAACATCAGGCGCAATCCCCTGAAAACTATTATCATTTATATTATAAAAAGAAACAGGATAGTTATGGTTTTCAAGGGAAATGGGAATCTTCGAATTGTTCTTTAATAAATTATCAAGATATTCTTTTTCGGTATCGGTTAATGATTTATAAAAATTAAATTTTGTATATTCAAGATAGCCTTTTATATAAAGATCATAAATTTTATCAATTCCGCCTGATATTATATATTTATCTACAACAGAAATTACCGGCGCCAATCCGGAATTTGCCGTAGACATGGAAACTGGAGTATATATTAACGGAAAAATATTTTTATGCGTGATTAAAGTGCCGTATATAGCCTCTGCCACATCTTCATTGATAAACATATCTATCTTTCCGGTAGTTATTTTATCATTCAAGTCATTATCGTCATATACATCTACAACCTCAAAATTCAATATGGGGTAAGCTGCGAGAACGGATTCAGCAGTGATTGTCCCTGTATAAAATCCTATTCTGCGTCCATTAAGGTCATCCAATTCAACTTTTGTGATATGGTCAAGCGTATAAACACACAGACTTCGTTCCGCGATAGGATATGTCATAAAATATTCCATTTTACGTTCGGGAGTCGGTGTTAGTTCTCCGGAAAAATCAATGATTTTAGCATCAAGCCCTTCTTTCAGCGCATCCCATGGGAGTATTTCCTGAACAAAAGGAATTCCAAATAATTCTGACAACAGATCGCTGAAAAATGTTTTAAACCCGGCTTTAGTTCCATCCGGCAGCATGAATGCTTCTGTTGTAGGCATACTCCCGTAAACTAATTGAGACCTTGATTTTTTTAATATTTCTATAGCTTCAATTTCTTCTTCCGTTATTCCAGGTATATCACGAAAGGATTTTATTGTGTTTAAAGAAAAACTCTGCGCTTCCCGGCTTAGATTCGAAATGTCTTGCGGCAGCCATCCAGTACAAGCGAAAAAGCCGGAAACAGCGCATATAAAAATTAACACTATTGTTAATTTTTTTATATTTGCTGTCATTCCGTGACCACCTTTACAAATTCTTTTTCACATAATAAAAATATATTAACCAATTCAGGATCAAAATGTTTTCCGCCGCCATCTTTTATAATTACTACCGCTTCCTCATGTGAGAATGCTTTTTTATATGGACGTTCCGATACAAGAGCATCGTAAACATCGGCTATAGCCATAATACGCCCTTGCAGGGGAATTTCCGTACCTTTCAGGCCTCGCGGATACCCTGTTCCGTCCCACTTTTCATGGTGACTGCCTGCAAATAATTTAGCGTTTTGCAAAAAGTATCCGTCACCGGAATCAGCAATTATACTATTGATTATATTTTCACCTTCCAGAGCATGAGTCTTCATTTTTTCAAATTCGTCCGCTGTCATAAAATCTGGTTTATTTAAAATAATATCCGAGATTACAATCTTCCCTATATCATGCAGCCGGGATGCAGAAGAAATCATTTCTAAATTCCAATCGCTTATCTGATCAGTATATATACCGTTTTCCAGCATTGATTTTAATAATATTTTTATATACTTTGTTGTACGTTCTATATGTCTGCCTGTCAAATTATCACGATGTTCTACCATGTTTGCTAAAACTGATGCCATGCTGTTTTGTAATTGCAGAAGTTTCTGAGTGCGAAACTCTAATTTTTCAGTCCTGTCACGGATTGTATCTTCAACATCTAAATGCAATTTTATACGATTTAGAAGAACGGGGTTGGAAAACGGTTTGGAGATAAAATCGACTACGCCCATTTCAAAACCGAGAGCTTCCGTATCTGCGTCTTTCTTGCCTGTCAGAAATATAACAGAGATTTCCGCATAACGCTTGTCAGCTTTCAGCTGCCTTAGTGTTTCAAATCCGTTTATTTTTGGCATTAATATATCTAATAAAATTAAATCCGGTATAATTTCATTAAGAAGATCGAACATTTCTGAAGCTGATAATAAGGTGTGGACATTATAATGTTCCGATAATGCGTTTTTTACAGTTATTAGATTTACATGGGTGTCATCTACAACGAATATAGTTTTCATCTTTCTATAAACCTGTAGTGTTTGGGTTTACCGTTTATTAGATAGTTAACACAATTTTTTAACAGTTTGTATTTCATAAACGGTGTTCCTTTTAATCTCATCCTGCGGATAAAAAGAGTTTTTCTGTCACAAAAAAGAAAAATCTCCTTAGCATTTTACGTCTGCCTTTTGTTATTTTCCATTTTAATTTATATTATAATACAATACTATATTTTACAATACGTAATACGAAATATTATATTAAATATACAATTTTGCTTTTACTAATACATCTATACTACATCAGAATTACACCAATACTACACCAAATAAACGTTGGAGGCGGACACTTTACACAGCATAAACCTTTATATATAATTTACTGACAATGAAAAAGGCGTTAATTTATGGAATTGGATTATCTTTTTAAAAGAGAACAAAAAATACTGGATGATGTTAATAATCATTTAAAAAACTTAAAAAGCAGTGAAAATGCAAGCCGGCAAATGTTTGAACTGCTTGCCAAAGAGTACGGCATAATATTAAAACACCTTCGCAAGGTTGTGGGAATTTCAGATAGAGCCGACGGAATTATATTAAAAGAACAGGAATTAAGGCTGGAAAAAATAAACAACCTTGAAAACCAATTGCTTCAAAATCAAATTTCTATCATGCTAAGCCAAATACAACCGCATTTTCTGTATAATTCTCTGACTGTAATCCGTTATTTATGCAGAACAGACCCGCAAATGGCTGAAGAAACAATAAATGAGTTTTCTGATTATTTACGGGGTAACTTTGAATCTCTTGCGCATTGCAAGCTGATATCTTTTGAAAAAGAATTAAGGCATGTAAAAACATACCTGGCAATAGAACAGAAACGTTTTCCAAACAGTTTAAACATTGTATATAACATTAACACTGTCAATTTTTATCTTCCTGCTCTTTCTCTCCAGCCCATTGCCGAAAATGCAGTACGCCACGGCATCGGTAAAAAAGAAGGAGGAGGGACAGTTACAATTTCAACCGGGGAATGCGAAAATTGTTTTGTAATTAAAGTTAAAGATGACGGCCCGGGGTTTGAGGAAACCAAAAAGAAAATATTTAATATAGAAAAAGAGGAAGAAGAGCGTATTCAGATAGGAATCCAAAATGTTCGCACCCGCCTTTATATCATGTGCGGCGGTTCTTTGGAAATGCAAAGTAACCCGGGAGAAGGGACATTAGCTGTCATTTCTATACCTAAAAAGATCGCTCCTTCAGACTCATTGGAAGTACCAATAGACAGAGTAATACAATGAAATATTTTTTTCTCTTTTTTGCCTTCTCTTTTATTTTATTCTCCGCATGTCAGGAAAGAGAACGAATAATACTGCCAGTTGCCGCTGATTATGAATATCCCCCAATAATTGAAATAAAGAATATTAGAGTCGGCGTTGTCACAGGACCCTATGGAGATATGTTTACCCGGGGTATAATGCCATCGCTTGAAAAACTTGGATATACAGCCGAGCTTATAAACTATGATGATTTTGCTAAACCAAATTTTGCATTAGCGCATAACGAAATTGATTTAAACATATTTCAGCACTATTCATATCTTAATACATTTAAATTTGAACATGATCTTGCAATATCGGCAATAACTGAAATCCCTACTATTTCCATGGGTATATTTTCATATAAATACAGATCAATAGACAGCTTGGCAAGAGGCATAACAGTTACCATCCCCAACGATCCAAGCAATCTGGCGCGTTCACTTGTTGTTTTGGAATCTGCCGGCATTATAACGTTGAATCCTTACATTGAAAAACCAAAAGTAACGCTTGCAGATATTATTAAGAATCCTTTAAATATCCGAATTGTACCGATTACAGCTCACGATCTGGTAGAGTCGCTTAATATTTACGATTTATCGGTAATCAACGGAAATTATGCCTTAAGCAGCGGCTTAAATTATTCGCTTGCGCTTTATAACGAAGTGTTAGCCGCAAACTATATGATAGTTGTCGCAGTAAAAACCGAAGATTTAGACAAAAGATTTGCAAGAGATATAATAGGGGCAGTCCATTCTCCGGTTTTTAGAGATATTATTACAGACCCGGAAGGAAGTTTCAAAGAATTCCAAAAACCGCGCAGTTTTTATGACATACCATTCGAAAATTGGAGAAACAAATTTTGAAAATATCGGTAAAGCTATATATTAGCTTTTTTAGTATTATCGCTGTAGCTTTCGTTGTAGGTTTTTTAGGTATTTTAGGGATGCAAAGACTGCTTGCCTCCGGGCTTTCTATGTACGAAAAGCAAATTGTCGGTATCGAATATGCCGAAAAAGCGGCAAGCGCGTTCGGGCAGCTGCGCCTTGATATAAGGCTTGTAGTAGTTAACAGCCTTCAGGATGATAAAAAAGGAGCTATTGATTTAAAGGAACAATTTGATCTTAATGTTGTTCAGTTTCTGGAAGCGATGAATAGATGCAAAGAACTTGCTGAAACAGAAGAACTGCATGTATTTTATAAGAATATAACAGAGTTATTCGAAAATAAATATCTTCCTATTGCAGAAGTTATAGCAGAAAAAAGCATAAACAGCATTCCTGATCACACAGGCTCTTTGCATCTTAATGTAATGTTCTCTCTTATTCATGACATTGCCAATCGTATAAACAATTTTTTAACAGGAATGATGGATTTAAACGCAGCAATTGCACATCAAACAAGTTTGCATAATGCAGAGATCACGCAGAGATTTATTACAATGCAGACTCTGCTTCTAATTCTTGCTTTTGTTTGTGCGTTTTTTACAGTATTCTATATCGTTCAAAGCATAATGACTCCCATAAATGAATCTGCAGATGTATTGCATAAAATTGCAGGAGGGAATTTTGAAGCAAGGGTAGCGGGTAATTATACAAATGAATTTGCAATTATTAAGGCATCAGTTAATTCTACCGCAAAAGACATTAAGACATATATAAATGTTATATCAGGCATTGAATACGCAAGTAAAATTCAAAAAAATCTGCTCCCGCCGGACAGTGTGTTTGCGCAAGTCTTTTCAGATCATTATTGCATATGGAAACCAAAGGATATTGTAGGCGGTGATATATACTGGATGAAAAACTTTGAAGAGGGAGCCGTCCTTTGCGTCTGCGATTGTACAGGGCACGGAACTCCAGGCGCTCTTTTAACCATGCTTGTCGTATCTGCATTTGACACCGCAATTATCGGCGAAAATTATAAAGACACTGCGCAGGTTATATGGGAGCTTGAAAAACGCCTGGTCGCAGATTTTAATGTAACTGCCGCAAACACTGGTCATGAAAAAGGTATAACCATAAATGACGGCTGCGACTTGGCAGTATTATATATTGCAAAAGACAGCACTGTTTCACTTTCTGCTGCAAATACAAATGTATTTATTTGTGACGGCAAAAATGTCACGCGGTTTCGGGGACAAAAATTACGGATAGGGGACGGCAAACTTAAAGGTAAAGAAGAAATAAAAACCATAACCATACCTGCAAACCCTGATAATAAATTCTATATCGCATCTGACGGACTTTATGAACAGCCGGGAGGATTTAATCAACTCCCGTTCGGGTACGAAAGATTTGAAGAAATTATTTTAGAAACTCACAATGAAAAGCAAAATGTAATATCACAAAAGATATGGCAGGCATTTGAAAAATACAGGGAAGACAGCGAAAGATGTGATGATTTTCAATTAATAACCTTCAAACCACAGGTTTGAAACCTTAGGAGAAAAAAAATGGCATTCAAACTGGAACGGGAAAAAACAAACATTACGCCTTATGTTTTGATTGACGAAGAAAAAGGGTATATGAAGTTAGAGGGAAAAAGTTATCAGGAAAATGTAATTTCATTTTTTAAGGAAATTTACGAATGGTTAAGCGGATTTTTAAAAACAGATTTCGATTGCTTTACCTTTGACTGCGAACTTGCATATTTTAACAGTTCAACTGTCAAAGTTCTTTTGAATATGCTCATGGATATGGACAACTCAAAAAATGCGAAAAATATTAAAGTCAACTGGATTACTTTTAAGGAAAATATAATCATCATTGAATGCGGTGAAGATTTTCAGGAAGATCTTGAAAATATTGCATTTAACATAGTGTATTCCAATTAGAAATTATTTAAGGAAGTTTAAAGCATGAAATTAAACATACGGTCATTCAACAAAATGCTGGATGACAATAAAATACAGGTTATTTTCAGCGGTCCTGTTTGGGCTGACGGAGTTGACAGTTTAGCTGAAATAATGCAGAAATGCCTCGAATTTGATTTATTCTCGTTTAATACATCGCAATCCGTATTTTCTATTTTTGTTGAACAAATAAATAATATTTTATTGTATTCAGCAGAAAAATATAAAAAAAGCGATGAAGAAGGAAAATTACATGAATTATCAAAGGGAATCTTTATATTGGGCGCAGAGGATTCCACATATTTTATGCAATGCGGAAATATCGTAACTTCAAAGGCAGCTGAAATTTTAAAATCGCGTATAGATCATATAAATTCTCTTGAGAAAAATGAACTGCGTCAGTTCTATAAGGAATGCCTGAAAGCTGAAAATAACAACTCCGAAAGCAAAGGCGCAGGTCTTGGCCTAATCGAAATTGCCCGCCGTTCTTCCACCCCCATTGAGTACGAATTGGAACCCCACGACAGCAAAAGTTTATATTTTACAATGTGTGTCACAGTACAACAGAAAAAGATGGAATAAATTTTGCTAATTATTCTTTGCTGTCTTTTTTTTCCAGATGTTCTGCAGTGAATTTTGCCCAGCTGTAATTGTTCATATACTCACCTGTATAAGAATTTATAGCATGCGTATCACCCTGTAAAAACCGTAAATAATCACAGTCAATTTTAGCAGCATTTACAGATATACTGTTACGTTTTTTTTCTATAACATCCATTACACCGGAATCATTTAATGCCTTTATCATTGTAGAAATAACAGTTTGTATCTGTTTTTGAAGGGATATACTGTTCTCTTTATTTTTGTATAAAACAGCCGTAATTTCTCTTGTACTGCATCCGCTTCCCTTTTTATGGACAAGATATGCAAATAATTCTTTTGCTTTCTCACGCGGAAAATGAAGCGTCTTATCATCCAAGAAAACTTCAAAATTGCCAAAACACTGAACTTTTAATTTTTTACTTTGCTTGTATTTAACAGGAAATCTTAATGTTCTAATTGCCTGCACAACCGCATTAATATTAACAGGTTTAAGCAGATAATCGCTTGCACACAAAGAAAAAGCATCCAGCGCGTACTTTTTATGACCTGTTGTAAATACAATATTTGTTTTATCGTTAATCTCTTTCAGATTTTTTGCAAGGTCAATCCCGTTCATTCCGGTCATATTAATGTCTAAAAACGCTAAATGAATATCAATGTTTTTCGCATAAGGTATAACCTCATCAGCCATACTAAAACAGGATAAATTTGTTATAGACGTTTCTTTATGTTCAATTGTTAATTGCTCAAAAGCCTTGCGGATAGTATATTCCAAATCATGAAGGGCAATTATTTCATCATCAACGGCAATTATATTCATATTTGTATTAATCATACGAACTTTGAAAGATTATTACAATATTTGAAATAAATAAATACTAATTATTTTTAATATTTACCATTTTCTACTGATTACAGCCCCTTGACTTAACATTGCGTCATTTGAATAAGACAGGACACTAACTTATTTCCTTATCCATCCTGGCTTGAAGGTTTTGCTGAATATACTTGCGGATTTTAATCCTGACTTCCGGATCTATCCGCTGGGTAAATAAAAACACATAAATTTGCTGGCCGCTGTCATCCCGTGAACCGAAGACAACAGCTTCTACCTTTAAAAGCATGGACTGCAATCTGATTTGAATATCCTTATGCAGGGCATTTTTTTTAAGCTGCGGATCCCGTTCAAAAACACATGAAATACCCACAATACTGATATCTTTTAAAACACCGTTTAAATATTCACCGCTAAACGGTATATTTATTGTTGCAGCAGTTCCGTGCTCGATTGACGCTCTTATATATTTTCTCCGGCCTTTAACATCCATCGTTTCGAGGGTTTCAATAATTTTTTGCGTAGTCTTGCTCATGTCAAGTTTCGGCGCCATATATCCGCAGGTAACGTTAAATTTGCTTATAAATTTTTTTTTGAATTCTTCATCATTATTGGATGAAAAAATCCCTATTTTAACGGTTGGAACGGCAGTCAATACGTTTGCGATCCACCTTTCCCATTCTTCAACCGGCAAATTATCATCAATATTTATATATACAATAGAATCAGGATATTTTTTTAAACTGCGCGCCAAACGCGAATGATCCTTGGCAATATAAATTTCAATTTCATGCTGCACAAGTTCGTTAATAACCTGATTCCGCACAGCCGCCGGCGGATTGAGAAAAAAAACTTTTTTACCGGTTATACATTGCTTTTCATTTTCATTTTCCATAATACTTCCGGTTATCTGACGCTAACAAGTTCCATTTCAAATATTAAAAAACTGTTGGCAGGAATTACGCCGCCTACCGCGCGATCGCCGTAAGCGAGTTCCGGCGGGATTATCACAAGACGTTTTTCTCCGACCCTCATATCCATAATCATTTCATCCCAACCCTGAATAACCCTGCCGGTTCCAGCCTGGAATTCAAGCGGCCTGCCCCTCAAACTGGAATCATCAAAAACTGTACCGTTAAGAAGCCTTCCAACATAATTCACGCTTACAGTTCTGCCGCGCACAGGCTTGTCTCCTGTTCCCTGGCTCTGGATGATATAGCGGATCCCGGAAGCTGTACGCTGTGTGTTCGGAAACTCCCTGTCAATTCTTGCTATGTCGGCCTGCCGCTGCGGCTGCGCTATATTTGTGTTTGCGCTGGAAACTTGCGCAAGCAGCCTGTCAAAATCAGCCTGATCCGCTGAAAATGCATTTGCTGCCGCTCCGTTGCGGATTATTGTAACGGAGCGAATCTGATCGCCGCGCATTGTTGTATTAACTATATTCTGCCCCTGAACAACATAACCAAAAACCGTATGCCGCCTGTCCAGGTGCGGAGTGGGCGCAATTGTTATAAAAAACTGACTGCCATTGGTGCCCGGCCCTGCATTTGCCATACTTAAGACACCGGGTCTGTCATGCCTTAATTCCGGATGAAACTCATCGGGGAACTGGTAACCAGGCCCGCCCATTCCTGTTCCCTGCGGACAGCCGCCCTGAATCATAAAATCCTGAGCATCCCCGTTTGCCCTGGAAATAACTCTGTGGAAGGTAAGCCCGTCGTAGAAACGTCTGCCTCTGTGATTATTCATTCTGCCTTCCGCAAGAGCAATAAAATTACATACTGTAAGCGGTGCACGCTGATATTCAAGACGTACTACTATATCGCCGCGGTTTGTAGTAATCCTCGCAAAAAGCCCGTCACCCAGAGTCTGGGCATCAATTGTTTCTGTAGTACTCAAAATTAAAATAACTCCAATAAAAAATAAAATTTTAATGTTCTTCATAATACGGGGATTGTAATATATAATCTGTTTTTTTTCAATATGGGGTTTTGCCCTTATATTAATGTATATTTTAAGGTTTTGTTCTTTTTATGTCCCGTCTTTAACAGTAAGATTTTTAACCCATTTTTCCTTTAGCATAAGATAACGCGCAACGAAAACTTTTATAATATCCGTAAGTTTTAATATCGCAAACATTGGAACCGGCGCAAGATTTGTAAATAAAGACAGAATAACTGAACCTGGCGCAAATATAAGCACATTGACAGAAACATCGGTATACATACCCATTGCAGTATCGCCCCCGGCGCGGGAAACCGCAAACTGAACATTCAAAAAACACCACAGCGGCAGATAGGCAAGAATTACGCAAACAAGTCCAAAGCAGTTAGCCCTTGCTTCGGCGCTGAGATTGTGAAACACAAATGGAATCAGATTCGAGATTAAAAAAACACCGGGTATAGCAAGAACAAGCCCGGCGACAACACTGCCCCACTTCAGCCACCCGGCGCGGCTGCGCGCTTCATCAAGCTGCCCTGCGCCCAAAGCTCCGCCGACAAGAATGCTTGAAGCCGTCCATAATCCGCCGAATAACAGAAAGAAAATGTTGGCTACTGTCCAGCCTGCCGCCATTCCGGCGACAACTTCCGCGCCGCCCCTTCTGTTGTACATTGCAATCATCAAAGTCTCAGATGCAACCCATGATATTTCGGAAGCAAAAATCATTGAAGACTTGCCCAATATTTCAATTATTAAATTCTTTTTTATCAGAAACAGCCTTTTAATTCCGGCAAAAAAAGGCGCTTTTACATATGATGCATAAACAAGAAACGCCGCTACTTCAAAACCGCGCGCAATAATTGTCGCATAACCTGCTCCTGTAACTTCAAGACGGGGGGCGCCGAGGTTTCCATAGATTAATATCCAATTTCCGATTGTGTTTATTAAGGCAGCAACTCCGGAAATTATAAGAGGAATTTTTGGTTTTGCGATTTCGCGGAAACTTGTAGCGATAGACAGTGAAATTGCCGTAGGGACAAAGGCCCACGACACAAGCCTTAAATAGACAGCGCCGGTATTTGAAATTTCTGTCTGTGCGGCATTGTCAACTGTAAGCAGGCTAAGCAGGTTATGAGGATAAATCCTGCAGACAAAAAAGCATATAATAGAAATACTGACTGCAAAAATTATTTTAAAACTGTATGCATTTTTCATTCCCTCAGAATCATTTGCGCCTTTAAACTGCGCTATGTAAATGCCCCCGGCCTGGCAGATTGTGTTTATTATGACAAAGAAAACAAAGGCAAGGTGGTTTGTAATATTTACGGCGGCCATACTGACATCGCCCAAACCGGCAACCATAAAGTTGTCGATAAGCGAGACCATACTCATAATAAAAGACTGAAGCATTACAGGCAGCGCAATCGCCAAAGCCTGTTTATAGAATGAAAGCGGACCCAAACGTTTTGTAATGACGCGAAGCATGATGATTTCTCCTCTTAAAAGTATTTTATCAATTTCTATACACACGTCAAGTGCTTTTAATTCAGATTTTGCATAATTGACAGCAGCGCATTTAAACAGTTACATTCAATATATGAGCGAATACATCATTAACGGCGGAGTTCCATTAAACGGAACAATTAAAGCATGCGGCAATAAAAACGCCGCGCTGCCCTGTATTGCGGCAGCCTTATTAACAGATGAACCTGTTATCCTGCGGAACATTCCGGATATTGAGGATGTGCGGGTCATGCTTGATGTTTTTACGGCTCTTGGCGGCGAAGTTAAAACGCTTGAACAGAACGTAATAATGCTGTCGTTAAAAGACATTAAGTCATCCGAAATACCGAAGGAGCAGGCGGTAAAAATAAGAGCTTCGATACTTTTTGCAGGCCCGCTTCTTGCACGGACAGGAAAGGTTGTACTTCCGCCGCCTGGAGGCGATGTTATAGGAAGACGAAGGCTTGATACGCACTTTCTTGTACTCACAGAACTTGGTTCAAAAGTTAAAATAGGCGATACTTTTACATTTAACGCAAAGTCCCTTACAGGCGCAGATATTTTTCTTGATGAAGCTTCTGTTACAGCAACAGAAAATGCAATAATGGCCGCAGTCCTTGCAAAAGGCAGAACAATTTTAACAAATGCCGCAAGTGAACCTCATGTGCAGGATCTCTGCAATATGCTTGTTTCAATGGGCGCAAAGATAGAGGGAACCGGCTCCAACATACTTACAATTGACGGAGTGGAAAAACTTTCCGGCTGCGATTTTGAAATTGGAGCCGACTTTATGGAAGCAGGTTCCTTCATCGGCCTTGCCGCTGTTACAGGCGGAGATTTACATATTCAGGGCGTAAGAGCAGCGGATATGCGCCCTGCAAAAATCGCCTTTGGAAAATTGGGCATTGTCTGGGCTCATGAGGGAACTGTTATACATGTGCCTAAAAACCAAAGCATGGAAGTGAACCACGATTTGGGCGGCATGATTCCAAAAATAGATGACGCTCCCTGGCCGGGATTCCCGCCCGACCTTTTAAGCATTGTAATTGTTGTAGCGACGCAGATAAAGGGAACAGTTTTAATCCACGAGAAAATGTATGAGTCGCGGATGTTTTTTGTTGACAAACTGATTGGCATGGGCGCGCGCATTGTGTTATGCGATCCCCACCGCGCCGTTATTTCAGGGCCGGCAAAACTGCACGGCTCAGAGTTAATCAGCCCCGATGTGCGCGCCGGAATGGCAATGCTTATAGCGACAATGTGCGCCGAAGGCAAGAGCGTTATACGTAACGTATACCAGATAGAGCGCGGATACGAGCACCTGCCGGAAAGACTTGCAGCGCTCGGCGCACGTATTGAGCGGATTGGGTAAGGCTATTTAGAAAAATGAACGTGATGTGACAGCTATGATCAAAAAAACATGACAGGAAAAATAGATCATGGGAATGTATAAGATTAAAGAGGACTGATAAATAGCTGTTTTTAGTTTTCTTGGGTAAAAATATTCATAAATCATAATGTGATATATTTGCTTCAGGAGGATATATGATCTCACTGAAACAAATGATAAATAATTATTTAACGTATTGCAAGGAGCATAAAAAACTAAGCGGAAAATCCACTAAGGCTTATGCGATTGACCTTGAGCAATTTAGGCGACAGGTTACTACAGAAACAATGCCTGTTAAAACGGATATTTCCGCATATATCGCATATCTACATAAAATGTATAAGCCAAGAACGGTTAAAAGGAAAATTGCAAGCATTCGGGCTTTTATGAATTTTCTTGATTTTGAGGAAATTATTGCTGATAATCCGATGAAAAAGATAAAAACCAAATTCCAGGAACCGCAAGTTTTACCCAGAACAATTTCTTTATCTACAATAGAAAGTATTCTGACAGTTGTGTATCAGGAAATGAAAAAGGCGCAAACTGCTTATGCGTTTAGTTCTGCTCTGCGAAATATTGCTATAATTGAATTATTATTTGCTACAGGTATTCGTGTTTCAGAGCTCTGTTCGCTGAATATCGAAAACATCGATTTACATAACGGCAATATTCGAATTATGGGAAAAGGCAAAAAAGAACGAATATTACAGCTTGGAAACCAGGAAGTAATTTCTGTTCTTCGGCGTTATACGGAAGAAAACGTTGTCCATATGAATAAATCGGAATGTTTTTTTGTTAACAGGCTTTCATCCCGAATTTCTGAGCAGTCTGTCCGTTTTTTGATTAAACGGCTCTGTGCTAAGGTAAATATTGCTCAAAAAATAACGCCGCATATGTTCAGGCACTCTTTTGCGACGCTTTTGCTGGAAGAGGACGTAGATATCCGCTATATTCAGCATATGCTCGGGCATAGTTCCATAGTAACTACGCAGATTTATACGAAAGTTGCCATGGAAAAGCAGCGGCAGATTTTAACTGATAAGCATCCGAGGAATAGGATTTCTGCTAAAATGTGATAGTTTTTGTTGACAAATTATGATAAGATAGGGATAGCTTTATATAAATACAGGATAACTATTTATTATCAGGTTGAAGCGAGTAAACTAGGAACATGGAAGAAAGTAAACTAGAAACAGTAAATAGATTTTTCATTTGTCTGTCCAGCAAAGATAGGTATGATGTTGTTGA
>WQXU01000030.1 GCA_009781635.1 Treponema sp.
GATTAACAGGGATATGAAATATCTGTATGCTTCCAATTCCGGCAACTAAATTGGGTCATTTAGATTTTAGGCTAAATCAGGGAGCAACATTAGCTTATAATAGGCTTTTTCTACAAGCTCTCCTTGCCGGTTTACTCTGCGGAACCTCTCGGTTCCTCCGAGCCGCAAAAAAGTTTCGAGTCCTGCAATTTAAAAAAATAAATATTACATTAAAAGCATTTTGAAACAATTATTGTAATGTAATATTTTTTTGCGTCCGGCAGGACTCGCCTTACATTCGGTAACATCCTGTTACCTCATTCCAGGCCGTCTTTTTTGCTAAACCGGCGTCCTGCCGGTTTACTCTGCGGAACCTTTCGGTTCCTCCGAGCCGCAAAAAAGTTTCGAGTCCTGCAATTTAAAAAAATAAATATTACATTAAAAGCATTTTGAAACATTTATTGTAATGTAATATTTTTTTTGCGTCCGGCAGGACTCGAACCTGCTACCACCAGATTCGAAGTCTGGTACTCTGTCCAGGTGAGCTACGAACGCTGACTAGATTTTGGGTGGATGACGGGTCTCGCCTTTCATTCGGCAACGTCCTGTTGCCTCATTCCAGGCCGAGGTTAAACCCTGCCGCCGCTATCCATAGCGGCTTTTCCTTACGGCGGGCTTAACCTTTCGAGACCTGATGCTACAAGTAATAATTAAATATTTAAAAAATATAATTACTACTCCTAATCATTCACCTTTGGGTGGATGACGGGTCTCGAACCCGCGACGACAAGATCCACAATCTTGTACTCTACCCCTGAGCTACATCCACCATGTGTATATAAACATGAAGAAAATATAAAGCTTTGTCAAGCAGACAAAAAAAAGGCTCCAGAAGATTGTATCTTTCCGGAACCTTTTCATTTAGATGGAAATTAATCCACCCGGGAAACTCATTTTGGAATAAGTCTTATTTCAATTGCTTCAAGCTGTCTGTTCTGGCCTGTTGTGCCGGCATCGTCGCCGTTCATTGACCAGCCGGACCAGCCGATGTTAGCCATGTGAACACGGTATCTAACATCAAATCTCTGTGCGAGCTGTCCTGTAAGTCTTACACGAATTGCTTCAACCTGTCTGTTCTGTCCGGTTGTGCCTGCAATGTCATTATCTGCCTGCCAGCCCATCCATCCAACGTTTGATGCATGAACATCATACTGAATGCTTCCAGGAACGCTGGAAATTACGCGAGCTCTCATCGCTTCAATTTGCCTGTTCTGTCCTGTGGTTCCGGCTGTAGCTCCGTCAGATAAATATCCCCCCCAACCAACATTTGCCATGTGTACACTATAGGATACTTCAGCTCCCGGGGCGCTGACTGTTCCACCGTCTGCAAAAACAAAAAATGGAACTAAAATAAGTGCAAGAAAAATGACCATAATTTTTTTCATCATTTTCTCCTTTCGCGGTCTTTCCCGCTGTCAATTTTATTCAAAAAGTCAATATAGACAATTTGTTAAATACTTTATAACAAAAATAAAAAGCAATGTCAAGTGTATTTTTGATTAATTTTAAGGAAAATACACAAATATGGGAAATTTTAAAAGATTTCGGTTTTGTAAGTTTTTTTTACGTTCATAAATTGATACTTATTTAATAAAGAATTTTTCAATAAAATTGGTAAAATATTCGAAAATTTGGAGAATTCCGATGAAATATTCAATTATTAAGGTAAAAAAAAGACCTGAAAGGGGAAATATACAGGGTTTTCGCCAAAATCAGAGCGGATTCAAACAGCTTAGAATATTTGAAAAAGGGGAAGGAAAGCTGGTTATTGAAACTATTATAGAAAATTCGGTGTCGTTTACAGAAACTTATTGTTTCATTTCCCAAAGTTAGCGAAAATATTGCGGGTACACTAACTTTTTTAATTATGCTACCATTATGTTTAATGAAAAAAACAGAGGTAAAAGATTTGGAAAAAACTAAAATATTAATTGGTTATTACGGTTTTTGGGTGGTATTAACTTACATTAATGCTGCCGCTGGATTAACAGGCATATATTTCGCATTAACGGGTAATATAAGATACGCTCTTATAAGCCTTATGGCTGCCGGCTTATGTGACGGGTTCGACGGGCGTATCGCAAATCTTAAAGAAAGATCCGACAGAGAAAAAAGCTACGGAATACAAATAGATGCCCTGGCGGATATAATCAGCTTTGGCCTGCTTCCTGCAGTTATCGGATATGCGATTATTACAAACAGCAATATGCAAACACCTGTTTTTCTTTACTTGATAATTTCTGTTATGTTTGTTTTAACCGCGCTTATAAGGCTTGCGTATTTTAACGTAATAGAAATAGAACATTTAAATAATAATAAAAAACAGGAATATTTTTCAGGTTTGCCGGTAACCAGCGTTTCAATAATAATTCCTTTTATATTTTCAATATGCAGCGTATTTAATATACCCTTTTCTTTTGTTTATACAATAATGCTGATTGTTATATCCATTGCATTTATAATCAATATTAAAATCCCTAAACCGCGCGGACGCTCTTTAATTTTACTCTGTTTAATAGTATTGCCTGCCGCAATGTACATTATTTTTATCGGAGGCAATTAATCCTGATTCCAGAACATTACGATACAATTGAAATATCCTCAAAAGAAAGTTTGACTTTAAATATTCTTTATAATACATTGCCCGGAAGATTATTGTTAAACATTTTAATAAGGCCCTTTGTTTCAAAATTATTTGGATTTATAATGGATAGTCCGCTTTCGATATTATTTATTAAAGGATTTATTAAACGCAATAAAATTGATATGAATGAATATGAAAATGCCAGGTTTTCATCATTCAATGAATTCTTTTCAAGAGAAGTAAAAAAAGAATACAGACCTTTTTCTGATAATACAAATGATCTTATTTCTCCTTGTGATGGCAAATTAACCGTATATCAGATTAATGCCGGCAGTGTTTTTCATATTAAAAATTCAATATATGATTTAAACGTTTTGCTGCAGGATAAACCTCTTGCCGAAGATTATAATAATGGAGTTTGCCTCATTTTCAGATTAACACCGAGTGATTATCACAGATATTGCTATATTGACAATGGTGAAATTGCATCTTCAAAAAAAATAAACGGCGTACTTCATACAGTCCGCCCGGTTTCGCTCAAGCATTATAACATCTATAAATTAAATTCCAGAGAATACTCAATTATGCAAACAGAAAATTTCGGCAAAGTCATTCAAATTGAAGTTGGCGCTCTTTTTGTAGGACGTATAAAAAATCATATATCAAGCGGCTTGTTTGAACGCAGAAAAGAGAAGGGAATGTTTGAATTTGGAGGCTCTACTATTATTATGTTATTTCAAAAGGACAAAGCAGTTATTGATGGGGCAATCTGGAATAATACCCGCCTTAACAAGGAAACCATTGTAAAAATGGGCTGCAAAATAGGATGAGTATAACACGTATAATAATAGTTCTTTTGGTTATTATAACAATTTACGGCGGCGGAAACTTTTATATCGCAAAAAGAATATATCAAATTCTTATTCACCCTTTCCCTCATATTGACATAAAAATATACACCGGGCTCTTCATATTTATAGCGTCAACTTTGTTTCTTGGGTTTTTGCCGTTACCATTAGTTCTTATCAGAATATTCAATTTTATAAGCGCATATTGGATGGGCATTTTCATGTACTTGATATTGTTGTTTATTTCGGCGGACATATTAATTTTATTCGGCAGAATAACAAATATAATACAAAATTTTACGTTAAGTAACATTCGTTTTTATTCAGGATTAGCTGTTGTTTTATTAACTGCCGGTATAGTAACTTACGGTCTTATTAATGCCAATCAAATTAAAATTACAGAATATAAAATAGAATTAAATAATGCTTCATTAAATGATTTAAGGATAATTTTGATAAGCGACACTCACTTAGGCGATGTAAACTCTGAAAGAAACCTTGAACGCATGGTACAATCCATTAACAGCCTAAAACCTGACATTGTATGTATAGCCGGAGATATATTCAACGATAACTTCAACTTAATACGAAATCCTGACAGAGCGGTTTCATTGTTCAGAAATATTGATTCAACATACGGAGTATTCGCATGTTTGGGAAATCATGACGGCGGACAAACGCTTAGGCAAATGAAAAATTTTATGGAAGAAAGCAATATAAAGCTTCTTAACGATGAATATGTAATTGTTGACGAAAGATTTGCGCTGTTCGGGAGATTAGATGCAAGCCCCATTGGCGGCTTTGGCGATCTTCAAAGGCAGGATATTTCCCAAACAATAGCCTCTGTAGGAGCAAATATGCCGGTAATTGTTATGGAACATAATCCTTCACATATTAAGGAGTACTCGCAGCAAGGCCGCGGCAGAGAAGCAGACTTAATACTGGCAGGGCACACTCACAGCGGACAAATGTTTCCCGGCAATTTGATAACAAGAGCCATGTTTGTTGTTGATCATGGGCATTACCAAAAAGATGCATATAGTCCTCATGTTATTGTTACATCTGGCGTAAGCACTTGGAGGCCGCCCATGCGGATTGGCACGAATAATGAAATTGTAAGTATTTTAGTACGCTAGTAGAGAAAAACACCTGGAAACAGTAAAGAATTACCTAAAAAACCCATTTTAACTGCTCAAGTTGCGCTAAATCATAAATTCTAAAACGCCGATATATAAAAAGAGATATTGTCATATCAGGGAATGAGGTTATTATGATCTACGAAAAATGCAGGGATATTTTGCTTCAGGAATTTGAGCTTGTCCAGAACGCAGTTGCCGTTCAGGAAAAGATAAGGCTTGCGGTTACAGAAAGGGAATGGACAGTTTTTGAAAGCAATTTATGCGCCATGAATGCCATAGAAAGCAAACTGGAAGACCTTGAGAATGAACGTGAAAATATTTTTACAGTTGCAAGAACGCTTGCCCGGGAGCAGAGTTTTTCCGAAAACCTTGATGCCAAGGGCAGATTCTATTCCCTTGTCACAATGCTGCCTGCTAATCAGCGCAATGATTTAACATCGATTTACCGCAGCTTAAAACTTGAAGCGATAAAACTGAAAATGGCAAATGAAGCTCTTCTTTCCTATATAAATGGGATTAAATCCACATTAAAGGATTTTTTTGATCTTGCCTTTATAGAGCGGGGCGGAAAAATGTATACAAAAAATGGAACGCATTTTTCACATGACATGAGCAGTATGGTTTTAAACCGGAGTTTTTAAACAGGAGGATAAAGATGACATCGACATTTATGGGACTGGAAATAGGAAGAAAGGGCGTACAGGCCCATCAGACTGCATTAAATACAATTGGTCACAATATTAACAATATGAATACTCCCGGATACTCGCGCCAGAGAGTGGAATTTGTTCCTTTTGAACCGATCTTTTTACCGGGACTTGGCCGGGCGGAAACGCCAGGGCAGATTGGACAGGGTGTAAGCGTTGAACGCATTGAGCGCATAAGAGATCAGCTTTTGGACAGAAGAATTATAATGAACGCTTCGGGTGAAGGTTACTGGGAAGTCCGCGACAGATATATAAGCGATATGGAACAGCTTTATCTTGAAACAGGATTTAATTCCATAAGAAGTAAAATGGACAGTTTCTGGGACGCATGGCAGGAATTATCAACCCATGCTGCAGACAATGAATTCCGCGTTGCTGTTCTTAACAGGGGAAAAACCCTGATTGCCGGTATTAATACTCATTTTCACGGGTTAAATACACTGCAGATTCAGGCAAATGATCATATAGAAATGACTGTTTCAAATATCAACGAATTGTCCCGGCAGATTGCAGCTCTTAACGGCGATATACAGCGCATAAAAGGGCAGGGCGACAATCCGAACGATTTAATGGACAGAAGAGATCTTCTTGTTGACGAGCTTGCTAAGCTGATTGATGTTACCGTTACTCAGACAGATCCCGATGAGTTTATGGTTCACACATCAGGCCACATACTTGTACAGGGACAGATAGGACGCCAGTTTGATTTAAGAAAAGACATAGATGAAGAGAATTTTGCCTTTGTTTACTGGCGCGACACTCAAAGTCAAATGCACTTTTCAAAGGGGCAGTTAGGCGCTCTTTTTGAACTTAGGGATGTAACAATTGAAAAAGAAATTCAGAATCTTGACAACATGACAATGAATTTTACAGACCTTGTAAACGAAATCCACCGCAGCGCCTATGGGGCGAACGGCAGGACAGGAATGAATTTCTTTTCTGAGTATCCTTTTGTAACTAACGTAAACGGAAACTATGACCGCTCTGGCGACGGTGTTTTTGATTCAACCTATGTTTACAGGATAAACGGACAAAACTCACTTGAATCCCAGGCCCAGCCCGGTTTTGAAGGAGTAATCACATTGTCCGCTTCTGACAGGCAGGTTCAGGTTCCGTATTACTCAACTGATACTGTTAACGACATTATAAACCGTATAAATAATTCAGGAGCGGAAGTTGTAGCCCGTCTTAACAGGGAGGGGCTTCTTCAGTTAAAGGGAACTCCTGCAGAATCTGTAAACGGACAGAGAATTAATCCTGATTTTGTTATACGTCATATTGAAGATTCAGGTCATTTTCTTGCAGGATACGCAGGCCTTCTTTTAGAGTCCGGTGCTGAAGGCGCTTTCAGATGGGACAGGGCGGATGCTGTGACATCATTAAGGGGAGGGGCGCAGGATTATTCACTTGCGCCTGTTGCGCATCCTTCCGGCTGGATAATGATAAATCCGGATTTATTAAGAGACTCATCATCTGTTGCAGCCGGTTTCGGCGAAAATTCAAGAGCCGCAAACCCCGGAAACGGAGATGCCGCAGCTGCGATTGCTTCAATAAGAAATAACCCTGTAATGGTAGGCCGTTTTGCGACATTTGACGATTATTTTGCAAATACAATCGGAAATATCGGCCTTTTGGGCGAGCAGTCAGACAGGGCGCTTGCGACAGAAAGACAGATAATGAAGTTCTTAAAGGATTTAAGGGAATCAATTTCCGGCGTTAATCTTGATGAAGAATTGTCAAATATGATTCGTTTTCAAAAGGGATATGAAGCCTCTGCGCGTTATATCACAACTGTTAATTCCATGCTTGATACCTTAATCAACCGCATGGGCGTATAAAAATCACGGAGGATAAAAATGAACAGAGTTTCAACTAACATGCCGGTAACGGATATGCAGTTTAACATGCGCAGGCAGGAAGAAAACCTGTCAAACATTCAAAAGCAAATAGGCACAAACACAAAATTGCACCGTTTAAGGGACGATCCTGTTTCTGCGGCTCATTCTGTAAGGTATGATTCGTATCTTGCGCGTCTTAACCGCTTTGAAGAAAATACTAAATATGCAAGAGAGCATTTTAACAATACCCACGATTATTTAATTTCCACAACAGAAATAATGCAAAGAATAAGGGAGCTTGCTGTTACAGGAGCAAACGGCACATTTTCTCCTGATGATTTAAAAATAATGGCGGTAGAAGTAAATGAACTTTTAAAGGAACTTGTTTCAATCTCCAATACGCTTGGTCCTGACACAAAACAGATTTTTTCAGGTGACAAGGTTTTTACAGCTCCGTTTAGAATAGTAGAAGGCAATGTTGATGGAGCTGAAGAGACCATGATAGCCCGCGTTGAATACAGGGGAGCAGGAGCATCACGCAAAATTGAAATCGGAGATAACATGTTTTTGGATCTTGATTTGGACGGAGGCAAGGCGTTTTGGGCGGAAAAAATGCAGGTTTTTTCAAGCGTGGATGCAACGGATTACAGGGTGCAGCAGCCGGGTGCGTTTTTTATTGATGGTGTTGAAATAAATGTAGCGGCAGGAGATACGCTTCCTGCAATTGTAGCAAAGATAAACGATTCAGGAGCAGCTGTTAAAGCATATATTGATATTGATACAAGAGGGCTTGTTCTTGAAGGAACAAATGCGTATTTAATACGCGCCGAAGACAAGGAAGGCGGAGCTTCTGTGCTTCGCGATCTTGGAATAATTTCAGGTAACATGCAGAATAATGCACCTAACTGGAATCCCTCAGCAAGGGTTTTTGGAGGTTCCGCTTTTGACATGGTAATAAGGTTAAGAGACGGAATGTTAAGGGGAGATCAGGATTTTATAGGCAGTCAGGGTATTGCGGGAATGGATCTTGCAATTAATAATATTGCATACAGGCTTGCGGATGTAAGCAGCCGTCATGAGAGAGCGGAAGCTGCATGGACAAGGATAAACAAGCAGATACCAAATGTTACAAGAATGCTGGATCGCGAAATAGGGCTTGATCTTGCTTCGGCTGCAACAGAATTAAAAATGGCGCAGACAGCACATCAGGCCATTTTGGCAACTGCGGCTAAAATTCTTCCGCCATCCTTGCTGAATTTCCTAAGATAAAATTACCAGCAGTTAAACAGGAGTAAAAAAATGAAGATAGATACAAAGGCTTTTGGAATTGTTGAACTTGATGAAAAACAAAAAATATTTATTCCCCAGGGGCTTTTTGGTTTTGAAGATTACCTGGAATATATTCTTTTTGACGCTGAACATGAACCCTTTTACTGGCTTCAGTCTGTAGATGAAAAAGAAATTGCATTTATCCTTATAAATCCGTTTCTTTTCAGAAAGGATTATGAAGTAAATGTAACAAATGAAGGACTTGCAGAAATTGGCATAACATCCCCTGATAAAGCATTAATTTTTGTGATTGTAACAATTCCGCCGGATGGAAGTCCTATGACGGCAAATTTACAGGGGCCGGTTATCATAAACAAGGAAAAAATGACGGCAATGCAGGCTGTGCTTTCAGACACAAAATGGAAGACAAGGCATGATATTATGGCCGAACTGGAAGCAGGAGCAGCCCGCAGGGAAAATTGAATTTCCTCTTAAAAATAAAAAAGGATAACATAATGCTGATACTGTCAAGAAAAGTTGATGAAAAAGTTGTTATTGGAGATGATATAAAAATTTCCATTATTGAAATACGCGGGGATCAGGTTCGAATAGGCATTGACGCGCCTAAAAAGGTAAAAGTTTTCCGTCAGGAAGTTTATGATGCAATAAAGGCCGAGAACAAGGCTGCGTTGAAATCCGCCGTTGTAATTCCTCATGTTGATTTTAAAAAAATTAATTAGTATAGAAAATGAAAAAAAATCCTGCCTATTCTGTTATATGTCATGATGATAATATTCTGGCTGTAAACAAGTCTTCGGGTATTTCTGTGACGCAGGACAGATGGGATGAATCAAAAGAAAGACTTGATAAACTGCTGGAAAATGATTTTGAAATCCCTAAATTATTTACAGTTCACAGAATAGACAAGGATACATCGGGGATTGTTATATTTGCAAAAACAAAAGAAGCGCATAAAAATTTATCAATGGCTTTTGAACAGCGCAGTGTAAAAAAGAAGTATACGCTTATAATCCACGGAAGGCCTGTCTGGAATGAAATAAGCTGCGATTTGCCTCTTGTTCCAAACGGAAATAAAAAACACATGACAATTATTGATAAATACAAGGGCAAGGAATCACATACGCATTTTGTCTGCCTTTTTAGAGCCGGAAATTACAGTGTGCTTGAAGCATTTCCTCAAACGGGAAGGATTCACCAGATAAGGGTGCATGCATCTTCATTGGGGCATCCTGTGGTATGCGATACAATTTACGGCAAGTTTTCACCTGTAAAACTTTCTTCTTTTAAAAGAGCCTGGAAGGGAGATCCCCATGAAGAAAAGCCATTACTTGAAAGACTTGCGCTTCACGCAAGCGAAGTTACTCTTCCCTGCGGTACTGTTATAGCAGCGCCAATTGCAAAAGATATGCAAAGCCTTATAAGTCAGCTTAAAAAAATATCAAAAAATAATTAAATATTCCTGCGTGAACCTGGTTTTACAGCCGGCAGTCCCTGTTTGCAAAGGATGCATTCAGATGCCTGCCAGTTATTGGCGGTTATTTTAACAGCAGGATAAAAAGGCCACCGGAATTCTTCTGCCTGCTGTGATCTTCTGTCTACAATGCAGGCAAGCGCAACTGCTTTTGCGCCTGTTTTTTCGATTGCTTCAACGCATTCATGGGATGATTTTCCTGTTGTAATAGTGTCTTCTACAATTAAAATATTTTGCCCCTCTTGCAGTTCAAATCCGCGGCGAAGAGTCATTATGCCGTTTTCATCCCTCTCTGTAAAAATTGAAGGCAAACCCATCTGCCTTGCAACTTCCCAGGCTGCGATAATCCCGCCCATTGCAGGCCCGGCTATAATATCAACTTTAAATTTTCCAAGCTTTATTTCTTCTTTAATTTTTTTTACAACATCATCCAAAGCGGCCTGCGCCTTTTGCGGGTACTGTAAAAGTTTTGCGCACTGAAAATACTTATCCGAATGCAGCCCGGAACTTAGTAAAAAATGCCCTTCCAGCATAGCCCCTGATTCTCTAAGAAGATTAATTACATTTTCCATTATTTGTTCCTTATTGAAATATCGCTGACATTTTGCATTTTATGGCTCTGCATATACTTTAATATTCCATCAATTATTTCAGTCATTATATGAGGATTTGCAAAAGTAGCAGATCCCACCTGAATTGCTGCAGCGCCGGCCATAAGAAATTCAATCGCGTCATTCGCGCAGGCAATTCCGCCAAGGCCGATAACCGGCTTATCAGATTTTCCGTCATCTTTAAGGGTATCGAATAACTCCCAGATCATCCGCAGGGCAATTGGTTTTATTGCAGGACCGGAAAGTCCTGCCGTAATATTTTCAAAGACAGGTTTGCGGCCGGCAACATCTATCGCCATGGCCTTGAATGTATTTACCAAAGACAGCGCGTCAGCTCCTGCATTTATACAGGCAAGCGCAACAGAGGAAAGATTAGGGGCGTTAGGTGAAAGTTTTACCATAAGGGGTTTGTTGCGGCACTGGCGTCTTACAACAGAAACAAGGGCAGCTGCCGTTCCGGGATCAAGGCCGAATGCCATGCCCCCGACTTTTACGTTGGGGCAGGAGATATTAAGCTCTATCATATCAACAGAAGATTTATCAAGGAGGTTTGCCCCTTTTACATATTCATCAGATTCCGCACCGGAGAGGTTTGCAATAATTGCAGGCCCAAGACGGCGAAGGTTCGGAAGCTCGTTATCGATGAAATGATTAATCCCCTTGTTTTCAAGGCCTATCGAATTTAACATTCCGCTGGGAGTCTCCCAGATGCGAACACCTGAGTTTCCCTGTCTTGGAGTCATGGTAAGAGCTGTTGTGCATATTCCTCCAAGAAGAGATATGTCAAAAATACCGCTGTATTCGTTTCCAATGCCGAAGGTTCCGGATGCTGCAATAACAGGATTTCTGAATTTTACTCCTGCAATATTTACAGTTAAATTACTTATAATCTCATACATTGAAAATTACCTCTTTAGAAGGAAAAATCGGGCCTTCCTTACAGCAGCGGCGGTTGCCTCCTGTTGTATGAACACTGCAGCCGTAACATGCGCCGACACCGCAGGCCATCCTGCTTTCCAGTGACAGAAAACAGGGTATATTTTTTATTTCGCACTTTTTCATTAAGGCATGCAGCATGGGCATGGGCCCGCAGCCAAAAACAAAATCAAAACTTTCAAGGTCTATAATAAAATCCGTTATAAGTCCGATAAGCGCATTCCTTCCGTCCTCTGCGGTTATTATGACTTTTTTTGCTTTTATACCGGCGCCAAGAATGGCATCCTCTTCTTCCTTTTCACGGAAACCCTGTCTGAAACCCGCATAAAAATGAAAATTATAATCACTTCTTTCAGCTACAAGGGCAGCAAGGGGAGCAACTCCCGCGCTTCCGCCTACAAGAGCAGCCTTGCCTTTTTCCAGGCCGTTCTCCGGCAGGAAGTCGGCCCAGCAGTTTCCAAGCGGCCCTGTTAGCTGCACTTTCTCGCCTATGTTAAGAAGCGATAATTCAATTGTTCCCCTTCCCCTTCTTGATATAAGAAACTTTACAATTTTCTTTTCAGGGATGTATTCAAAAATACCTATGGGGCGAGGAAGAAAAACGGATGTGCGAAGAGGCTTAAGCATAAAAAACTGCCCGGCTTTTGGAATTGGATTCTCCCATACAAATCCAAGAATAAAATATTCATCGTTTACAGAATAATTATATACAAGTTCACATTGTTTGCAGGTCACGATATTACTCCCATTATTTCATCCCTCATTTTAACGGCAGCCCTTCTTGCTGCACCGGCGGCAAAGGAAAGATCTGCATTACCGGCTCCTTCTTCCTTCTGCCATGCTGTAATTATTGAACGCGATGCATTTACTACGCCGCCGTTTCCTTCACGTAAAAGAAGAGCGACAGTCTGCGCATCACCGCCCTGGGCGCCGTATCCCGGGATCAGAAAGAAAAGATCAGGATACGCTCTTCTTATTTCCGCAGCTTCATCTTTTTCTGTACAGCCGACCACAACGCCGAACATACCGTAACCTGATTTTCCCCTGTATTTTTGCGCAAGGGATGACATTTTACTTCCCAATACATCATAAACGCGCTTTATATTTTTGTCTGCACTTTCTGCAATTTCCTGATACTGAAAATCCCTCATTCCCGGATTACTTGTCTTCATTAGCACAAACGCGCCTTTTCCCAGCACCGCAGCTTCTTTTAACCAGGGTTCTATCGAGTCCATTCCCATATAGGGATTTAAAGTTACAAAGTCAGCTTCAAACTCGCCTTTAAAATGCGCTTTAGCATAACGGGATGCGGTGTCGGCGATATCTGCGCGTTTTATGTCCCCAATAGAAAGACAGCCCTTGTCTTTAATGTAAGATAATGTTTTTGAATAAGCTGAAAGACCGGAAATTCCCATCTCTTCGTAATAGGCAATCTGCACCTTAAAGCAGGCGCAAACATCCCAAGTTGCATCGATTAAACTTTTGTTAAATGCAAGAACAGCTTCAGCGTCGTTTTTTGCTTTTTTTCTTTCCGCCAAAGGAATATAATCCGCCGCCGTATCAAGCCCGATGCATACATGCCCTTTGGAAGCAACAGCATCATATAGTCTGTCGGTATTCATGATTCACTCTCCGCAAAATTATGTTTTAATGAAAGTCACCGGCCAAAATAATTTCGTCGCAGTATTCACAGCGATATGTACGCATCTGCTGATTTTCAAGATGAAAAACATGGGTAAGATATTTTTCCGTTGAACTTATACAGCGCGGATTTTTGCAGACAATTACATTTTCAACTCTTTGAGGAAGCTGAAGTTTTATTTTTTTTGTTACGCGCTCATTCTCGATTATATTCACCGTAATATTCGGATCTATAAGGCCAAGGGCATCAAGGTTGATGGATATTGTATTGTCAATTTTAATGATGTCCTTTTTGCCGCTTCTTTCGGAGTTGGCATTTGTTATATAGGCAACTGTAAAGGGAACCTTTTCCAGCCGCAGCCAGTTAAAAATGCGGATGCCAAGGCCAGCCTTGATATGGTCAATTACAATGCCGTTTTTTATTTCTTCGATATTTAACATATAACCCCCAGTATCGAGGCAAGAAGGGCCATCCTCACATACATGCCGTATTTTGCCTGTATAAAATATGCGGCTCGCCGGTCTGAATCAACCTCTACAGAAATCTCGTTGACGCGGGGCAGGGGATGCAGCACTACAAGTTTTTCCCTGCCGGAAGCCATCTTGTCGCTGTCAAGAACATAGGTGTCTTTAAGGCGGATATAATCATCCTCGTTAAAAAATCTCTCCTTTTGAACCCTTGTCATGTAAAGCACATCAAGTTCCGGCATGGATTTTTCCAGGTTTTCCCTTTCATCAAACTGCGCGTTCTGTTTTTTAAAGTTGTTTTTAATATATTCAGGGAGAGTCAGCTCTGCAGGCGATATAAATATAAGCTTTATATTTTCATAACGGGCAAGCGCCTTTGCAAGGGAATGTACAGTGCGGCCGAATTTGAGATCCCCGCAAAAACCCACTGTTAAATTGCCTATCTTTCCCAAAAGGCGCTTTATTGTCAGTAAATCCGTAAGGGTTTGGGTTGGATGGTGATGCCCTCCATCCCCTGCATTTATAACAGGTATGGATGAATAACGTGAAGCAAGAAGGGCAGCCCCTTCCTTGGGGTTGCGCATGACTATTGCATCAGCATAACTTGCAGCCATGCGGATTGTATCTGCAAGGCTTTCTCCCTTGGAAGCGGAACTGGATCCCGGTTCTGCAAATCCAAGGCAGCTTCCGCCAAGGCGAAGCATGGCGGCTTCAAAACTAAGTCGGGTTCTTGTGCTTGGCTCAAAGAAAAGAGCGGCAAGAAGTTTCCCCCGGCAGCTTTCCCTTAAATATTTGTCGTTTCTTTCGATATTCTCAGATAACTCAAAAAGACCGTCCATCTCGTCTAAGGAAAAATCTTCAGGTTCAACAAGGGATTTCCCTTTCAACCGAGATAAAACTTGCATTTATCCTCCAAAAAATAATAAGGAAAAAAAATATTTTTAAATCTTTTGCAAATTTCTGTGTACATACTATAATATAGTGTATACAGAATTTGTACATGTGTAAATCATGTCCGGGCAATAAATTTGTCAAAAATAAAAGGACATGAAGGGGGATGTAATGCGTTTTAAAAATCTGGTTTTCCTGGTAATTCTGGCAGTTTTTGCCGGCAATCTTTTTGCCGCAGGCGGAAGGGATGCCAATGTTTCAAGGACGGCAGAAGACCCTTCAGGGTTTACTGATTCAATTGATATTTCCGGAATGAAGCCGGGAAAGCATAATTATTACCTTGAAGCAAGAGACAGAGCAGGCAATATTGCGCTTTCCGGTCCTGAAAATATTTTTATAGATCCGGAATCTGACCTTCCAAGAGTGACAATAATAAGCCCTATGCCCTTTATGAGAGTTCAGGGCAATCTTAATATAGTTGGTATAGCTTTTGATGATGATGCAGTTGCAAAGGTTGAGCTTACAGTAAACCGCGGTACAGACGGCAGAGGCGAGGAAATTGTACGCGTTACAGCCAGCGGAACAGATTACTGGTCATACTTTCTTGACACAACAGATCCTGAAATATGGACAGACGGCAATTATACAATAACTGCCTGGGCTACGGATATAAACGGGCTTTCAGGCATTTCTGACGATTTTCATGTGAGACAGCACAAAAAACATACAGTTTTTTGGCGGCTGGATCGCAAAAAACCAGAAACAATTGTTACAAGCCATGAAGCAGGCGCGCTTGTTTCCGGAAATATACGCTTAAGAGGTACTGTAAACGACGGCAACGGGATAAATTCTTTTACTTATTCGCTTGACGGAGGGAACAGATATCTTGTTTCGCGTCCCAATCTTGACAGAAGGACAGGTGAAAATACCTGGGAAATAAATATTAATACAAGGCAGCTTGAAGACGGCCCCAATGTTATCTGGTTCCAGGCAAGAGACGGAACAGGTTCAATTGGAACTGGGGCTCATCTTTTATTTGTAAACAATACAGGCCCGGAAGTGAAAATTGTTTATCCGCAGGCAAGTGATTCTGTCAACGGCATTTTATCCATTGCAGGTTATGCACAGCATCCTGTCGGGCTTAGATCCGTAAGATGGAGGGCAGGGAATATAGCAAGCGGAGAGTTTGAGCTGCTGCCCGGCAACCACTGGTGGTCTACGGAAATCGATCTTAGAAATCAGAGAATAAGCAGCATAGACATTGAAATACGCGCAGAAGATGTTTCGGGTAACGTAACTTTTGCAAGGCAGAGGTACAGGGTGGATCCGGCAAGGGATCTGCCTGTGGTAACTCTTATTGAGCCTGCTGCAGGAGTTCTAAGTAATCCGCTGGGTCTTGTTGTCAGGGGAAATGCAAGCGATGATGACGGCGTTGAATCAATTTTTTATTCATTAAACGGCGCTGAGCCTGTAGAGATTCCCTGCACAGGATATTTTCAGTTTGTTATTCCTACTCCTGCGGAAGGAACTCACAATCTTGAAGTTTGGGCAAAAGATATAACAGGCGTTATAGGCAATAAGGTTCTTGTAAGGGGCCTTGTAGTTCCGCCTTCACTCTTGCAGCCGGGAATTGCCTCCATTACAACAGGAGCCGCTAGAACATTAAAAACAGACAGTTTTTATACAGGAATGACAGTAAGATATGTACCGATCATTAACCCAAGAACAGGGGCTACAGAAGGCATGGAAAGAATGACAATGCAGCTTGCGTACAGGGCCTCAGTTGCTCCTGCATCAGCTTCAATTTCATTTAACGAGCAAACGCCTGTTCCTGTAAGGCTTGCAGGTACAAGGGACATATTTACAGCGACAGTTTCTGTACCAGATAACCTTCCGGACGGCATAAACAGGATAAGGCTTACAGCAACAGACAGACAGGGACGTCAGGTCATTTTTGATGAATATATATTTATAAGCAGGCAGACTCCAGAAATAGTGCAAAGCTACAACGAAGAAGGGGAACTTGTTCAAACTATGGTTACTCCCTCAGCCCAATTTACGTTTGAATGGGTTAGAGCCAATTTGCATGAAGACGGGCGTATTATTATTGGCAGTAACGATGAAGTTTTAATGGGAATAAGCTCTGTTCCCCTAACCGGCGTAACAGTATCTGGAACGGGATCGGGTAATGTCAGCGCTGAAATTGACGGGTTCGGACGGGTAATTCTTAGAACATTACAGGAAGGGGAGGCAGGACCTCTTACATTAAGCCTTCGCAGCAGTGATTCAACAAATCAGAGCGCTCCGTTCAGAATTCTTGCGGATTTCGGCCCTTCAATTACTTTACAGAATGTTATAGAACACACCTGGGTAAGAACAAGCGTCCCTGTAAGATTTAATGTTACAGGAAGGACAAGAATCAGCACAGTAGAATATTCACTTGATATGGGATCCACATGGATAAGCTTTGGCGCGGTTGCAAGTGAGTATAACAGAAATATAGATATTACAGAATGTCTTGACGGTTCTGTCAACATATTAATAAGAGCCGCAAGTGAATCGGGCAAAAGCACAATTACAGGTTTGACAGTGCAGAAAGACACAGCTGCGCCGGAAGCCGAGCTTGTAATGCCCATACCTGAGTACAGGGTAAACGGAACAATCCGTATGGCTTTTGCCATTAAGGAAATGGGAGCCTTAAGTACAATTTCGTATAACAGACCCGCAAGGACAGGCGCTCCTGCAATAACAAGAGAAATATTTAACGCAGATTCATGGGAAAAAGATTACAGCCCAAGGTTCATAGAAGTGCTTATGGATTCGCTGGAAATGCCTCTTGATGAAAATATGAGATTTATTTTTACAGACAAGGCCGGCAATACATCGGAGCTTGCATCCTGGCAGTTTATAATAGATCAGGAAATGGATGTTCCTGTTGTACATATTATTCTGCCTTTAGAAGACGAAGTTATAACAACCGATTTTGTTGTATCCGGAGTAATGTATGATGATGACGGAATTAAAAACATTCAATGGAGAATAGACAATAATCCATGGCAGACACTGGAAGCCGAGAATGCGTTTTATATACCGGTATTGCTTTCATCCCTTACAGATAACGAGCATACAGTAACAGTAATAGCAGAAGACATCTACGGCGTAAGAAGCCAGCCTGTAACAAGGACATTCAGGGTATCGCTTGTTGAACCTGCGGCTGCTGTAACATTCCCGCTTGTTGAAACTGTATTAAAAGACGCGATTGAATTAAGGGGAACTGCCTTTGACCGCAACGGAATCCAAATGGTTGAAATATCCGTTGATAACGGAAATACGTTTAATAACGCAAAAGGCAGCTTCGGAACAGCCGCAGAAACAATACAGTGGACATACGATTTTAATACAAGGATATTAAAAGACGGCCCTCATGCGGTATTTATCCGCGTAACGGACAGGTACGATGTAGCTGCAACTTATGCAACAATGATAAACGTAGATAATACGCCTCCGGATGTTGCGCTTGACAGTCCTCTGGACGGCTCAATGACAACAGGTAACATACAGCTTTTAGGAAGAATTTTAGATCCAAATTTGCAGGAAGTAAGCATCCAGTTAAGAGGACTTGACGGACAGCAGGTTTCAGCCGCCTTAAGATCGCGCAATATTGATCCTGCAACAATTATTAGGGAATCAATCAATCTTGCAGGACAGGCGGACGGGCATTATAACATTGCGGTTATTGCAACAGACAAGGCCGGAAACGTTACTCGCATATCGCGTAACTTTGAGCTTGCGCGCCAGACATTCAGAAACTTTATAGAAATACTGTATCCATTGGAAAATGAAACAGTAAGCGGCGAGTTTAACATGTACGGCTATGCAGGCGGAGCTGATGAAGCGGGAACTGTAACAATAAGAGTAAACGGAATTGACATAATTACAAACGAAGTGGATTCAACAGGTTATTTCCGGTTTAACCTTAACAGAGAACATCTAAATCCCGGAAACAATGTCATTGTTGTACACAGCAATTTCGGCGGCGGTACTCAGGTACAGTCACGGACATACAATATCGATTACATGGCTTACGGACCCTGGGTCACAATAGACAGCTTTACATTCGGTGATTTTGCATACGACAGACCCTATATTTTCGGCCGCACAGGTTACATTTTAAATGAAGAAGATACAGCTCTGCTTGCGGACAGAAATACAGACAGGGTGACAAGGGCCGAGATACAGTCAAAGGTAATTGACTTTACAGAAATAAGCTTTGACAACGGAAGAAGCTTTATAAAGACAAGCGGCAGACATGGAAGGGATATCGATTACAGATACCGCCTTGAAACAGGGGATATGCCCGAAGGCATGCATTACATAATCATAAGATCTACCATGAAAAACGGCGAAACAGCCATTTCAAGAATGTTAGTTCAGGTAGACAAAACTCCTCCTGTAATCCGGCTTATCTCACCTGAAATGGGCGGAAGGTACAACCAGGAGATTATCTACTCAGCCTCTGCAACAGATGATGTAGAGCTTGTAAGCCTTACATACCATTTAAGGGTAGGCGACAAGGCGATGTACGCAGTTCCAGGATTCCTGCAGGGACTTTATATCGAAGCATCCATTCCGCCCTTCTTAAGACAGGCAATGCCGGAAATAATACCGACTGTTTTTGCAGGCGGCGCAACCTATATGGATGTCGGTCTTGGATTGAGCTTCTTTGATGACAATGTAAAGATTCAGGCGCAATACGGCTTCTTAACCCAGGATCTTTATGAAGCTCTTGGCGGAACAGGCAGAATGAGATACGGAGGCAATGTATACGGCATTAAACTTCTTGCAAACATTTATTCGCTGCCCTTTATATCCATACTTGGCCCCGATTTTGAGTGGCTCTACGCAACATTTGCCCTGGGAGCGAACTTCTCGCTGTTTGAAATAACGCAAAGCGGAGTTTCAACATGGCTTAGCGCTCTCTTGCTACAGGTTGAATTTCCAAGGGTATCAATACCAAAGAGGAGCAATTTACGTACTTTCAGCCTGTTTACAGAGGGACAACTGTGGTTCTCGCCGACAGATATGTCCCAAAACAACACGCCGACGCTTATGCCGAGCGTAATTATGGGATTAAGGTTATATATTTTCTAGTAAAATTACTATATTAGGGTTATAATGGATTTAAGTATTTTTGGAGGATTTGTTATGTCGGAATTATTTAGAGGAAAAAGATTATTAATGGCCGGTGCAGTATTATTACTGGCATTTTCAATGATAATACTTGCTGCCTGTGATGTCGGTTTGGGCTCCAGGGTTAATACCGAGCAGCCGAAGATCGGTATGGGTGACGGTGATAATGTTCCCGGATCATTTTTACAGGGGGAAGATAACCGGATCTGGCTTGATGTCCAACAGGAGTTTGGTCTTACAGATGTGTACATGACTGTATGGTACATGGACAAAAGTACGCCGCCTGAGGATAAAGAGATTAGAATCCCTGCGGAGTTTGATCCGGAAAAAGGTCTTTATTTTGTAGACCTTGATACGTCCGATATGACTGATGGTACAATTCGTACCCAGATAACTGCCATTGACGTTTCCGGCAATGTAACTACAACAACCGACATTATTTATACAATTAAAAACTCTCCTGCACAGGTAGAAATGACAATACCAAAATTAAGAGGTGAAGATTTTGAAACCTGGGATTTTAATACAACAAATCCAAGTAATCTTCCATTAATTTATGTAAGTAATGACATTATGGGTATTGCAACAGACCTTTACGGAATAGCCGAAGGCTACCCGCAGATAATGATATGGCCTGTGAATGATGACGGATCACCAAGGGGCGGAATAACATTAGCTTCCGATACAGACGGATTATCCAATGAGCATGAATGGGGAACATGGCGGACAATGCTGGACGACAAGGGCCAGGAGCTAAGTCACAGAGATGATGATTTATTTAAATTAAAAGCTGTAATGTTCCGCTGGTCTACATTAAGCCTTGTACAGGACGGAAATACCTACAGGCTGCGCAATGCAGCAGACGGCGGAATAAGGTATCCTGAAGATTACTTTGATGTTGGAAGGTACCATTTTAAAGTCCGTGTAAAAGATCTTTTTGGAGTTACAAATATTTATCCCTACAGAATAGACGCTCCTCCTTCAGATGATCCTCATCCAAATCAATTTATGGCAATCCAGCTTGCGGAAACTGCAAACCCTATTGTTTCCTGGGGTACGGTTGAAAGGTTTTATAACCGCAGTGAACCGCTTGTAAGAGACGTTACAATAAATGCCAAAAACGGCGTTTTTCCGGAGCGTGTTTTTGCAAGGATTACAAATTCATTTTCTGTTAATTTTAATTCTTTGATTGATAATCAATATGTAGAAAGAATGACCGGAACCGATGAATCAGCTATTTACAGGATATTTATACCCGCAGATGTTGTGGAAGAGCAGTTGAATGAGCTTTCACCTCCTGTATCAGGTTCTACCGAAAATACCATGCTGCATATAAGAGCCGAAGACAAACAGGGCAACATTACAGTTGCAAGTATTCCTTTTATCCTTGATATTGACAAACCGGATATTGAATTTATTAATCCACTGGGGCTTGAGACTTATCTTGTAGAAACCAATGACAGAAACGGATTAACAAGTACATTCAGATTCCAGGGAACCACATCTGATAACCAGAGAGTTGCAAAGATGTATTATGCCCTTGGTAAAAAAGAAATAAATAATCCTTCCCTTGGAGATGCCTGGAACGATAATACAGGCTGGACAGACACAGCCCTTGATACAACCTCCCCAAGACAGGAACATAATCCATTGGATCTGACAGGCGGAGACGGAATACGCGTAAGATGGCTTGGCTCTCTTAATAACTGGAGATGGGAATTTGTTGACCTTGCGGATTTATACCTTGCTTCAGGGCAGGCTACTCTTCCAAATGAAGAGAATCCGCAGGGCGGAAATGACTTTTTGGAATATAATCCAACATTTGGACATAATATCTGGCATTTGCCGATTAAATTCAAAATAGTGGATTTTGCAAATAATGTCAAAATTATAGAAGTAAAAGTAGTTATAGACCCTGATAAAGACAGACCGGAAGTAACTATAAATTCTCCTACCAATGATGAAACAGTCGGCGGGGAGGTTCGTGTTAACGGAACAGCTACAGACAATGAAATTGTTTTTGACGTGCAAATCAGGGTAACAGCCCAGACAAATGAACAAATTGTAGCAGGCAGCCCGGGAACATGGCTGGTTACGCATAGTAATTTATATGATGAAGGTGATGCTGATTATGGATTTGTTCCCGCGACAATGATAGGCGGAGGAAGCTCTGTAAACTGGTTCTACACGCTTAATCAGGACGGCGCTTTAACTCCTCCGATGGGACTTTTAAGAAATGTAAAAATAGAAGTCCGCGCAAGGGATGCATCCATTTATTCACCCTTTACACCAAAGCCAATATTTCCAAACCATATTGTGGAAGAGATTTATGTTAATTTTTCCGCTACGGTTCCTATTATAGATCAGGTAAGAATAATTAACACATCTCCTTCTTCATCAATTAATAATACAACACCAGGAGATCCCTACCTTATGGGAGCAATGGTATCCGGGGATCTTGTTTTAAGAGCAAGATTATCTGCAATCGCAGGAATAGCGAGCATAAAATACCGCGGTGAAAATTATCAGGGCTTTAGTAATGATCTAAGGTCTGCAAACTTTAATAATTCAGAGCCCTATACGCCATGGGTACAAAAAATGACTGCTGAAGGAGAAGAATATTACATCTACATACCTCTTAATACAAATGCGCCGGATGGATTATGGAACGGAAGGTATTTCAATCGCGCGGGAACATATAATATTGACATTCAGGTAGTTGATGATACTTCTCCTCTGCCGTTTACATCGCAGATGACAATAGCGCTGCAGATAGACAATTATTACCCGGGAGCTAATTTCAGGGGAAACAGGAATGCAGTTGGAAACCAGTATTCAATTTGGGGTAATGCCTGGGATACAGGGGACTCAAGTATTCATGTTTATGAAGTAGATAAAGTTGTTGTATATTTCTCCAAACCTAATGGAGACACAATAGGAACTGTACCGCTTGATATAGGCTCAAGAGTTAATCTTGACGGTTCATCTTCAGGCAATGACGATAACTGGACTACACAGCAGGTAAGAATCCGCCGTGAAAGTACGGATTCATCCGTTACATCACAGGGAGAAATTGTTACTCTGCCTTATTTCCCGAAATTCACGGAAATAGGCACTACAAGAACCTATCTTGCGAATAATGCAGGCTATGTAATTAATGCCGCCGGAGGCACAGTCGGTACAATGCAATCTTTTTCGGGGGTGCCGAATAAGGTATGGTCTATACAGGTTAATACATTATCATTACCGCCAGGACCCATATACGTTAATTATGTTGTATTTGATACTGCAGGAAACGCTTCCTATTACAGAGAAGAAATATACATTGCAAATAACAAACCTGTAATTTCCAATATACGGCTTGGAACCGATATTAACCGTGACGGAGTAATAAGGAACACACCTTTGGTTCCGTCAACACATGAGTATTTTGTATATAATCCTGATACTGCCGCTTTCAGAGCAAGGAATAACCTGTTTAATATACAGTTTGATATTGCAGGCGGAAACGGTCAAAAGCACTACAGGATTGACTATGTAAGACCTGAAAACGGAATTGTTAACCCGATAGTTGGATATTTTTCCGATCTTGATCTTCCTTCTGTATCAATTGTAAAGGGACAGGTTTATACAATTAATCACATGGGTTCAATTACGGTTGATGAATGGATTGACTTGGGAGTAATTGGAGGCCCTTCAAACAATAACTATAATAATATTACCTTTGTCGCAAAGAGCAACTATACAGGTTCAAATCATGCAAGGGTAATAAGGTATAATTACGGCGGAACAGAAGGAAGCGCCAATACCCAGTTGTCGGGAAATAATATCGGAACCGGCAATAATATTGACAATTATACACCAACTCATCCTTTTACAAGCAGTAATTTCAGCGCAGGCCGTATTCCGGATTCTGTAAAAAATGCTGCAGGGGATGTAACAGAATCGAAAAACAGGTTCTTTATTATTAAAGTATTTGACTCAACTGTAGCGGGAGCGGAAAATGATTCTCTTTCGGATGCTTTAGTTATTGCGGTTGATATTGATAATCAGGACACAAAAAAACCTGATATATATATTGAACCCTTCTACTGGAATGGTGATACTGACAATTCGCTGTACGAGAATAAAAGAGATAACGGGCATATTGAACTTGAAAATGATTTACCTGCTTCCTTTAATGAAACTTCCGGTATAAATGATCGTGATCCAAAGGTATCAGGCAAGGTAAGTTTCACAGGAACTGCCTCTGACAACAACACTATAGGAGCTATTTATTTCAGGATTAATAATCATGTTAACGATTCTGTAAATACAATTACAGAGCATGGAGCATCTTATTACAGAGCGGCCGTTTACAATAACGGAACATGGACTCCTGTGAACAGATTTACAGAAAACGGCTGGAAATTCGAGATTGTTCCAGGAAGTGAAAAGCTCAATTTGGACGGACATTCTATTGACTGGAAACTGGATTTCGATTCAAGTTTCATAACAGGTATAGTAGCTGCCGATAATATTTTCAGTATTATTGCGGTAGATACATCAGATAACAGATCTATTACAAGGGATCCTTCTACCTGGACAGATAATCTGCAAACAACTGGTGCAGCTGAAACCGAACATTACAGATTTGATGTTGTTCCCTACATTACAGTATTGGAAACACCATTAAGTGATGCATTCAGGAGCGTTCCTTCAACCTTTAACCGCTCGGCTCTGGGCTGGTATCCTGTACGTGAAGGCGATGAGATAATAATTAAGGGCTTTAATATTGGCTGCGAAGATGATTCAGCTTCAACAGTTGTAACGCTAAATAATGATGTTGAGCTTGAAATTACATCTTATTCAAAATCCGAAATAAGGGGTAATATAGATGATGCATCAACATCCGGAGCTTTATTATTGACAGTAACGCCAGAAGGCGGAACCGGGATTGAATCAATTAACAACAAGAATAATGATGGTGTTGATTATAATAAAGAGCCTAATGGTCAAAACAACAATGAGTTAAACGATAACCGCTATCTTTATGTATGGAGTGTAGGCTCATTATTCACACCGGCTAATGCGGCTCATATGCCGGAACATCCCTTTATGCGCATGAGTAATACAGGACGCCGTTTGATAACTTACGGCACTTATGCAACAAACGGAAGGTTAAGACTCTTAAATAACCATGCTGCATTTAATCAAGCTGTTGCTGGTGGAGTCCATATTGATGTTGATAATACAATAAACAGATATCTTAATTTGGGTCTTGCTGTAGATTCTGAAAATGACTGGTTTATAGCATCTTCAAATATGACTGCCAATCAGGCAAACTGGTCTATGTTACATGCAAGAGCTGCTACAGGCAATGCAGGAGCTCAAAATACCGGTACTAATAAAAGCCGTATTATTAGCCTTGGATCAGCTACTGCTCAGACGACAAATCGTGTAAGGATACCGCGGCTTCATGCACGTAACATAGATGCTTCAGCCAGGACTTCAATGATTGTAATGAGTTACGGTGACGATGCTTCTGCAGGATATCCTATTCATCTGCACTATGGCACTGTTACAGGCGGAGATACAGCAGCATTTAGCGGTAACTTTACTGCTGCAGGCGGGGCTGGAGCTTCTACCATACAGGCAGTAACGAGCGCTAATTCTACTTATAGAGGCAGTATGTATACAGCTTCGGCAAGCCTTACAAATGGCGTACCTGTTATTGCATGGTATGACAGAGAAAGACAGAGTTTAATATTTTCGTACGGCAATGTTCCTGAACAACCGGCCGCAATTCCCGCCGCTGCAAGTATGGAGTATATTTATAATGCTACTGCTCATGGACTTCCGGTTGGGACAACTAGAGATAATATGGTTTTTGTTAGGGCTCCAGGAGATGATATTACTTCGGCAGGTTTGAGAAATGTGACAAAAGCTCCTAATGCAAACAGTTTTACTATTATGGAGCTTCCGGCTGTGGCAAATAATCAGGGGCAGGATGCAGGAGCAACCATAGTAGTTAACAGGGCAATTCCTGTTACTGCCGCACTTAATGTTCTTGGTGCAGGCGGTGTTGGAAATAATCAACGTAATGGTATGCCTGGTAATTATACAGGCAGTCCAGTAGTATTTACACTTCCTGCAAACCATGGGCTTAGGCTTGGTGATAGGGTTGATATAATAAATGGAGCGACTGTAGCAAGAGATGCATATGTTGTCTGGCTTGGTATTCCTGTTCAGGGTAATGCAAATCAGGTTGTATTTAAACAGGACAATGGGAATTTTGCTGCGGCTGATACAGGGACATTGGTACCAGGTTTCCCAACAGGAACTGCAAATGCAAATATGTATGTTGTCCTTAAAAGCAGAGCAGCAAATACAATAACAGTTGGTTCAGTGCAAACAGCTACAGTTGCAGGTGGTGTACTTCAGACAACCGGTAGAAGCGGTATTACTTATACAAATGGTACAGGTACTGCAAATGTTGGTCAAGATTTAGCAAACAATACAAGAACTTTTACACTTTCAGCGAATCATGGACTTGCTCTTGGAGATTCGGTTGAACTTATTTACAATGGTACTACTTATAATCTTGTTGTAGGCTGGAGAGGTTCTGCGCAAAATACAAATGGAAATAATGTCGCATTTAAGACATCTGCTAATAATGTAGCTAACTGGTTTAACACTGTTCCTGCAGCAACTGCAGGTAACCTTGTAACTATTACAAAGATTAATAATCCTGTTGGTACTATTGAAAATGCGACAAGAACAAATGGTGACAGGTATTATACAGCAGTTGGTCATGGACTGGTTGATAATCAAATAGTAAGTGTGAATGGGTCTAATTATAATGTAACTCAAATACAGGCTAATAATAATACCTTTAAACTTGCAAGTTCAGGTTCAGTTGTTGATTTGGGTGCGGGAAATATAACTATAACACTCACATCAAATCCAAATATTGTTACTACAGATATTGATACATGGCAGGGTAATGCTGAAGAAATTAAAACAGGCGCCGGAGCTCATATAGACATGGCTTTAGATCCCGGCAATAATATCCATCTTGCCTACTACGATGTGTTTAACGGAGGTCTTTACTACACTTACATTCCTTTTGCATATCCCATTCCCAATACAGCAGCAAGCAAAACAGTAAAAATAGATACATATCTTTCTGCTGGAACAAAGATAATGATTAACGTAAGGGATGAGACAAGGGGAGGCCAGACAAGATATGTGCCGTATATTTCCTACTTCCACGCTTCTTTTGCCGAAACAAGAAACGCGATAAGAGTTGCATGGCCGGTGAACGCGATTAACTCTGTATCTGATGTATTAGAAGGCACAGACGGTAGTGACCGCTTTACAGGACACTGGGAAGTAATGACAGTTCCTGCAAGAAATATGCCTTTATCAGATACATTTGTCTGTAACGGTGTTCCAAGATATGCAGGTGATTGGGTAGCGCTAACAGGCGCAGACGCATTAGGCGGCTATTTTATAGGTGCAGAAGATACCGGCGCTAACAGGCGTATTAACAGAACAGTATTAGTCAGCTATATGACAGAATCCCGTTATGAAGGCGCAGTGTTAAAAAGAGATATCTGGCTTGGGCCGTAATACAGCCTGCTAATAACAAATTACCCTGTATCCTGATAAAGCAGGATACAGGCTTAAAAAGAGAGGGCAAGTAGCAAGCCTTGTTTTAAAAGGTTTGCGAAAGCCCTTTAATTTTTTTTGGAACTCAAGAAAATAATAATTGAAACAGATTAAGATAATAATTGACATTAAATTTATATAACATTATAAATAAATGAAGGAGTTAAAGTGAATACAGTTACTTTGTCAAATGAAAACAAAATAGCTTTTTCAGAAGAAATTTGTAATATGATTGGGTTAAAAGCAGGTACATCATTTGAAGTTATTTTGTATAAAAACAGAATAGAATTAATTCCAATAAATTCAATAAAAAAATTAAAAGGATTATTTAATGGAATTAATACGGACATATTTAGGGATGAAGACAGATTATAAATATCATTGATTCATCATTTGATTACGATATATGAAGTATTTAAAAAATTGATACATGAAAAAAATGAAGATGATGCTTTGTATGCCATTCCCGGCAAATTCGTCTCAGCATAATTCACAGTACTCCAAATGTGGATTTAGAATTGATCTAACCATTTTAGGCAGGATAACCGAATCAATTCCAGTTGCTTCAGTATATCTCATACTGTATCAAATGTCAACTTCTGGGAAAGTGTAACTTTTAGTGTAACTCGGGCATAACGTAACCGTAACATAAACCCCATCTACCGCTAAGGATGGAACTACAATAAACTTCCAAAAAACAATATTTTGGAGGAAAAAAAATGCGTTACAGCAGAGAAGAAAGAACGATGTTTCTAGAGGA
>WQXU01000031.1 GCA_009781635.1 Treponema sp.
ATATTTATCCAACACTTCATTTATCATTGTTTGATATTTTACATTATTTTTTTGAGCATGTTTCTTAAAAAAATTAACACTGCCACTATTTAATGTAATGGTTATTTTTACTTTTGGTTCTTTCCTTAATAATTTATCAGGCGGCGGTAAAAAATCATCTACAATTTCTCCAAAAAGCAGTGCTTTTGAAATACTTTTTGGCGATTCAGTGTAATTAATACTTTTTCTTTTCATACCTTTCTCTCCCTTCTCTCCAGTATCCGGCTCCAAATATCCGAATATTTTCATTTCTCATTGTAAATCTTACAGTTATTATTCCATTTCCGTCATTTCCAATACAAAAAAATCTTTCTTCCTTTTTTGAATGTTTAATATCCTTAATTATTATGCGTTTTTTATCAAAAAAGGCTTCCTGCGCTACTTCAAATGAAACTTTATGTTTTTCTATATTGTCTAAATTTTTATTTTCGTCCCATTCAAATGTCATACATATAATTATATGTATATTATACCATATTGTCAACCACTTTTTTTATTAAATATTTAATCCATAGTGTATACTTTTTCATACAGTATAATTGCAATTTTTAGATATATATACGAAGTCAATTTTCGTGTAACGTTTAAGATTGGCGACATCCTTTAGGTTGTCGGAGCGCTAAACGTTTGTTACGCGAAGTGCCCCTTTTTGTATTTATATTACCTTTCTCCATATGCTTTTAAAATTTCATCGCATATATCGCCTATTTTCCGTAAAATTGCTGCGATTTGCGATCTAAATTCATGTGTTCTAAATTTGTCCATTGGCGGAGTGAAACTTTCGAGAGATCCTACTTCACCATGAATTGCCCAAATTTCATCCTTGTAATCCTGTATTTTCTTATATAGCGGTAATAATGTTACAGCCATAGACAAATCGGGATATTGTTCAACTACACTCTTTAAAAAGCCGTATGCTGAACTTGTACAAACACAACAATAAGGAGAACAATGTAAATTCCAGCAAATATCGTTAAGTTCTTCATCTGTTTTATTTTCAAAATAAATGTCAGTTTCAAGTGTCTTTGCCCAAGTATCAAATGCTGTCTTGCCGAAAACATACATTCCACCATCTCCCTCAGTCGGGGGCAAAGTCAAAAATGTGGGAATAGAATCAATCACTCCTTGGTACATTTGACGTTTATCTACAGACGGAAGTTTTTCTCCTGCGAAAAATAAACCATATGTAGTATCCAATCCATTTGTGATAGTAGAATAACCGTATTCATCAACAGAACATTCCGGCAGACGCTCCTGTCCGCAATAGAGATTGACGTATAACACATCATTTTCATTATAACCGCCAATTAGGCAGCCTTCGCTCATTGGATCATAACGATTTCCGTTGCCATACATCACATTACCCATACCCCACGCCAGAACAGGTATGTCTTTATCAATCGATGTTTTGATAGCGTTCATCACCGCACGGAAATCTTTTTTGATTTCACTATTTGAGATATAAACACAGTCATGTCCGAAGGCAGCAAATGCTTTTTTTACAACCTGCGGCGAGAAGAAATAGTTAGTTAATCCGCTATCGACTTGAATATTATCTGGGTTGCCGATTTTTTCAGAATACATATAAGTGAAATTATCTCCTGTAAAATTTGCGTAATAATGAAAATCTGTAATGTTCGAACCCAGTTTGAGTCCAACTGAACAAATGCCTGAACAAAGAAAATAATTTTGCCAGTTTTCAATTTTTCTATATTCCTTTATTATGTTTAACTTACGAGGTGATTCTGCACCCGCAAGCAGTCTAGCTATTGAATCCGACTCATAAGATGAGTATTGCGCTACCATTAAAATCTCACGTTGATTTGACATTTCAAATCCTCCTTGAATAATAATATTAATGGTTAGCGGACGAAAGTATTTAAGCCTATGGCTTTGTTTCCGTGCGCTATTTGGAGTTATACCGTGAAACCGTGTGAAAGCCTTTGTAAAACTTTCCTGTGAATCATATTGATAATTCATTGCAATATCAATGATTCTATTTTTCGATAACAATAATTCCTGCCCAGCTAAACTCAAGCGTCTATTCCGGATATAGTCACCGATAGTGATGCCGGTTGTCAAAGAAAATACACGTTGATAATGATAGCTGGAAACATATACATGATTAGCTACATCATCTAAGGTAATTTCATTTGTCAGGTTACTCTCAATAAATTGGATTGCTTTAGTTAGGCTTTTCAAGTTCATTATAACTCCTCTTGTACTTAATATAACTATTCTTGAAAAAAGAGTTATGTCTTAAAATGCTCAATTTTGTCTGAAAAATGTCCTGTTCTTCTTTTTTTAAATTGATTAAAATAGATATATTGCCTTTCTTTTTTATTATATTTTTTAATATTTATACTATAAATTTTTACAATTCTGCGGTATTTCGCATAACTATATTTACATACAGTACAGACATACATCATTGTTAAAATTTAATTATTATTCCTTAACCTTTCTTTTAAACAAGGCTCTCTCCTTATTCCTCCAATCACCCTTCCACTCTTCGCATCAAATATTTCTCCACTTATTTCATCCATTATTGTAACAGTTCCATTTGGATAGTCTTTTTCATGATCAGAAAAATGTATTTCATAATATTTTTGCGCTTTAATAATAATTTCTTGTAATTTTGGATCTATTGTACCAAACCATTCTGGTTCTTTACCTATACTAAAATCAATTTTTGATTTTTCCATGATTCAACCTCAAAAAATTACATCTTATTTAATATAATATATATAAAATCATTAAATTTCAATATATATTTTTATTTGTTTAACTTGGCCTGTATTGAAACTATTAACACTAACTCAAAAATTTTAAGAATCTCAAAGCGGCAAGGCTGTAAAAAACCATAGTCAGTAAAAAACAACCGCTATCTGCCTGCCTGACAGCAACAAAAATAATCATTGCTTTTATTAATTTATAGCTGTAAAATATTAGCTAACCGTATTTTATGATTAACCTAATATACGGCTTAAATTGATATTTGACAGTTTATGTGAAGGATTACGATAAAAACATTGCCTTTTGGTAATAGTTTTTTCGTCAAAATTGAGACTATCCCAAAACATCAGTTTTATGAATAAATAAACTTTTAACATTTTATTTATAAGCGGGTTTACGGCACCCCAAAACAAAACCGTAAATAAATTATGTTTGTCTATAATGCAGACAGACAATTTTTAAATTCGTATTTTCACAGCCTTAAGGCGGGAAAATACTTCGGACTAAAGTCCGTGGTTTGTCTGTAAAGTAACCATTTATAGGCAAACACTAATTTACAGGAGAAATATATGGAATCAAAATTTTCAGGAAAAGTTATTTCAGTTTTCCTATTTTGTCTTTGGGCGCCAATTCTTTTAATGTTTACACTTGGTTTGGCCACGCCTTTTATTGTATGTACAGTCATCAGATGGATTTGCAATAATTCCATCATAAGCGGAAAGACCCTTACATTCAAAGGAACAGCCGGCGGGTTGTTTGGACGCTGGATTTTATGGTATGTCCTGACCATCCTTACCTTTGGTATCTATGGGTTCTGGTCCACCAGAAATCAAATTAAATGGGTTATTGAGAACACAGAAATAACCAACTAAATTTATTACAAAAACTGATGTTTTGGAATCGTTTCAATTAAATATATAAAGAAAACCACTAAAAGCATCAATTTTAGAGATTTCAATAGACAAAACAAAACATAGCTGGATATAATTCAATATGACAGAAATTGTTACGGAAGGCTTGCCAGCCGAAGGCCCCTCTGAGGATAAACACCTTATCTTTTCAATCAGGGATAAATACTATGCTCTGCCCTTCAAGGTAGTCAGCGAGGTAGCTTCCCTGGAAAAAATTTCTCCTATGCCCCTGACGCCCAATTATGTGCGGGGTATTGTTAACCGGTATTCAATCCCCTATGCGCTTATCGACATCGGCTTTATCCTCCATAACGAAGTTTCAAATATAGAAAAAGCAATTGTACTAAAAGAAGAAATAGATAAACTTGTTTTTCTGATTGATGATGTGACTGACATTGCGGACATACTGCCTGAAAATATACATAAAATCGAACATGAAGAAAACACAATTGCCACATCGGTAAATGCATTTTTTAACTGGAATGGAAATCATGTTTTTTGCATCGATACAGAAGAGCTTATCCATAAAATTAAACAGGATTTTGATCAGGAAATATAAAGGGTTTCATGTTTGATTATAGTGCGCAGTTTAAAAAAGATTGTATATTCGATCAATTTAAAAAGCGCAATGTCAGGATTTGCAAAGAATGATTAATACGCTTATTGTAGACGAAAATATTATAGTACGAAAAGCTCTTAAAGATTTTCTTGAAGCCGACGGAAGTTTCAATATTATCGGAGAAGCCGCAGACGGCGAAGAGGGTCTGCAGAAAATTTTATCACTTAATCCAGACCTTGTAACTTTGGATATTGAGATGCCGAAAATGAACGGATTTGAAGTGATAGAAGAAGCAATGAAGAAGACCTGTATTCCCATTGTTATTATTACCAGCAACGACACGGCAAAGAACGCATATGAGGCATCAGTCAGAGGCGCCCTTGAGTTTTTCTCAAAAGATTTTTTTCTTAATAATAACTGCCCTGAAAAACGGCAGAGTATTTATGATACCTTAAAACGGATAAGCAGCGTTAAGGCGCAGAAAAATACCAATACTGTTATTGACTGGTCCGAGCTTGTTGAGGATGCGGATATTTCTGTGCCTGATTCATTAAAAACACAGGGCGAGCGGAAAATTAATGCTGTTGTTATAGCATCGTCCACCGGCGGGCCCAAAGCATTGTCCAGATTTTTTACGCTTTTACCCGGCGACTTCTTTCCGCCCATAGTGATAGTTCAGCACAATTCGTCGGGCTTTGATAAAGGCTTCGCCCGATGGCTGGATGCTTTTACCGCATTAAACGTGAAAGTTGCCGATGAAGGAGATATATTGCAAACGGGTACGGTATATATTGCGCAAACCGACAAGCATCTTGAATTGCGCAGATTGAACGGACAAGAATTATGTTTGCGTTATAATGATAACAAACCGGAACATAATCAAAAGCCTGCCGCTGATGTGCTCTTTAGAACAGCGGCGGAAACTCTTAAAAAGTCGCTTATCTCTGTTGTATTTACCGGCATGGGCAATGACGGCGCTGACGGAACTAAGAAAGTCAGGGAGATGGGAGGCATCACTCTGGCTCAGGATGAAAAGAGTTCTCTTGTATACGGTATGCCAAAAGCTGCGGCGGAAACAGGATGCGTTGATATGGTTCTGCCTCTGGATAAAATTTCAGAAATGCTTGTAAAACTTGTACAGCCAGAGGGGACGCAATGACAGATTTAATTTGCCGTATGGCGGAAGAATGGTTTGGCATCAAAGCCGATCCTGATGATGCTTTAAGGCTTGAAAAACATATTCTTGCAAATTCCGCCGCAAATCTTGAAAGGTTTTTTTCATCCGGAGCGGCTGCTGAATTCCTTACTGTAAACGAAACATATTTTTTCAGGGAGCCTGTTCATTTCTCGCTGCTTTTGGAATTACTGCCCTCTTTTGAAAAAACCGGTATACGCATATGCTCTGCCGCAACCGCCGCAGGCTGTGAAGCCTACAGTATCGCGATGCTGATAGAGGCATACAATAAGGGAGCGCAAAGGCCTGTCGTATATAATATTGATGCTTTTGACATAAACGCAAAGGCGATTGAAACTGCGCGTAAGGGCATTTACAGCGCCCGCTCCATCAGGGAAGACGGAGATTGCTTCAAATACATGACGATTCCCTACATTAAAGGACAGGAAGATAAATACCATGTAAGCGATTCTATTAAAAAAAATATCAATTTCTTTGTACATAACCTTATGGATGAGCTTTATGTTGAAAAATATGATATTATTTTCTTTCGTAATGCATTTATTTACTTTTTGCCGCATAAAAGAGAGCGTTTATTATCGAATTTATCCCATATTTTGAAAGAAGGTGGTATCCTTATTTTAGGAGTTTCTGAAACATCCGGAGTGCAGCATGCCGATCTTGTGCAGAAAAACCGGCAGCTTCGGTCACGGTGGCAAATCCCGTCTTCCTTTGACGATGTGTTCTATTTCTGCAAATCGGCCAAACAGCCGGTGTAACATAAGGGTTTATCAGGAAACGTAGTTTCCTGTTCGATTAACGGCGCAGTCTTACGACTGCTAAGATAGAGGTTAAAATGTTTTTTTTAAGATTAAAAATTTCTACCAAGCTTATCATTTCCAGCGCTGTCTTCCTTATACCAATAGGAGTAATGCTTTTTTTCATCTATTCCATGACCCTTGGGAAAATTCAAAAAAGCGTTAACGAGCACGAAGGAATAAAAACGATTAAACCGGCTGTATTATTAATGCAGAATTTACCCACTTATTTTAATGTGTACCTGGGACTTGAACAGGGTAATCTCAGAATTCTTGACGGTCAGATTACCGATGCAGTCAGGTTAATAGACAGGAGGATGGAGCGCTACAACACAGACAGTAATATCCATCCCGGATTATTGTCTGAGTGGGAAGCATTAAAAAATACCGCAAGAGATGATGATAATATTTATCAAAAGTATCTTGATTTTGTCCATTTGTTAAGGGACACCATTCACAGAGCCGGCGAAAGTTCCAGTTTAATTCTGGTTTCAGATATGGACACTTATTATTTCATCGATCTTATAACATCAAGCATACCGGAAGCGTCAATACGGCTTATATCTATTGGAAACTCGCTTCGCCAAAATCTAAACGAAGCGGAAGAACAGGTTACAAGATGGAATAACGATCTTGCCGCCGCGCATGAGCAGGGACGCAGGCTCAATACAATGCCCTTCGAGGATGCTCCGGGAAATATTACAATGACCATGCTTATATCAGCGGATTTGCAGCTTATCCGGAACAGCCGTTTTTTAATTGAATCGGACAAAGATAAAATTAACAACAGTATCAGGGCGGCAACAGACGGGGTTATCAATGTAGCGGATGAATATTACGAACTGTTAATAAGGCTTGACCGTTACATGGAAAGAACAGCAGAAGTTACCGGCATTTTATCCGTACAGCAAAGCAGACAGGGCGCCGCTGCTGCCGTATCTACTGTAAGCGAAAGCCTGAACGCCATATCCAGCTTAAATACGGATCTGTGCCAGTTATGGAACGAATCATTTTCCCATCTTGAAATACAAATTCAGCGTAATACAGCGTTTGCTCAAAGGCAGCTGGCTCTTTATCTTCTGATCGTTTTTGTTTCGCTTGGTATTGCCATTGGATTTGTAATACTCATTACATCTAATATTAACAGGTCTGTAAAAAACTTAAGAACCTTGTTCAAAAGTCTGAACGAAAATGATTTAACCCTTTCGCTGCAGGTTAATTCCATGGATGAATTCGGCGAGCTTATGACTGCCTTTAACGGATTTATAAATATACTGCGTTCAACCTTCGGAAGCTTTAAGCAAAGCACTCAACTGGTTGCCGATTCTGTTTTTGATATATCTACATCTTCAAAAGAAATTACTACCACCGCCAACGAACAATCGGCAAGCGTTTCAGAAATTGTCAGCACAATGGAAAGCTGCAAGAATCTGTCCGAACAGGCAGCGCTGAAAACAACCGAGGTTGCAAACCTTGCAATGGAAACCCAGGAGTTGAGCAGCAAGGGCGCGGAACTAAGAGAAGCAAACCAGATAATGATGGAGGATATACGGAATCAAAACCAGAATATAATAAGCGAGATTCGCAGCCTTTCTGATATGATTATCCGCATCAGCGAAGCTATCCGGATTATTGACAGCGTAGCGGATCAAACAAAACTGATTGCATTTAATGCGTCTCTTGAGGCTTCAGCTTCAGGCGAGGCGGGAACGCGCTTTGCTGTGGTTGCTGCGGAAATAAGGCGTTTTGCAGATAACGTTGTTGATTCTACGCGGCAGATCAAACAAAAAATCGAAGAGGTACAATACGCCTCGCAGACTTTGATAGCCAAGGCAAACAACGGTTCCAGGCAAATCGAAATTGGCTATGAAAGAATGAGCGAGCAGAAAATCGTTTTTGAAAATATTGTTGAGAACTCGCAGAATGTAGCAACCCGCTCCCAGCAAATTTCCAATCTCAGCAAACAGCAGGAAATGGCTTCGTCTCAAATTTTCATCGCCCTTAAGGAAATATCCGTAGGCGTAAAGCAATTTGTTATAGCTACTTCTTCCACATCCAAGACTGCCGACAACCTGAAAGGCATGTCCGAGGAATTAAAGGGAAAAGTGGAAAAATACAAAACCAGCAATGAAGCTTCCGGCGCTAACAACGAAAATTAAAGGGGTGCTCTTATGCTTGGACAAATTCTATTTTTTGCAGCCGGTATAATCATTACGGCTTTGGCGCTGTATCCCTTTTTACGTTCATACAAGAAGCGGGTACAGGAACTTGAGTTAAAGGTTTTCGATGCACAAAAAGAAAACCTGAACTTCAGGGATAAAACAAGAATACTAACTGCCGCCGTCAGGGAATCCGCAAACTCCATTTATTTTACCGCAGGCAGCGGGCAGACAGACGGCGATGACATGGATGCCGGCATGGATAAAATCGAAAAAACCATAAGCGAAAACACAAAATTAACGGCTGAGGTTGTAAGTAAAATAAACAGCGTTGCCGCTATTGCTTCCAAAATGGAAAAAGACGTGCTTAAAGGGTTTTCAGTACTAAGTAAAAACGTAAAAAAAATGGGCGATATAAAAGAAAAAAATTCGGGAGTTATTAACGGCATAATTTTATTAAGCAATAAGGTAGGCAAGATACGCGATATAGTACGAATAATTAACACCATTACAGATCAGACAAAAGTAATTGCTTTTAATGCGGCTTTGGAAGTGGCAAGCGCGGGTGAGACAGGAAAACGTTTTGCCGTTGTAGCGGAAGAAGTAAACCGGCTTGCAGATGATATTGATATTATGACCCGCCAGATCCGGGAACAGGTAGAAGAAATTTTAAGTTCATCAAATTCATTAATTGTTTACAGCGAGGAAGGATCAGACAGAATCGCCGAAGGATATAAACTTATAAAAGATCTGGAAGATGTTTTTAAGGAAATTCGCGACGGCGCAGAAATTACTTCCAATCAGGCGCAGACCATTACGGTTTTTACCAAACAGGAACTTAAATCCATCAAAATGATCAATGATGCAATTACCGATGTTTCGCAGGAGATAAAACATTGTTTTAATTCTGCAAGGACAGCGGCTTTATCGGTCAGAACCTTAACAGAACGCACTATTGAACTTGAGCGGTTGGTTGATCATGGAGCTTGATAAATCCAGGTATATTAACAGCTTTGCCGATGAGGGATATGAAAATATATCCGCCGTCGAAAAACTTCTCCTTGATGTAATGGAGGGAGGTTCCGCCAAAGATAATATATTAACAATTATGCGCGCGCTGCATACCCTTAAGGGAGCGGCTCGTGTGCTGGATTTTAAAAATATAGAGGGCTTGGCCCACGCACTGGAAACAGTATTTATTTCCATTAAAGAAGAACGTATATTCCTTAACAATAAGGCTGTACACCTTATTCTGGCCGCGCTGGATGAGTTAAGAATTGGCATTAACAAATTAAAATCCGGAGGAAGCGATGATATTTGTACGGCTGTCTTTGTCAAGGAATTGTCCGCGCTTTCGGCAAACGAAGATTTTATTTTACCATCATCCGAAGATGCCTCCGCTGCAGCCGGAGATTTAAAAAGTAACAGGCTTGAAGAATCCAAATCCGGAAGCATCAGAATATCCATAGAAAAAATCAATGGAATTATCCGTGACATGGCCGCTTTTCAGTCTCTGGAAATTACAGCAAGAAATATTGCAAGTGAAACGGATGCCATCTTCTCCTCTTCTCATCATATATCCAGACTTGCCGGAAATGAGTTATCGTGGAATTCGCCTATGCTGCAGGAATTCCGCTCAATGGAACTAATGATGAGCAAGCTTAACTCTCTTGTTAAAAATTATACTTTGGATGTCGGCAGTCATATAAAAAACGCCTATAACGGCGTAATTTCCCTGCGCATGCTTCCTCTCTCCACAGCTCTTGATGCATATTCAAGGCATGTTTTTATGATTGCGGCGGAACTGGGCAAGAAAGTCAGAATTAAAATTGAAGGAGCGGAAAACGAAATCGATAAAAATTTGATCGAATCGTTATCTGAAGTTTTTCTTCATATGATAAGGAACTCCATCGATCATGGAATTGAAACTCCTGAGGAAAGGCGCGCCGCCGGCAAAGATGAAACAGGCTTGCTGACAATTCATTGCGTCCGTGAAAGCGGAAACATGAAAGTCACAATTACCGATGACGGAAAAGGCATTGACACAGAGAAGATCCGCAAAAAAATTATTGATGAAGGATTGGCTGCCCGGGAAACAGCCGCAGATCTTGGAGATGAAGAGTTAATCAATTTTATATTCCAAAGCGGATTCACTACTGCGGGAAAACTTTCAAATGTTTCAGGGCGCGGAGTCGGGATGGACACGGTCAAGAGTAATATTGAACGCATGAAGGGCAGTATTGCAATTAAAACAAAAGCAGGAGAAGGAACTGTCTTTACAATATCTGTTCCGTTATCGCTTGCCGCGCTGATGGGTTTTCCGATTTCTTCCGGCTCCATGAAATTTATTATACCTGCTAATTTTGTTGATACCGTTATGATTGTCGATGCCAAGGATATTATTTCCACAGTCGGCCGTCCCGGTATCATGTATAAGGGGCGGGTTATAAAACTATTTTACCTGCATCATATACTCAAAATAAGCGAGAGCCCGCGGACGGAAGGATCGCCTGACGATTCTTCCGGCGCATCTGATAAAGACAGGAGCAGTTCTTCAATATTTGTGGCTATTGTGCAGGCATACGAGGAAACTGTAGCTCTTGCCGTTAATCAAATCAACAGTATGCGGCAGGTTATTTTAAAAAATCTTCCGTCAATCATGGAAAACATGAATATATTTTCGGGAGTGGTGCTGAGCGAAGATTATGAAATGATCCCTGCGCTTCATATTCCGACAGTAATTAAGAAGGCGCGCCGCACAAAAATAATTGATACAAAAAAACGCCATGTTGATTATGAGCGTTCGCGCAAATCCATTCTGGTTGTGGATGATTCAGTTCCGACGCGTGATGTTGAACGTGATATTCTTGAAGCGGAAGGATACAAGGTAGATACGGCGGGAGACGGCTCTGAGGCTTTGGCAGCAGCCAAGAATTTCCATTACGATTTAATTTGTACCGATATAAATATGCCCAATATGGACGGTTTTATGCTGACGGAAAATCTGCGGAAAAACGAGCAGCTTAAAAATATTCCCATCATTATAGTTACATCAAGAAGTGATGAGAAAGATCATAATAAGGCTACAATGTTAGGTGCAAACCGCATTATCGCCAAAAGCGCGTTTAATGATCATACCCTTGTGGCAGCCGTACGCGAATTAATCGGAAAAGCAAATGGTTAAAAAAAGAGTACTTGTAATTGAAAATTCACAAACTTTTGCAGATATACTTCTGGAATTCCTTGACAAGGAAGGATACGAATCCCTCTGGGTAAAAAATGGTCTTGAGGGATTAAAAAGTTTTTTTAGTTTTCTTCCGGAACTGATTATTACCGATATAAACATGCCGGTTTTAGGCGGATATCAGGCTGCGCGGTTTTTAAAATCCCGTTCAATGACATGCAATATACCTATTATTATTTTTTCACTGCACGAAGAATCAAGTTATAAATTCCGCAGTAAACTGGCCGGAGCGGATGTTTATATCGGGAAATCCCTGGAAAATTTTGAAGAGCTGGCGAATCAAGTTAAAAAACTTCTGGATGAAAAGCGCCGTATTGATTATAAATTGATAGAACGGGAAGGAAAAAAAATAACAGATGATTCTCTTGTCGAAATGGTAAATAGTCTTCTGGAAAATAAACTTTTTCAAACGACTCTTGTCGGAATGCTTGCAGAATTGTCGGAAAAACAAAATTCACTGGATGAAACTGTTAAGGATATTTTTGCATTATTGGCAAATTCCTGCCACGCTGAAATATCATCCATTATGATAAAAGACTCCGATGACTGCCTCTTGGTGTATAACGCCAACAACGCAGGGTACACAAATGAAATTGCAGATGACTTTAAAGCCATCACGATAGCGGATTTTAACGACCGGTACTCGGATTATAAAGTTATCACCAATGAAGTAAAGGATTTTTTTCCTGCCGGCGAAAACGGCAGCAGAATAGAATCCTATATTCTTGTTCCGCTTTTAAATGAAGGAGATGAGTTTGCAACGGTTCACATAGGCACCTGCATTAAGGAATATTTTTCTCCTGTTGTCCTTGAGAACATTAATGTCTTTTTATCGGCTGCGGCGCCGGTTATCGCAAACGCACTGCGTCTGCGTCAAATGGAAAACATGCAGAAGAAAACAAGAATTGCCTTCGCGCGTTATGTTCCCGTAGATGTAATGGATGAAATTATTAAAAAATCGGCGGCGCCCGTAAGTCAAAGCGAAAACAGAATGGTAGCTGTCCTTTTTTCTGATATCAGGAGTTTTACCAAAATATCAGAGAACACTCCAGCGCGTGAACTGGTTAATTTTCTTAATGTTTATTTTTCGGCTATGGGTAATCAAATTATTCTGGAAGGCGGCAACATTGACAAATTTATCGGAGACGCCATTATGGCTATTTTCGGCGCTCCAAAAACTTTGGAAAACGCATCGTCAAGCGCAGTAAGAGCGGCTCTTCGCATGGTCAGAGCGCTTGAGAGCCTGGACACTTCCGATATTGTGCTGCCGGAAACAGGATTTGGCACGGGGATTGGCGTCAACTACGGTGAATGCGTTGTTGGCAATATTGGATTCCAGAACAAACTTGATTACACGGTCATAGGTGATACAGTAAATCTAGCTTCGCGGGTTGAAGGAGTTACAAAATATTACCAGCAGCCTGTTATTGTAACAGAGTATGTTTATGCCGCTGCAAAAGACGACTTTGTTTTCCGGAAAGCCGACAGCGTTCGCGTAAAAGGAAAAGATCATCCGGTTGGGCTTTATACAGTTTATGAAGCTTTCGAGGATGAAGCGGAAAATGAAACGCCCCTATCACTTGTGATCAGCCGGGATACTCTGGATCAATACAACAAGGGATTAAAACTTTTCGGCATGCGTGAATGGGAAACAGCAAAACAATATTTTAAAAAGGCATTATCAATCGCAGAAAAAGAAAATAAAGGTGATTATCTTTCATCGATGTACCTTTCCCGGATTGAGGAATTCCAGAATAATCCGCCGCCGCCGGACTGGGACGGAACAATCACCATGACAGATAAATAATTATTTCATCCCCGCAGATATAACAAACACAGGTGACAATCAACTTTTTTCATGTTACAATGACCCATCACTTATTTGATGTGCGGTTATTCAACCGTACAAAACAGAGGTTATCATGGATAAAGAAACTGAACTGTATCTTAAAAATCAGGCAAAAGAAATTCGAAAAATGACAATCGAAGAAATTGCAACCCTGGGAACAGGGCATATCGGAGGAGCCATGTCTATTGTGGATCTTTTGGCTCTGTTATATTTTCACCGCATGAAAGTTGATCCTCAAAACCCGCGGTGGGAAGAAAGGGATCAGCTTGTTGTTTCCAAAGGTCATTCGGGACCTGCAGTTTATGCGGCATTGGCGCTCAAGGGCTTTTTTCCCAAGGACTGGCTCACCACCCTGAACAAGGGCGGAACAAGTCTTCCAAGCCACTGCGATCGCAATAAAACTCCCGGCATCGACATGACCACAGGTTCTCTTGGCCAGGGTTTTTCCGCGGCTATAGGTATCGCGCTTGGTCTAAAAATGGATAAAAAAACATCGACGGTCTACACTGTTATCGGAGACGGTGAATCGAACGAAGGGCAGATATGGGAAGGCGCGCTTTTTGCCGGCTACCAAAAACTTCCCAACTTGATTGCCTTTACCGATTATAACAAACAGCAGCTTGACGGATTTACAAAAGACATTCTTGACATGGGAGACATCGCCAAAAAATGGGAACAATTCGGCTGGTTCACACAGGAAGCGGACGGCCATGACATTGCCGCTCTTGATGCCGCGATTGAAAAGGCGCTGGCGGAAAAAGAAAGACCGTCAATGATTGTAATGCACACAATCAAGGGAAAGGGCTGCAACTTCGCAGAGGGTGTAGAGAAAAATCATAGCATGGTCTTTGACATGGAAAAAGCCAAAGAAGCAATTGCGGCTTTGGAGGGGGTGTAATCATGGAACAGCAAAAAGAAATGCGCATGGCGTATGTAGATACAATTATGGAGCTGGCGGAGAAAAATAAAAACATTGTTGTGCTGGAAGCAGACCTTATGAGCTGTACAAATACCGGTGTTTTTAAGAAGGCCTATCCTGACAGATTTTTTAATTGCGGAATTGCGGAAGCAAACATGATCGGCGTTGCCGCAGGACTTTCCACTTTGGGTAAAATCCCCTTTGCATCCGGCTTTGGCTGCTTCTCCTCCCGGCGTGTATATGATCAATTTTTTCTTTCCGCTAATTACGCAAAATTGAATGTTAAGTTGATCGGCACAGATCCCGGCGTAACCGCCGCTTTTAACGGCGGCACACACATGCCATTTGAAGAACTTGCCCTGATGAGGGTTATTCCAAAACTTACAATGGTTGAACCCTCAGACCCGGCTTCGTGCGCCGCCTTCGTGCGCCTGATGACGGAAGAATACGGCTGCCACTATCTGCGCATTCCCAGAAAGCCGGTGCCGTATCTATACTCCGAAAACGAAACATTTAAATTCGGTCAGGCAAAAGTTTTAAAAGAAGGAAGCGACGTATGCTTTGTTGCTCTTGGCAGCCTGATGGTGAATCAGTCCCTGAAAGCCTGCGAAAAACTCGCAGAGGAAGGAATAAGCGCCGGCGTACTTGATGTACTTACCTTAAAACCTATCGACAAAGATGCAATTTTAAACCAGGCCGGCAAAGTACGCGCAATTATCAGCGCGGAAAATGCGCAAATAATGAGCGGCCTTGGAAGCGCAACAGCGGAAATACTCGCCGAAGAAGGCTGCAAATGCAAGTTTGCGCGCATCGGCATCAATGACGAGTTCGGCGAAGTTGGAACGCAGGATTATCTTGTTGACCGCTTCGGGCTTGACGTTGGAAGCCTTGTAAAAAAAGCAAAAAATTTACTTAAATAAATTTTTAGATTGTAACAAGAGAAAGGGGCTGACCAAGAAGTAATTCTTAGTCAGCCTTTTTTATAATCTTTCCTCTCCCAACAAACTCTCCTACTGTGTAAAGCGGTATGATTTTGATGCCAGGAAGTACCCCAAAATTTTCAAGGGAGGTACGGATACCGAACAGAGAACATTTTTCTTTCATAAACAGATACATGCTTTGCATAACCCCCTTTGCGCTGCTTTTAACTTCTATGGGTATAATGTCTTGCCCAATCTGAACAACAAAATCAACTTCGGCGTTGCTGCTTTTGCTTTCGCGGTGCCAGTAGTGCAGATATTTCTGCTCATAGGGCGAACCTGATTTCAATAGTTCCAAACCAACGAAAAGTTCGGCAATGTTCCCCTTGTTTATCAAAGAAAAATCATCACTAACCAATAGATCAGACAACGGCAGTCCCAGCAATCTTTGAAAGATGCCCATGTCGAGCATAAGCATTTTCTGCTTCTTGAGATCAATTTCTGCACCAAGCGGTATTCCGTTCGCTGCAGTGTGGGTAACAGGAATTACAAGGCCAGCCATTTTCAAGAGCTCAAGGCCTTCCTTTATTTGCCTATGGCTGTAATCTTTAGAGGCATTAGCGTAAATATATTTCTTTCCTATTTGAGCCGCAACAGAATTAAATACCGCCGATATCTGCAATGTAGGAATTCTTGCCTTATATTTGGCAAAGTCTGAGCGAAGCGATATTACCAAGTCATCTAAAATCTGCCGGCATGAAAGCATATCATTATCCTTCACATAAGCGGCAACGACTTCCGGCATTCCGCCGATTATAAGAAATTTTCTAAGGAGTTCAATGGCTTTTTGGTGGACAGGTTCGGATAAAGGATTTTTACAATTCGCATTTTGAATAGCCTCTGCAAGCAACTGATGATTGCAGGCACTCAAAAATTCAAAAAAGGACATCGGATACATAAATATGGAACGAATCCGCCCAACACCAAAAGAAGGCAGTTCTTGCAAGGCAAATTCCAGAAGTGAGCCTGCTGCCACAACATGCAGCTCATTGAATTTTTCGTAAAAAAACCTAAGCGAAGAAATGGCCGGCAATGAACCTTGAATCTCATCCAAAAACAATAGTGTTTTTCCGGGGACTATGGGTGTTTCATATATCGCCGCAAGATGGTGGCACAATTCCTGAGGGGATAAGCCCCCCTTTGCGAACAGTTCCTTTGCTGGTTTGTCTGATTCAAAGTTTATCTCCAGGAAATGGTCAAAACGCTTGCTCAAATGCCTCACGGCACTCGATTTGCCAACCTGCCTTGCTCCACGCAAAAGTAAGGGCTTTCGTACATTCTCTTGTGACTAGGCGATCAATTCCCTGTCTATCTTTCTGTTTAGATATGCTTCGCCCACTATTTTTCAGCCTTTAACAGATATTTCTAGTGTCATAATCTACCATAACACCTCATTGTAAAAAATACAAGGCGAAAATGGCCGGTATTTGCAAAATATACAAGCCTGAAACTTTTGAATTTCGTGAATGGGCTCGTTTTCACCTCTTTTCAACAATAAAAGGATCTGCATACAAGTGGGTCAACCAATCAAGCTAAAATTCCTTTCCCTTACTTTATTGTATCTTCTGCTGTTTAACCCTCAATCTCTCTGATTCATTGTATTTGTAGTTGTCCCAGAACTTGCCGTACTCTGCGACCATAAGCGGCAGCAGCGAAAGGCCAATACATAAAAGCCAGTGATAGGCGTCCATTGCGACAAAGTTAAGCGCTCTTGCTGCAAACGGAATTGCGACCATGCCTGCAAGCATTAAAAGCATGAGAGCGGCGCTTATTATAAGCTGGGGATTATCGGTTATGGAACGTTTGAATACCGACACTCTGCTTCTGACAACAAAGATGTGAACAACAGAAGTCCAGCCCAGAACAAGGAATGCCATTGTCTGTCCAAGCAGATGCGATGGTTCATGCGTTCCTGTAATAACGACAAACTTTCCGATATAAAAGGCCGCAAGAACAACGATACTGCACATAACAGTCTGCTGTATGATAACTTCCATAAGTCCGCCTGCAAAGAAACTTTCATTGCGGTCTATCGGTTTTCTTGCCATTATCCTCGTGTCGGTCTGCTCTTTTGCAAGCGCCATTCCGGGAATGCCATCGGCTATTACGTTTACAATTAACAGCATGATTGGAGTAACAGGAACGCCCCAGCCTGAGACCTGTCCGAAAATCATAACGACGATTTCTGAAATGTTACATACTATAAGGAAGTAAACAAGTTTTTTGATATTTGCAAATACCTTGCGCCCTTCGCTTACAGCCTCAACAATAGTAGAAAAATTATCGTCTGTCAGAACCATATCCGAAGCGCTCTTCGCTACCTCTGTCCCGTTGATGCCCATGGCAACACCGACATCGGCGGCTTTAAGCGCCGGTGCGTCATTAACGCCGTCGCCGGTCATGGATACTACTGCGCCCTTTTGCTGCCATGCCTGCACTATGCGGATTTTATCCGACGGCGATACCCTCGCGTAAACGGAATAAAATTCGATACTCTCAAAGAAATCTTCATCGGAGATTTTTTCAAGCTCCTCGCCTGTGATGATGCCTTCCTTTGCGGAGATAATGCCAAGTTCCCTTGCAATTGCCGCTGCTGTTACTGCGTGATCTCCTGTAATCATTATTGTACGAACGCCTGCTTTCTTTGCGCGTTTAATTGCGGCGGCTGCTTCGGGCCTTGGCGGATCAATTATTCCTATAAAACCTTCAAAATTTAAATCTTGCTCAAGTTTATCACTGTCAATTGTCCCGTCTTCATTTACCGGCAGGGCATCAATCTCTTTGGAGGCAAGCGTTATTACGCGCAAAGCATCCTGGGCGAATAAATCATGGATATCATTAAGTTCCTTTACAAAATTTTGATCCTTTCTGACAAATGGAATTTTATCAAAAGCGCCCTTGGTTAAAACAAGAAAACATCCTGCTGATGAATTTCCTGTTTTTTTCAGAATGGTAGTCATCATCTTTCTTGCGGAAGAAAATGGAACCTCGGCGATTTTTTCATACTCGGCGTTCAAATCATCCCTTGTTATTCCCTTGTCGATTGAAAGACGCATAATGGCCGATTCCGTCGGGTCACCGATAATTTTTGATTCGCCTGCAGAATCTTTCTGGATTGTTACATTGCTTGCCAGAAGATATCTTTTTATCAGTTCTGTCTGCGCACTGGGTCCTTCACTTTGCGGACTAACAGCTGTGTCGCTGACAGGCGCATGCCCGTAAGCCCAAATCCTCTTTATCGCCATCTTATTCTGAGTCAGTGTTCCGGTCTTGTCTGAACAAATAACCGAAGTGCTTCCCAATGTTTCAACTGCCTGCAGCTTGCGGATAAGCGCGTTCTTGCTGACCATTTTTTTAACGCCGTGGGTAAGCATCAGCGTAACAATAAGCGACAATGTTTCCGGAACTGCAGCTACTGCAAGAGTTACAGCCAGCATGACAAGATGCCAGAGTTCCTGTCCCTGCATCAACCCGATTACAAAAATTGTAAAAGCTGCAATAAGCGCAATGGTACTTATAAGTTTGCCAAGTTTATCCAGCCTTATCTGAAGAGGCGTTTTATTCTTCTTTGTGTAATTAAGGTAGCCTGCGATTTTGCCGATCTGCGTATTCATTCCAGTTGCAGTTACAACCGCAGTCGCATAACCGCTGACAACAAGGCATCCGGAAAAGACCATGTTGATCCTGTCTCCCAGCGGAGCGTTTTCTTTTGTTAAAGTATCAGGTGATTTTTCCGAGGGTTCGCTTTCGCCTGTGAGTGACGCTTCGTCAACAGCAAAACTTTCACACTCCAGAATACGCGCATCCGCCGGAACAAGATCGCCCGTTTTTAAAACGATAATATCCCCCGGAACAACAAAAGTTGTATCAATTTCCAATTTATTGCCATCCCTGATTACAAAGCAGCTTGGGCTGTTCAAAACTGCCAGAGCTTCCAGCGCCTTCTCTGCGCCGCGCTCCTGGGTCACAGCCAGAATGACATTCATTATGACAATGGAAAGAATTACAATTGGTTCTATAAAATTAACATTATGCCCGGCCAGTACTTCGCGTATTTCCAGTGCAAAAGAAAATGCAGCCGCAATTAGCAAAATGATTACAGCGACATCTTTAAGATGCCGGAGTATTTGTATTAAAATACCCTCCTTCTTTTTCTCCGCAAATTTATTAAGGCCAAACTCTGTCTTTCTTCTTTCAACTTCAGCCGTTGTCAGGCCGCTGCGGGCATCGGATTTTTGATCTTTTAGCACAACTTCTTTGTCAATGTTATACCAATTGTCCATAATTACTCCTAAAATATAATTTGCAGATCTTATGTATAAATAGATAAACGGGTTAATACTATTTTATATTAGGCACTAAAATTAATCTAGCGTAATTTTTTTACCGTGTTCGGCGAGAATCGTTTTTATTTAGTATAAAGCAAGCTAAACTATTTCAGCATTTCCCTAAGAGCGTTCCTGTTTCCCGGAAGCATGGGATCGCCTATACCGGTTTTATAAAGCTCATCAATCCGGCTTTGATAAAAATCACGTACTTTATGACGCACAAGCTTCATCGTTGAATTAACAAGCCCGTTACTCTCATCAAAAATTCCTGGAATTACAGCGAAAGAAGCCGGCCGCCACTGAGCAGGGATTCCCGAGTAATCCGGATTTTTAACAAAGTTTAAAATATCATCACGGATAAGACTGATAATCCTGTCAAGATCCTGCTCGCTGTCCTTGCCAAGCCCCTGCTTATTCACTTCGGTTTTTAAGGCCTCGGTGTTCAGGGTGATAAGGGCGCTGGTAAATTTGCATTGTTCGTTATAGACCATAATTTGATTTATAAATTTTGATGTATTAGTTATTGCTTCCTCTATAGTTTCAGGGCTGTATTTCTCTCCGTCGGCTGCAATTAGCAGGGCTTTTTCCCTGCCTGTAACTACAAGAAAACCGTCCGCATCTTTGTAACCAAGATCGCCTGACCAGAGCCAGCCGTCAATAATTGTTTCTGCAGTGGCCTGGGGGTTTTTATAGTAACCCTTCATTACTGAACCGCCCCTTGTTACAATCTGACCGATCTCCCCTATAGCGCATTCTGTATCCTTATCCTTCATAATCCGCACATCCAAATCAGAAATGATTGTTCCCGAAGTGCCGAATTTATGTTTTTTGGCGGAATTGGAACAGATAATCGGAGAATTTTCCGTAAGGCCGTAACCCTGATAAATGGGAGAGCCGATTGCATTAAAAAATTCCTGCTGTTTGATTTCCAGAAGAGCGCCGCCTCCAACACAGAACTTTATATTTTTTCCAAATACAGCGCGAAGTTTCGGAAAGATAAGCGCATTGGCAACAGCCCAGAGAAAATAATTTACAAGACGTGTGAAGAAACACGGTTTGTTATATCCATTCCCCGCTCTTTTAATTCCTGCTTTTAAACCTGCTTCAAAAAGTTTTTTTATAAATCCGCCTTTTTCAGAAACTCCCTGAATCATTTTTTTCATAAAGTTTCCCGACAGAGCAGGTACAGTAAGGAGCATATCAGAATTTACTTCTTTCAAATTACCAGGCAGGTTCCGCAATGCCGCCAAAGGACCGCCGCGCGCATCAACAAAGTACATAGCCATTCCCTTTAGTAAAAATATATAAAGCCCTACCGTATGTGCAAAGGAATGATCCAGCGGCAGCATAATAAGGCTCTTCCAGCCTTTTTTTACATGCACAAGATTCAGCGCATTCATTGCATTATGAATGTAATTCCGGTGATTTAACATAATCCCCTTTGGGTTTCCGGTGGTTCCAGAAGTGTAACTGATTGTAACAGTGTCATCTTCTGTCAGGCTCTTCTCGATTTCATCTAATTTTTGCCTGTACTCTTCTCCCTGGGACAGGAGTTTTTCTCCATCGGCGATTAAATCATCATAAAAAACTGCATTATCTGCGCCGGCAATATTTGTATTGCGATCTGAAATGATAATCAGTTCCGGTTTGGAACGGACACTCTTTAACGCTGTCGCGGCTTTCTGAAAATTATTTTCCGATACCAAAAGCGCCTTTGACTCCGAATGATCCAAACGGAAAACGATCTCCTCTTCCGAAAGCTTGGTGGACAGGGGCACTGAAGTACATCCTGCTTTTAAAAGACCAAATTCACAAATAACCCAGGACGGCCGTCCCTCTGAAAGGATAGAAATATTATCTCCTTTCTTAAATCCTCTTTTGATTAATGCCGCTGCAAAAACCGATGAAAGCCGATCTGTTTCCATAAAGCTGCACGTAACATAAGCGTCGCCTATTTTGCCTCCAAGGTATGGCAAATCTCCGTGGTTTTTCGCACCTTCATGCAGTAATCCAATTACGGTTTTCATATCGGTCTCCTGATTATTTGATTATTTGATTATTATATAAAAATATTCCCGCAGCAAGAGCTGCGGGAAAGCTGTTTACCAGATAATTGTTGCGGCAATTACACCCAGAATTGTAACAAATGTCGGAATGGCAAGTGTTCCCCAGAATAAATATTTATATGCTTCTTTGTGCGTACATCCAAGAACGCCGAGGAAAACGAAGATAGCGGAAACGTGCGGAAGCGTATCAAGGGTTCCTGCAGACATAGCAAGAATACGGTGAAGAACCTGAATATTTGCTCCGCTTGCTGCTTCTGCAATAAAATACGGTGCAAGGTTTTCAAGAACAATTTGCGCGCCGCCAGATGATGATCCGACAATACCGGAAATAACGCCGGTAGAGACCAACGCTTTAAGATATACGCTAAGTTCAAGACCCATAACCCACTGTATTACAGACTGGAAAGCCGGAGCACTTTGTACAACAGCGCCAAATCCAAGAATAGACGCAAGAGCTAAAAGCGACATAATACCGTTAGAAGCGCCATCTGTAGTCCATTGTTTAAAAGCTGGTCCATTAACTTTTCTAAAGTTAAGAGCCATGCAAAGAACTGCACCAATTACCATTGCCAATACAGTTAACTGAATTGGATCTGCCGCATAGGGAGCTTTTAACGCAAAACTGCCAAGAATAACAAACGGAAGGAAAACTATGGGTATAAATGCTTTCACCGGATGAGGTAAATCTGCTTTTTCGCCGGTAAGAGCAGAAGCATCAAATTTTTCCGGAAAAGTAAATTGTTCATTGTTCTTTCTGGCTGCATTTTCCGCATATCTAAAATAGATTAAAGTGAGTGTAACAATAATTGCCGCAAGAATAAGAGAGAAAACAGGAGCGGAGCCCATCGAGGTTTCAAGAAAGTTTCCGGGAATAATATTTGTAAGCGAAGGAGTGCCTGGCAGGGTAGTCATAGTGATACCTGCGCCTCCTGCACCCATTGGCGCCATAATTAATGCGCGCGGCAAGTTTGCTTCTTTGAACATAACGTAGGCAATAGGCAGAGCTGCAAAAAATACCACAAACAGGTTAACGCCGCCGTAAGTTAAGATAACAGTAAAGAAATAAACGGCAACCATTACATTCTTTGTGCCAACCCATTTGACCATCTGTTTTCCGATAGAGCCTGTGCAGCCGGTTTTGTCCATAATCACAGCGTAGATGGACGAGGCAACAAACAGGAAGAAGAAACTGTTTATTGCGCGGCCAAAGCCAAATGCGTATCCGCCCCTTTGCAATACATCATCAAATGCAGGTACTCTGGCAAGAGCCTGCCAGACATCCATTCCATTTGTCAAAATGACAACAAATGACGCTAAAATTGTTAAAGTTATCGGTTTCATACCCCTGTACGCTCCGATAATCATTACCAAGATTGCAGCAATAAACCCAATAATCCCGATAGTAGTCATAAACCCTCCAAATTTTTAAATAGCCAAGTTTCTAAAAATGCTATTTTTTTTGACAAAAATAAAAATATTGTCACTTTAAAATTATGACAATAATAATTATTTTGTCAAGTTAAATTCGATAAAAGTTTTTATTTCGGATTATTTAGATTCGAGAAGTTGGGGTAAGTTTATCTATTGCATAAATTCATATTTTTCATAAAACTACATATATAGCGGTCGTCGTATAACGGCATTACCCTAGCTTCCCAAGCTCGTGACGCGGGTTCGACTCCCGTCGACCGCTGTTTGATATGTAATCTACCAGATTCGCTCTTAAACCGTTGATCCAGGGCTGACTCGAACAGCCGACCTGCCGCTTAGGAGGCGGCCGCTCTATCCCCTGAGCTACTGGACCTGAACACGCTCAGATTATCACCCCTGCGATGTAATGTCAACGTAAACTAGTGTTCTGTAATATTTGGTTTTCAATATTACAGGACACCAGGGCTTGCAATAAACACCATAAATAATTAGAATAGTAGAAATTATTCTTAATAGGGGAATTATAGTGATAAAACGAGGGGTTGCCCTATTTTTCTTATCAATTTTCAACCTTGCTCTTCTTTCCGGACAGGAAATATACACAGCTGAGAGATACCTTGAGATGGTATCGGAACATTATGGATCTATCAGGGATTATGAAGCAGCTGTTGAAATCAGATCCGGCGGTTCCAGTATGTCAGGAAGCGCAAGTTATCTCTCGCCGGCTTTTCTGCGGATCGATTTTACACGCCCGGCAAACCAGGTAATTCTTTTTAACGGCGATGCGCTGACTATATATCTGCCGGAATTCAGAGCCGTGTTGAACCAGCCCCTCAACCAAAGCAGGAGATCCGGCGCAGGCGGAGCAGGAATTGCAAGCGCCCAGGGACTTACGCTTTTAAGGCGCAATTATGTTCCATCCTTTGTTACCGGTCCCAACCCCGAGCCACTGGACAGCGATTCATCGGAAAGAGTTGTAAAGCTGCGCCTGACAAGGCGTTCAGTATCCGAAGGGTTCAGAGAAATAATTTTAAGCATAAATCCCAATACAAGATTAATCCGCCGCATAGAAGGACGAACTATTGCAGACAGTGAAATACGTTTTGACTTTACAAACATAAGAACAAATGTCGGTATCCCCGAAACGCGGTTTGCCTACGATTCGCCGCCTCTGGCAAGTATGTACAACAATTTTATGTTCAGGGACTCTGATTAGGGTGCGGAGGAACTAAATGGAATCTCTGGGTGACAAATTAAAAACAGCCCGTACCGAAAAGGGGCTTAGTCATGATCAGATTAGCCGCGAAACAAATATATCCATACGTTATCTTGAAGCTCTTGAGACAGAGAATTTTTCCGTATTCCCGGGCGAACCTTATGTCATAGGTTTTCTTAAGAACTACGGCGCATATCTTGATCTTGATGTTCAAAAAGTAATTTCACTTTACAGAGCGCTTCGTATTCAGGAACAGCCTGTTCCCGTTGAACAGCTTTTAAGAAATCCGCCAAAACTTCCCGGTTTTATAATTCCCCTTTTAGTAGTTCTGCTTGTTTTGGGCGGAGGCGGTTTTGGCATTTACACCTTAATTATGAACAGCAGAAATAATCCTGTTCAAAGCACGCAGGTTGTCCGCACTCCGGTTGAGTACATGATGGAAGGCAATTCCATGGAAAGGCGTTTATATAGAAGCGATTCAATACTTGTTTCTGTAGACAACGAAACATACAAGCTGGAACTGTATAATCTCGGCGAAACTGTAACAATCCGCACTCCGGGAGGAGTAAGAAACCTGGATCTGGGACAGGATATAACCATAGATCTTAACAACGACGGCATTCCTGAATTGCGCATAACGGTGGCGGATTTTGCAAAGAACAACGCAGACATGGGAGCCTTGCTCCACTTTATATTACTTGATGCGGCAGTTTACACAGGCGCCGACATTGAGCAGAATACAACTGTTACAGCAAGCGCTTCTGTAAGCACAGCAAGCAGCACAATGATCATCCCGGGTTCTCCAAGCGCGTATCCTTTTACATTGCAGGTAAGCTTTCAGGGGTATTGCATGTTCCGCTGGGAAATTCTTCATGAACGAGATCGCAGGGGAACAAACCAGCGCTATTTTCAACGGGCTGAGCAGCTCGATATACAGGCTCAAAACGGTATTCGTGTCTGGGTGTCAAATGCCCAGGCGGCAAGATTTCAAGTCATCGGCGGAGGACGAACATTCCCGGTTGAACTTGGATCGCCTGGTGAAGTTGTTGTAGCCGATTTTCGCTGGGTAAGAGATGAGGATGGCCGTTTCCGTCTTGTATTAATCAAGCTGGAAGCCGGAACCTAATCCAGGAATGAGCAGTTATTATATTGATCCTTTTGGCTGCGTAAAAAATCAGGTTGATGCCGAAAACATGATGGCCCATCTTAATAAGGCCGGATGGGAAAACGTAACCGACGCTGAACTTGCAGAATTAATTATTGTAAACTCATGCGGGTTTATAGAAGATGCCAAGCAAGAATCGATTAATGCCGTTCTTGAATGGCGCAAACTTTATCCAAAAAAAAAAATACTTCTTGCAGGCTGCCTTGCCCAGCGTTATGAAAAAGAACTTTCTTTGGAACTGACAGAAGCTGACGGATTCATGGGCGTCGGCGATCCGGCGCAAATAGTAAAAAAGGCATCAATTTTTGCAAAAACAAAGAGCATAGACAGCGTCAATTTACAAACAGGCGAGCGTCCCCTGTTATCGCTGCCCGGCTCTGCATACGTAAAAATCAGCGAGGGGTGCAATAACCGCTGCTCATACTGCGCCATACCTTTAATCCGCGGCAGCCTTGTAAGCCGGACAATTCAGGACATTGCTGAAGAGTGCCGCGCATTGCTTAACCGCGGCGTCAGGGAATTATGCATCATCGGGCAGGACATCGGCGCTTTCGGCGCAGATACCATTGCACCTAACGAATCGCCGGCTGTAAAATTACCGGAGTTATTGAATAAAATCTCCTGTCTTAAAGGCGATTTCTGGGTGCGCTTGTTGTATATTCACCCGGATCATTTTCCCCTGGAAATACTCGACATCATGGAAAAGGATAAACGTTTTCTGCCCTACTTTGACATTCCCTTCCAGCATGCAGCATCAAATATTCTTGCCGCCATGAACCGCAAAGGCACGGCGGAAAAATATCTTGCATTACTTAAAACTATCCGCAGCCGTCTGCCGCATGCAATTATCCGTTCCACTTTTCTGCTTGGCTTCCCCGGCGAGACAGAAGAAGACTTTGCAGAGCTGCTGAACTTTCAGAAAAAAGCCAAGCTGGACTGGCTTGGCTGCTTTACATTTTCAAGAGAGGAAGGCACAGCTGCTTTCTCCATGAAAAACAGAGTTAATGCAAAAACTGCCAAAACCCGAAAACAAATAATCGAACAACAGCAGATTCCAATCACAGAAAAAAACATGGATCGTTTTACCAGCGAAACCCTGGATGTGTTAGTCGAAGAGCGGATTGCAGCTAATACAGAAATTAATGCCGATTCAGATCTCTGGCTAGGCCGGCTTTATTGCCAGGCCCCGGACATCGACGGCGCAGCAGTCATTGTTTGCAATAACGGAGAAAAGTTAATCGCCGGAACATTCGCTAAGTGTAAAGTAACAGCCCGCCGCGGTTTTGATCTGGAAGTGCAGGTTGTTGTATAGACGAAATTAGCAAATCACTATTCAGTTTTGTAACTTCCGTATATTTTCTTACTCACGTAGTGCCTCATTGATATTTCCAGAAATTCTCGCTATTATATAAGTATGAAACGGTTAAACCCCCTAAATGATTTCCTCTTTCTTAAACTCATGGGAGAAGAAGGCAATGAAATCCAGTGCCTTGCCTTCTTGAACGCCGTATTGGGATCAAAAAGTAAGAACCCCATAAAATTGATAAAAATCCTCGAAAATAAAACCTTCACAGCCGAAGTTATTGGCGAAAAAACCAGTATTCTTGATGTTCGTGTCGAAACCGATAAGGGCGAAAAGATCAATATCGAGGTGCAGCTCAAGGATTTTCACAATATGGCACGCCGCACC
>WQXU01000032.1 GCA_009781635.1 Treponema sp.
ATATCCGGCTTCGCGCAGGATCTTTGTCGCTTTTAGACCGTCCATTACCGGCATCATATGATCCATAAAAACAATATCGTAGTTTCCGTCATTTTTGATTTTTTCAACGGCTTCCAATCCGTTATCGGCGGTTTCGATATGCAGCCCATAGGGTTGCAGCATCTCGCGGGCGATAAGCAAATTAATATTTATATCATCTACAATTAAGACCCTGCCTTCAGATATTTGTTTATATATTATTTTTTCTTTTTTAAAGTTCAATTCATTATAGAAACTAAAGGACTGCAGCTTTTTTACTATATCGCTGCCGCATACTTCCAAACCGCATCTCTTCTGCGGCAGAGAAACTGTGAACTGTGTCCCTTTACCGACGCAGCTTTCTACGTTTATTTTTCCGTTCATAGCTCCTATAAGACGTTTTGTGATATTCATTCCCAGGCCCGTGCCGGCAATACCGCTGTTTACATCAAGGTTAAACCGCGAATAGGCGTCGTAAAGGCTGTTAAGCTGCGCTTCGTTCATGCCCTGTCCTGTGTCGCTTATTTTTACAGCAAGTATCACATTTTCATCATTTTCTTTATACCTCCCTTCAGTCGGCGAGCTTAAGGAAGTTGATATATTAGCCGCTCGCGCGGCTTGTGCATCAACTGCAACTGCAATTGAAAAACAGATTTCACCGGCATTCGTGTATTTGTAAGCATTGGAAAGAAGATTGTTAAGAATTTGCTTAACACGCAATTCATCACCGATTAATTCAACGGGGATATTTTCATCCACTGACAGCTTAAATTCAATCGGTTTGCTGTCAAATCGCAGGCGGTTCATTTGCACGACACTGTTTATCATGTCCGGAACATTGTATTTTTTTTGAATGATTTCAAGTTTACCGGCATCAATTTGTGAAAAATCAAGAATGTCGTTAATAATGTTCAACAATAAACTGCCGGATTCATATATTTTTATAAACCCATTTTCCGCATCTTTGCAAAGAGTATCATTACGCAGCCGGATTTCCGCGATGCCGAGAATCGCGTTCATCGGAGTTCGTATTTCGTGGCTCATCTGGGAGAGGAATATACTCTTTGCCTGGCTGCTTTGTTCAACTGCTTCTTTTGCGGCTTCTAACTGCAATGCATTGTCATATATATCCTGAAGTAATTGATGGCGAATAAAAGCATTGGCGATCAAAAGGCTTGCGGAGTGTAAAGCCGCTTCCTCTTCATTTGTAAAAATCCGCTCTTTATGGCAATCGTCAAAACCGACAAACCCCCAGAATTGATTATCTATGAACATGGGCACGACTAAAATGGACAGTATTCCGCTTGGGTTTAAATGATCCTGCTCCGCTTGTGACATATTGCGTACCAAGCTGTTTATATTTTTTCCGCTTGAGAGGGTTTCCTCCCATCCCGGTACAACTTCATCATATTTATACAGTGCGCCGTCCGTGAATATTGTTTCATTCTGCGACCACTCAAAAATCTGAGTGCAGTAAAGCTCCCCGTCAATTATTTGATTCTTCCAAAGATATACGCAGTCAACATTCACAGCCTCGGCTATTATGCTCATGCTTTGATATAAAGTATCCCGGAAAGTTTTCCTGTCCGGATTTTGCAGCATGACAGCCATTCTGTTTACTGCTTTTTGTATATAATCCCGGTATTCGATTTCCTGCATCAGTTTTTTAAACTCGCGCATATCGCGCGTATACCCGGCTACGACATAATCATCTTCGTATTTAATCCGTTTTAAAACGACTTCAGCAGGCATAACTGTACCGTCAAGCATATTATATGTCCAATCAAATGGCCCGCAGTCACCTTTTTCAAACGTATATAAAACGTGCATTTTTGCTTTTTCAACAGAAAGCATACCATTCGGCTGATATTCCGGATAAAGTTCATGCGACCTTTTCAAAAAATCCTGTTTATCCTTGAACCCAAAAAGCCGGATGGCTTCTTCGTTACATTCAATTTTATTTACATTCGCGTCCCATACCTGACAGCACAGCGGCGTCCTGTCCAATAATATTTTTGTGTGTCTGTACGCTGTATCAATTTTTTCTCTCATAGTATTGCGATTAATTTCGGCTACTATCATCAAACCTACCGACCGCAGGATTTCAATTTCTTCCTCATTGAACACATATTCCTGTTCGCAATGATCAATACTGAAAAAACCCCAAAAGTGATCCTCCAAAAACAGCGGTACTATAGTAAGTGATTTCAAATTGAACCCATGTTTTTGCACATATTCTTTTTCTTCCGGTATCATTTCCGTAAACAAACTGTTGATACATTCGTCGCGCATAAGTTTTTGTTTCCATGAATGCTTGTCATCATAAGAAGAACTGAAATTCGAAAACAGAAACGCGTTTTTTTCTTCAAGTTTGCTGAACCAACTGTGTGTACAGACATGATGCATTTTGCCGTCTGTCATTTCATTTTTCCAGATATGAACGCGGTCAGCATATGTGGTGCGGCCTATAATCCCCAAACTTTTTACAAGCAGAGCCTTGTTATCATCATTGCTGTCCACAGTAAGCAATAGGGATGCTATATTATTAACCGCTTGCATTATTTCATCATGCCGTTTTATTTCCGCCATCATTCTATAATGTTCCCGTAAATCCCGCGTGTAACCCGCTACTGCGTCATCTTCGAAATATTTTATCCGGACAAGCGTGACTTCCGCCGGCATGGGTGTTCCGTCAGGCAGCTGGTGCATCCATTCAAAATTACAATAACCGTCTTCAAATGCTTTATTTACAAGAGCCATGGCTTTTTCGCCGGAATGACATCCGTCCGGCTGGTATTCCGGAGAGCAAACTTTTATAAAATTATCCAGATATTCCTGTTTGTTCTTAAAGCCGTACTGTTTTACGGCAGCTTCGTTACAGTCTACAGTGTTTAATTTTTTATCCCATATCTGTGTGCATAGCGGGGAGGAGTCCAGCATAAGCTTTGTACGCTCGTGCGCTTCATTTATTTCTCTTTCCATTTTAATAAATGCTTTTTCTGTATGTTTGACGACTCTTTTTACAAAAAATAGTGTCGCGACAGTAAAAAAGACGCCTAAAAATAATGTGAAAATTATAGACATCCGCCTTGCGCGGTTTATTGAATGATAAAGATGTTCAGAATCATAATCTATCCCAATGACACCGATAACATTTCCGTCGTTGTCGTGGAAGGGGAAAGACATCGAAAATAAGTACCCATAATCTGTAACCATAATTCCGTTGCTGGTTATTATTAAGTCTTCCATGTTCCGATCTAAATCCGCAAGGTATTCGTCTTCGACAAGCATACCCGCATGAGAAAAATTTTCATCGTCATTATCCAAGCCGTCTATCAAATAAATATATTCGTTATTATCGTTTAACTTTATAGTATACAGAAACTTGGCATTTGCTATGCGCCTGATTCCATCTAACTGCCTGTGCGTGTTTATATAAAGCTCGCTTTGCTGATCCTCAATCGTGTTTATTTCAGTAAAAATGCGTATGTCGATCGCTTCCTCCGCATAACCGTGAAGGCTTATAGCGTCTTGTTTAAGATTATTCATTGTTAATGAATAGAATTGAGTGTAATTTATAAGATAAATACCGATAGACGCAATTACCGCTACAAAAAGCAGCATTAATCCTATTTTGATTTCAAGATTTTTCCAAATGTTTTTTTTCATTTTACAAATCCTTCGTTGTGTTATCATCCATCTCTTTTTGAATTTCAACAAATAACATGTTGACTTCAAGAAATACATCCACAATTTTTGGATCAAATTGCGTTCCACTGCCTTTTTTGATGATTTCAACAGCTTTTTCGTGTGCAAACCCTTTTTTATAAGGACGATCTGATACAAGGGCATCGTACACATCGACTACCGCCATAATTCTGCCCTGCAATGATATTTCTTCGCCCTTTAATCCGTAGGGATAACCTGTACCATCCCAACGCTCATGGTGATTGCCGGCGAATAACCTTGCGCTGCGTAAAAAATCACCTTCCCCGGATTCTTCTATAATTATATCAATGAGTTTTTCGCCCTCAACGGTGTGGGTCTTCATTATTTCAAACTCTTCCACGGTCAATTTATCAAGTTTGTTCAGAATCAAATCCGTAACAACGATTTTGCCTATATCATGCAAACGCGCCGACGAAATAACTGTTTCTAAATTCCATTTCCGTATTTCATCATCATATAAACCGCGTTTAAGCATTGCATTTAATAATATATTTATGTATTTTGTCGTGCGTTCAATATGTTTGCCTGTTAGCGTGTCACGCCCCTCAACCATGTTGGCCAGAACGGATATCAAGCTGTTTTGCAATCTTAGGTGCTTTTCTGTCCGTTCACGGACTTTACTTTCCATATTCAAATGAGCCTCTATACGGTTAAGAAGAACCGGCCTGGAAAAGGGTTTGGATATAAAATCAACCGCGCCCATTTTGAATCCGCGCGCCTCTGTAACGGCATCACTCTGGCTTGTCAGAAATATGACCGGTATATCTTCGTATTTTTTATCGGATTTCAATTTTTCCAAGGTCTCAAAGCCGTCCATATCAGGCATCAATATGTCCAATAATATCAAATCCGGCTGAACTTTTTCCAAAACATCAAACATGAGCGAAGCTGACGATAAGGTGAACACATTGTAATTTTCTGACAATGCTTCTTCCGCATCTAAAAGATTGACTTTAGTGTCGTCCACAACGAAAATTGTTTTCATTGTTATTATAATATATAATCATAGTGAGTATTACAAGTCGTAAAAAAAGATGAAATTATGCATTTGTTACACTAACATATTACCTGTTTATCGGATTAAAGAGGATTTGTTAAATATTATAGCTCTACTCTTCCCTTTCATTGCCGTCTGCCAGCTCTTCGCTGATTACAGAATATATCTTGTCGCAGAGCGCTTGTTTGCGATCTCCGGGAGGTAAATCCGCTGTGTTTACAGGTTCCAAAAACGCAATTTTTACAGGGACGCTTTCAACGCGCATGTTTTTTTCAAAGATTCCATAGCTGCCTTCAATTGCAACAGGAATAATGGGAGCGTCGGCCATGGTCGCAAGTTTTAAAGAACCCGGATGGAAAGGAAGAAGTCCCCTGCCCTTGGATCTGTGGCCTTCCGGGAAGATAATCATGCCGCCGCCCGCCTTAATTCGCTTTACACCTTCTTTTATTGTGCCGATTGCTTTTCTTATATTAGTCCTGTCAATAAAAAGGCCGTTAAGCAAATGGATCCATATGTTAAGAAACGGCACAAAAATAAGTTCCTTTTTTGCAATGAAACCAAAAGGACGTCCGCAATAGGCAAGCAAGAGTATTATATCGAAGTAACCGCAATGGTTGCTTATAAAACAAACACTGCCTTTTTTGGGTATGTTTTCACTGCCCTTAACCGTTATCTTGCTTCTTGAAATTTTAATTATTGACAGCGCCCACATTTTGGCAAGAAAATAAATAAAATGTCTCATTGGTTTCCGCAATCCCAGTAAATACAAAAATCCGGCCGCTAACCCGAATGGAACCAGCAAAATCATGGCAATTATTAAAAAGCCGAAACAAAGAATAGTTTTTATCATATTGACGGTAATTATCCATTATTTTCAGCAAATTGCCTAGTAGTTTTTAAATACTAAGCGTATATTTTTTGCAAAAAATAATTTTTACATGCTATAATTTTAAAAAATTAAAATAAAGGAGAATGATATGAAAAAATGGGTTTGCGCGGTATGCGGTTACGGCCACACAGGAGACAGCGCGCCGGAGGCGTGTCCGCAGTGTAAAGCTCCTTCCTCAAAATTCAAGGAACAGTCGGCTGACAGCGCTTTTGCGGCCGAACATGTGGTTGGCGTAGCAAAGGGAGCCGATGCGGATATTATTAAAGATTTACAGGCAAACTTTAACGGTGAATGCTGCGAAGTTGGAATGTACCTTGCAATGAGCCGGGTTGCCGAGCGCGAAGGATATCCTGAAATTGCCGATGCTTTCAAACGTTACGCATTTGAGGAAGCAGATCACGCGGCGCGGTTTGCAGAACTCCTTGGGGAAGTTATTACAGACAGCACGAAGAAAAACCTTGAACTGAGAATAGACGCCGAACACGGTGCCTGCGCCGGCAAGACTGACATTGCAAAACGCGCCAAGGAAAAAAATCTTGATGCCATTCATGATTCTGTGCATGAGATGGCGCGCGACGAAGCCCGTCATTGCGCCGGTTTTAAAGGGCTTTTAAAAAGATATTTTAGTTAAATCTTTTTATATTAGTTAATCAGATTGATGAGAGAGGCTGACTGATACCCTGTCAGTCTCTTTTTTATGCCGTATGCTTGACATTAATTATTAATCATTACATTATCAAAAAATGTCATGTATCAAAAAATTTAACGGCACAGATATAGAAATTGCCCAGGCTGTTTTTCCGCAGAACGCCCTCCGCATAAAGGATGTCGCGGAAAAAGCGGGCATACCAGATGAGTTTGTCGAATACTACGGAAACTATAAGGCAAAGATTGATTATAATTTTATTGAAAAAAACAGCGGCAAAAAAGACGGAAAACTGATTCTTGTAACAGCGATTAACCCAACGCCTGCCGGAGAAGGAAAAACTACTACGACTGTAGGCGTTGCAGACAGTCTTTCACTAATCGGTAAAAAAACGATGGTAGCTTTGCGGGAACCTTCGCTGGGTCCTGTATTCGGCGTAAAGGGAGGAGCCGCAGGCGGCGGCTGGGCGCAGGTTATCCCGATGGAAGACATCAATTTGCATTTTACAGGAGATTTCCATGCCATAGCGGCGGCCAACAATCTTTTGGCTGCAATGATTGACAATCATATTTTCCAGGGCAACAAACTTAATATTGATACGCGTAAAATTATCTGGCGAAGATGCATCGACATGAATGACCGCCAGCTTAGAACTGTAACAAACGGCCTTGGCGGAATTAAGAACGGCACTGTACGCGAAGACGGATTTGACATAACAGCTGCTTCGGAAATCATGGCGATTTTATGTCTTGCATCCGGCATTGACGATTTAAAAAACAGACTTGGCCGCATTATTGTAAGCTATACATACGGCAAACAGCATGATGAATTGCCTGTTACAGCAGCACAATTAAACGCTCACGGCGCGATGGCCTCTCTTTTAAAAGATGCTTTAAAACCAAATCTTGTGCAGACCCTGGAAGGTACGCCGGCTTTTATTCACGGCGGGCCTTTTGCAAATATCGCGCATGGCTGCAATTCGATCATGGCTACCCGGCTTGCGTTAAAATGCGCCGACTATGTTGTAACCGAAGCCGGCTTTGGCGCTGACCTTGGCGCGGAAAAATTCCTTGACATTAAATGCCGTTTTGCAGGCCTTAAACCTTCGGCTGTCATTATTGTCGCCACTGTCCGCGCATTAAAATCACACGGCGGAGCAAAAAAATCCGATTTAGAAAATGAAAATCTCTGCGCGCTTGAAAAAGGCATGCCAAATCTTTTACAGCATGTGGATAATATAACAAACATTTTTAAACTTCCTGCAGTTGTTGCAATTAACGCTTTCCCGAGTGATACAAAAGCAGAGCTTGAGTTTACAGAAAAAAAATGCAGAGAATCCGGCGTTAATTTTGCAGTATCCGAAGTATGGGCAAAAGGCGGCGAAGGCGGCGTTAAACTTGCGCAGGAAGTTGTGCGCCTTTGCGAGTCTGAGAACAATTTTGAATATTCATACGATGTCAATCTTTCAATAAATGAAAAAATAGAGACAATTGCAAAAAGAATTTACCGCGCAGACGGCATTGTCATATTACGCGATGCTCAAAAGAAAATAAAGCAGATTGAAAAAATGGCTTTGGACAAGATTCCTGTCTGTATGGCAAAAACACAGTACAGTTTTTCAGATGATGCGTCTTTGCAGGGAGCTCCCAGGGGATGGCTTTTAACAGTAAGGGATGTAAAAATTTCTGCAGGCGCAGGTTTTATAGTTGTCTTTACAGGTGATATTATGACAATGCCCGGATTGCCTCCGGTTCCATCCGCGGAAAAAATTGATATTGACAGCGCAGGAAAAATATCAGGGCTTTTTTAGTACATAAAAAACATCAAAATTGAATGCCATAAACGTTTTAAAAAATTTCCCCTTTCATAGGCTCTTGCAGTTACAAGCGGAATACGGATTAGCTCTCCCATTTCATCTGAAATGCCAAGATATCCTGCAGGCAGCCCCGCAGGAACAGGTGCGGTTAAATGATCCGGAATAACAACTTCATAAAATAAATTATCTGCGCGGCTTGTGTGCGCTGTAAATTCCGCAGGTTCAGAAAGTACAAGTTCAACCCTGTTTCTTCTGCCATTCCACAATCTTACATTTTCTATTTTACCTATTTTTGGACGGACCGTTTTAAAATTATTAAATCCCCACACAAGAAGAAGCCTGCTGTCATCCGCTCTTATACGGCTTCCCCCGGGCCGCGCAGGCGCGCCGAGAAGAACAAGGATAAGGCGCGTATCAAACCTTTCTGCGGTAACCGCAATATTGTAGCCCGATTCATTTATAAACCCTGTTTTAAGGCCGTCTGTTCCGATAAATGTTCTTAAAAGAGAGTTGCCGTTTGTCTGCGTTATGGTAGTAAAACTTTCAAGATGTCTTTCACGAACGTTAGCTGCCATCGGGTAGGAAAATTGCTGAACAGAATGAAATTCTGCAAGGCTGTGGGGATGCATTTGGATATACTGCCTGCAGAAAGACGCAAACTCCGCGGCTGTCGTTCTGTTATATCTTGATATGCCGGATGCTTCCACAAAATTTGTAACTAATAATCCCATTTTGAAAGCTTCTGCATTCATCATGTTGGCAAACTCATACATGCTGGGCGCGAAATGCAATGCCGCAGCGACAGCAGCGTCATTGCCGGAGGAAACTGCAAGGCCAAGCAGTATTTCACGTAATGTAACTATCTGCCCGGGTTCCAGAAACATAAGGCTGGATCTCCTTGGCTGACTTTGCGCCCAGCTTTCTTCAGTTATGGGAACAAGCTCATCATAACTGGCCCTGCCTTCATTTATTGCCTTCATGATAATATGCATTGTCATAAGTTTTGCAAGAGATGCAGGAGGAGTATCTTCATTTGGATTTTTTGAATACAGTATCGTGCCGGTGTTAGCGTCAATTAAAACAGCTGCCCTTGAAACTATATAGGGTTTGTCTTTTTCAAGATACGGCGCAAGCGAAGGCGGAGCGTAAAAAAGCTGCGCATAAATAGAAACCGGAGCAATTATAATAAATATAGTTAAAAATATAACTCTAGTCATATTCAAAAATACGCCTGCCCTGCTGCTCTTGGATACGGAATAACATCCCTTATGTTGGCCATACCGGTAATATACTGGATAAACCTTTCAAAGCCAAGGCCAAATCCAGAATGTACAACTGTTCCGTAACGGCGAAGATCAAGATACCAGTTATAATCATCATGTCTTAAACCGGTTTCCTTCATGCGCAGGATTAATTTTTCAAGATTATCTTCGCGCTGGGATCCCCCGATAATTTCTCCCAGCCTTGGAACCAGAACATCCATAGCCCGTACCGTTTTGCCGTCATCATTCTGTTTCATATAAAATGCTTTTATCTCCTTTGGATAATCTGTAACAATTACAGGGCCTTCTGCAATTTTTTCAGTCAGATATTTCTCATGCTCGCTTTGAAGATCGCATCCCCACCGCGGTTCAAACTCAAAAAGACTTTTATTTTTTGCGGCGGTTCTTTCAAGTTCTTTTACAGCGTCAGTATATGTAATATGCGTAAATCTGGCCTCTGCGACATGATGCAGGTTTTCCAGTATTCCCTTTTCAATATGAGTATTAAAGAACGCAATTTCATCGGCGCATTCGCTTAGCACTGCTTTTATTGTATATTTTAAAAAATCTTCAGCTAATGCCATATCGTCTTTTAATTCTGCAAATGCAACTTCCGGCTCTACCATCCAGAACTCTGCAAGATGACGGGCAGTATTTGAGTTTTCTGCGCGGAAAGTGGGGCCAAAAGTGTATACCCGTGAAATGGCTGTTGCATAGGTCTCGGCTTCCAATTGACCTGAAACAGTTAAAAAAGTCTTTCTTCCAAAAAAATCATTTGAATAATCCGGTGCAGATGCAGAAGGTTCAAGTGTTGTAACCTGGAACATTGCGCCGGCACCTTCACAGTCTCCGGATGTTATTACCGGAGTGTGCAGATAGTGAAAATCCCTTTCCTGAAAATAACGGTGAATTATAAATGCAGCGCGGCTTCGCAGTCTTGCCACTGCGCTGAATGTATTGGTTCGCGGGCGCAGATGAGCAATCTCGCGCAGGTACTCAAGAGAGTGGCGCTTTTTCTGAAGCGGATAGGCCTTTATATCACCTGCAGTTTCCGCAGGCGCTTCTCCAAGAACCGTAAGAGAGAAAGCTGCCACCTCCACTTTTTGCCCCGCTGCGGGAGAAGGAACAAGCTTGCCGGATATTTTAACAGAAGCGCCGGTTGTAACAGAACAAAGAGCAGCTTCGGTTTTGGCGTCAAAACCGAAGCTCCTGTCAAAAGCGCATTGAATACTTGTAAAGCATGAGCCGTCGTTTACTTCCAGAAAAACAAGATTTTTCATGTCTCTTTTTGTTCTGACCCAGCCGTAAACTTCTACCTCCCGGGATTGCGCTTCGCTGGAAAGAATATGCTTAATTAAATTAGGCAGCATATTCTGATTATACAGCAGTTATAAAGTTAATGAAAAGTGGGGCGGCCTTGCGGCTGTCAATTGACAATATCCAAATTTTAGATACAATTACAGCATCTAAAAAGTTTCTGTCATTAACTCAAAAGGGCGCCTGTATGAATAAAGAAGAAATTCTAGAGCTTATAAAAGAAGGTTCCCTGGATATATCAAAACTTAAGATTCTGCTTTCCGACATTAACACTGTAGACATTGCCGAAATTTTTGAAGAGCTTAGCAGGGATAAAGTCATACAGATGTTCAGGATTCTGCCAAAGGCCATTGCATCTGATGTCTTTACCTATGTAGATCCGGATCATCAGCAGGCTATTATCGAAGCGCTTACCGATACGGAAATCGGCGAAATAATGAACAAGCTTTTCGTAGATGATGCTGTTGATTTTATCGAGGAGATGCCGGCAAATGTTGTAAGGCGCGTACTTAAAAATGTCCGGCCCGACAAGCGAAAACAGATAAATCAGATACTGCAGTATCCTGATGATTCTGCAGGCAGCATTATGACAACCGAATTTGTGGATCTGCGCGAAGATGCAAAAGTAAGAGAAGCCTTTGATACCATCCGCAGCACCGGTCTTAACAAGGAAACAATTTACACCTGTTATGTGATACGCAGGGACAGAATGCTTGTGGGGGTAGTCACTGCAAAGGATTTGCTTCTTGCCCGTCCCCATGACAGAATCGGCGATTTAATGGACACGAATGTCGTCTTCGCCAACACCACCGATGACAGGGAAGCCATTGCGGATCAATTTCAAAAATACAGCTTCCTTGCAATGCCTGTTGTTGACAAGGAACAGCGTCTTGTAGGGATTATTACCGTTGACGACATAGTTGATGTTATCGTTGAAGAAAGCACCGAAGATATCGAAAAGATGGCCGCTCTTGTTCCTTCAGATGAACCATATCTTAAAACAAGCATTTTCCAGCACGCAAAAAACCGTTTTTTATGGATGCTTATTCTGATGCTTTCGGCCACAATCACAGGAACCATCATTTCCAGTTTTGAAAATGGTTTACTGGCATTGCCCATCCTTATGGCCTTTGTTCCCATGCTCATGAATACAGGCGGTATTGCAGGTTCCCAGTCTTCTACTCTTATAGTCCGCGGTATGGCTGTAGGTGAAATCGGGTTAGGTGACATTTTAATTATTCTCTGGAAAGAGATCCGCGTTGGAATGCTCTGCGGACTTGGCTTGGGTATTGTCAATTTTATCCGTGTCTTTATCATGAACAACAGGGACTGGCAGCTATGTCTGACAATAACCCTTTCGCTTTTCTGTACTATACTAATGGCAAAGACTGTCGGCAGTGTTCTGCCTATTTTAGCCAAACGCTTAAGAATTGACCCTGCTATCATGTCTGCGCCTCTTCTTACCACCATTGTCGATGCAGTCTCGCTTATCATTTACTTTTCAATTGCAAAGATTATTCTTGGACTTTAATGCTTACAGACGCTCATTGCCATCCTTATGATTTAAACCGTATTTTCACAGACAGCAAGTGCCGGTTTGACGTTTTGGCTGCATCCAGCGCCTGCGAAATTAACGAGTTTTTATTTAATGAATCATTTGCGCATAATGCCGCTGCTGCGGATTTTAATCTTTCGCTCCTCCCCTGCTTTGGCATTCACCCGCAGCTTCCTGCATTAAAAATCGCAGACGGCATAAAATTTACAGACAAATTATTGGACGATCTTCTTTTTACTCTTGATGATCTTGCATCGTCAGGAAGGCTTTCCGCCGTTGGTGAATGCGGTTTTGATTTTTATAATAATGAGCTTAAACAGACAGAAACGCTGCAGGATATTCTCTTTAAAGCGCATCTGGAAACAGCCATCTTCTGCGGTCTTCCTGTTGTCCTGCATGTACGCCGCGCAATACACAAGATTTTTACTTATGTAAAAATTCTTAAAAAGTGCAAATCAGTGATTTTTCATTCATGGCACGGCGCTTTGGAAGAAGCGCAGTTTCTTATGCGCTGCGGGGTAAATGCATATTTTTCCTTTGGCAATATTATCACGCTTAATCACAAAAAAGCTTTAAGAAGCTGCGCGCTTCTTCCCGCAGAAAGGCTGCTTACGGAAACTGACGCTCCCTATATACCGCAGCGTACAAAAAGCTTTTCTCATTGGGCAGATTTACCTTTAATACTGGAAGAAGCTGTTTCTCTTCGCTGCAAAGCTGGTAATAAAACCAGTTTAAAAGATTTTGAAGAGCAGATAGAAAATAATTTCAGAAAAGCATTTGCTTTTTATGAATCATATCCCTTATTATCTGCAGCTCCAAGTTCGTAGTCGGCAAGTTTTCTTAAAAGCGTCTTTCTTCCTATTTCCAGAGTCTCTGCGGTTTTGCTTTTATTTCCCTTACAGTAGGAAAGCGTATCACGGATAATAATTTTTTCGCATTCCTCCATGCTTGCGCCTAACTTAATATTTATCCAGATACCGTCATCAATATTGCGGAAAACCGGAGGTAAATCATCCACTGTTATGACATTTGACTGGCACATAACAACTGCGCTTTCAATGCAGTTGCGCAGTTCCCGGATATTTCCCGGCCATTCATATGCATAAAGCCTTGCCCGCGCTTTTTCATTTATTCCTTCGATGTTTTTGCTGTTTTCATCGGAGAATTCCTTTAAAAACGCCGCGGCCAAAACCGGAATGTCATCCTTCCTTTCGCGTAACGGCGGAACATGTATGTTTACCACATTAAGGCGGAAGTAAAGATCCTCCCTGAAATTGCCTTTCTCTATTTCTGTTTTAAGGTCTTTGTTGGTAGCGGTAATAATCCGCACATCAGTTTCTACGGTCTGTTCCCCGCCTACCCTTTCAAATTTTTTCTCCTGTAAAACCCGCAGCAGTTTAATCTGGATATTTTGATCGATTTCGCCGATTTCATCCAGAAAAAGAGTTCCGCCGGATGCAAGTTCAAAACGGCCTCTCTTGCGCGAAATAGCTCCTGTAAACGATCCTTTTTCATGTCCGAATAGTTCGCTCTCAAGCAGCGAAGAGGACAAAGCCGCGCAATGCACTTTAATAAACGGATTGTCTTTTCTTGGAGAAGTCTCATGTATTGCATCTGCCACAAGTTCCTTTCCAACGCCGGACTCTCCTGTTATTAAAACGGACGCTTTAGTAGGAGCCGCCTTGCTTATTGTATCAAAGACTTCGCGCATGTTACGCGAATTGCCTATTATGGATTTGAATTTATTTCTGCGCTCAAGTTCTTCTTCCATCCTGCGGTGCTGGAAAAAAAGTTCGCGGGTATCAAGAGCGCGCTTAACTTTTAATGAAAGATGATCCAAATCTACAGGTTTTGTCAAAAAATCCCAGGCGCCGTTACGCATTGCATTTACGGCAGTTTCTACAGTCCCGTGCCCTGTTAAAATAATAACCGGAAACCCGGGAGCCTGCGCAAGGATGCGTTTCATAAGCTCCTCTCCGCCCATCTCCGGCATTTTCAGATCCGTTATAACAAGATCAACATCCCCGTTGGAAAAATATTTCCATCCTTCATCCCCGTTTTCCGCGCACACAACATCATAGCCGTCTCCCTGCAGCGCCTCTGCAAGGCCTTCGCGGATATTTTTTTCATCATCAATTACAAGAAGGCGGAAATTCATTTTTTATCTCCTTCATTAAAGTTTAGAAGTTTTATTTCTTTTCTGGGTACCGGCAGGCTTATTTTGAATTCAACTCCTTTTTCCAGCGCATAATCAACTGTTATTTCACCATGATGCTCTCTTATAATTTTATACACCTGAGTAAGTCCAAGACCTGTTCCGGTTTCTTTTGTTGTAAAATACGGTTCGAATATTTTTGAATAGTTCTCCTTGCTTATCCCCACGCCGGTATCGCAAACAGTAATTTTTATTTCATTATCCTCAAGGCTGGTCGCAATGGAAAAAACACCGCCGTTCGGCATTGCAGCCTGCGAATTTTTTATCAAATTTAGTATTGCCTGTTTTATATGACGCTCATCCATAAGTATTTTCGGCAGGGTCTCATCTAGTTCCAGGTTGCACAGAATATTTGACTGTTCCATCTCAAAATGAACAAATTCCATTATCTGTTTTATTAGTTCGTTCAGATCGCCTTCTCTTAGTTCAAGATTTACAGGACGTACCGCAAAAAGAAAATCAACAACAATACGGTTAAGCCTGTCAATTTCTTCTTTTATCACATTAAAATACTTGTCTGTTGCCTTGTCCGGTGATTTTTGCTTTTTAGCCAGCACCTTGCGTAAAAGCTGAAGATGAATTGATATTGATCCAAGAGGGTTTTTTATTTCATGCGCAACGCCTGCAGCCAATGTAGTAAGGCTTGCAAGATTTTCCGCCCTGCGCAGACGCGCCTCTCCCTTTCTTTTTTCTGTAATATCTTCTATATAAATAAGAGTCCCTGTAACGCAATGCTCTTTTACAAGCGGAACCACATTGACAGATAACAGTCTGTTCCGCCCCATATGCATTACATCAATCTCTTTATCTGTTACTCTCTCCCTGTTTTTTATAATATCCTTGAATGTATCATAAATTCGTTTGTCGGTTACAGCCGAACGCAGCTTTACTCCCTCTATATAATTCATTGGCACAAGCCTCTGTGCGCATTTATTAACCATTATAAGGTTATTCTCTTCATCGCAGACAAGAATGCCCATTTCTATAGAATCAATCACATTCTTATACAGGCTTATTTCACCAACAGCGGATACCAGCAGTTCCCGGCGCTGTTCAATATTGAGTTTATCAAGTTTTCTTAACGCTCTTGAAAAAAACTCAATCATACTGCCTTCTTAAATCATTTTTTAATTTGTAAAAAAGCGCTTCAAGAGTGACAGATGCGTTTATATTAAGCACATCAACGGCATTCACAGCCTCTTTAACATGTTTTCTGAAAATATCGTTACATGCAATAAAATCAGGGTCTGCCGATGTTCGCGTAACATCGCTTGTTAAATCAAGGCATATTTTCATGAAGCGCGAAAATGACGCATTTTCAAAATTGCCGCTCTTTGAGATTACGGTTTTTATAACATCCGCATCTTTAAGGCAGCGCTGAAATCCTGCATCCTGCGCTATTTGCGCATAACGCTCTCCCAGCAGCCTGAAAATTTCAGGGATATTTTCCTGTCCCCTTCTTTTTTTTGACATGGATGAAATCCGCGCCAAAGATACAATAAACCATGCTGCCAAAGGATATAATTTTTCTGTACTCTGAGGCAGAAAGGCATCAAGGTATTCGCTTAAACCTGAGCCTTCATCCTGGAATACTCTGCGGATTACTTCTTTTTCACTTTCCGCATCCCTCTTTAAAAAACGGTAAGGCCGCAGCCGCGATAATATCGTGGGCATGATTGCTTCGCGCCTTTTTGCCGTAAGCACAATGTTCACAGCAGGCGGAGGCTCTTCCAGCAGCTTAAGAAGCGAATTGCGCGCTTCATCCCTCATGTTCTCGGCATTTTCAATTATTAAAGTTTTTCGCCTGCTTTCAGGCGCAAGTCTGCACCAGTAGGAGGCGCTCCTTATATGGCCAATAGGAATGAGCTTTCCAAGTCCCTCGCTTTCCAGAGCATTTGCATTTTTAACAATTGATGAACACAATTTTTCAAGAGATGTTTTTTCAAACTGCCCGCTGTCAAGATATTCGTTTAATCCATCATCCAGAGATACAAGCAAAGATAATATTTTACTAAACTTTGGATCATCTTCCATTAAGACCGGAGAAAATCTAAGCATCAATTTTCTGACAGAACGGAAGAACAATAACTTTGAACTTAAATGCCCCGGGTTTCTTAAAAAAGTTGAGCTTGATGCCGCTATTTCAGATGAAAAAGAGCGATGACCCAGCGCCAGAAGATCATTGTGTTTCAGATAACGGTGCTGGATGCATGAAGAGCAGGAACATTTCCAGTCTCCTTCTTCACTGCATGAAAGAACGCGCGCCAGTTCCAGGGCAGCGCTGCCTTTTCCGGATTCGCCCGGGCCGAAAAACAGCATGGACGGTGCATTACAAGCGCGAAGAATATCTTCACGCAATTGATGAACAGCGCCCTGTTCAATGATATTCTCAAACACCGGATAAGGTCTCCGTTCCCGTAATAAAAGGCAGAAGAATACGCGCAAAAAAACTGTCGTTTAAAATGCTGCCAGGATCGAAAATCGGCTGGATTTTTAAAAGAAAAAGTATCAAACTTACAACTACTACGCCTTCTGCAAATCCAAAAGCAAGTCCTATATATTTATTTGCATTAGAAAGGCTTATATTGTCGATGATGTCAACTAACATTTTTTCCAGCAGTTTCACTACAATAAAAACAATTATGAAAAGGGCCGCAAATGCGGCGATTTCCGGAATTATTTTTATACCTGGCCAGAATTGTTCTCTTAAAAACTCACCGCCGTTTTTATAAAAAAACAAGGAAGCTAAAAGCCCAAGTATTATTGCAGCCATGGACAATAACTCGCTTACAAAACCTTTAAGGTAGCAGCGAATCATGAAAAGCCCGATTAACCCGGTAAAGATAATATCTATAACTGAAAAATTCATTTGTTTTCTCCGAAATTATTCATTATATTTTCCGCCAGAACCTGCGCGATTATTTTTGCGCCGTCAGACTGTCCAATTTTTAAAGAGGCGGCGGTCATTTTCTCTCTTTCAATATCGTTATGCGCAATTATATTTACAGCCTGAAGGAGCTCCTGCGCTCCTTCTCCTTCAGCCAATACTTGCGCAGCTCCTGCTTTTTGGAAAAACCTTGCATTCTCAACCTGATCCCCCCTTGTCCCGGAACCTCTTAATGGAATCAGAAGCATGGGTTTGCCTAAAACAGCCCATTCCCACACTCCCGCACCGCTTCTGCCCATCACAAGTTCCGCCGCTGCCATAACATGCGGCATCTCTTCTTTTATATAGGGGAATGGTTTATATCTGTCTGTCTCTTCTATATCCCATTTTAAGGCGGGGCCTGTTTGGTGCACTACAGTATAAGTTTTTATTAAACCGCAAAGGGAAGCGCGGACAAGTTCGTTAACTTCATGCGCTCCCTGACTGCCGCCAAGAACAAGAAGAATACGCGCATCCTTATCCAGCTTAAGAAAATCCCTGCCTTTTTGCGGATCTGCATTTCTAAAAACGCTTCGTACAGGGTTTCCGCATATTGTTATGCGCTCATTACGGATCTTTTCCGGAAAAAAAGCGGCGGTATCTTCGTAAGCTGTAAAAATTCCGCCTTTGGTGCGGGAAACAAAGCGCGTGTTAATTTTTGTCGCAAGCCCGGGACTGTAATCAGACTCATGCGTAAAAACTTTAATGCCTAAAGCGGCGGCGGCGGCGCACGGAGGCACACTTACAAAACCGCCCTTGGAAAAAAGCAAACATGCCTTCTGCTTTTTTAGTATTCTGCAGGCGGCAATAAATCCGCCTATCACTTTAAATAAATCTATAATGTTTTTCAGAGAAAAATAACGTCTTAATTTACCGGAAGGAACGCCAAAGAAATCTATTTTCGCTTCTTCAACAATAAGGCGATCCATGCCGGCGGAGGAGCCAATCCAGAATATTTTAAAGCCTGACCCAAGCAGTTTTTTTAACTCTTCCGCTACAGCCAGCCCCGGGTATATATGCCCTCCTGTCCCTCCGCCAGTAAAAGCAATACTTATCATACAGGTATTATATCAGATAATATTTGTTACCAACAACACCCTGTATATTAATGTCACTTTTTAACTATTTCTGTAATACCCGTAACAAGTCCTGCCAGATTCTGAATATCTGAGGGTATAATTATCTTTGTAGCCTGGCCGTCAGCGACTTTTTGCAGGGTTTCAAGACTTTTAAGCCTGATTAAGGGCTCATCTGCATTTACGCTTTTTAACATATTAAGACCGTCTGCTGTTGCTTTCTGAATATTAAGAATCGCCTGCGCTTCGCCCTCGGCTTCGCGTATGGCAGCTTCCTTTGTAGCTTCCGCCTGCAGGATAGCTGCAGCTTTTTCTGCCTCTGCTTTAAGAATCGCAGACGCCTTCTGCCCTTCTGCAACAAGAATAGCAGACTGTTTTTCACCCTCGGCTCTGAGAATCGATTCGCGTCTTTCGCGCTCGGCTCTCATTTGCTTTTCCATCGCTTCCTGAATGCTCCTGGGCGGCGTAATACTTCTTACTTCAACGCGGTTTACCTTGATGCCCCAGGGGTCTGTTGCCTCATCCAGAACAATACGCATACGGTTATTGATCATGTCACGGCTTGTCAGAGTTTCATCAAGTTCAAGCTCTCCGATAATGCTGCGAAGCGTAGTAGTTGCAAGATTTTCTATTGCGCTCATGGGGCCGCATACGCCGTAAGTATAAAGCTTGGGATCTGTTATCTGCAAATAAAGCACAGTGTCGATCATCATTGTAACATTGTCTTTTGTAATAACAGGCTGGGGAGCAAAATCTGCAACCTGTTCTTTCAGCGTTACGCGCGCTGCAATCTTGTCAAGAAAAGGAAGTTTTACATGAATACCGGTGCCCCAGGTTGTTTGATAAGCGCCGAGACGCTCAAGCACAAAGGCATTTGACTGCGAAACAATCCTTACGTTGGAGATGATTAAAATCAACAGAAAAGCTGCTAAAACGATAATAGCGTACATAGATACCTCACTTATTATTTTATTTTTCGTTATAAATTTTTACAATCGCCTGTACGCCCTCTATGCATACAATTTCACATTTGGTCCCTTCGGTTAAAGCTTCTCCGTCTTCTGTTTTGGCAGACCAAATTTGCCCGTTTATTTTTATTTCTCCCCTGTCAAACTCTGTAATTGTTTTTGTTACAAGAGCGTTTTTTCCGACCAGACTGTCGACATTTGTTTTGACTTTTCCGGTTTTAAACTTTTTAATCGCAAGAGGGCGCGTAAAAAAAAGCAGAATTGCAGAAATGCCCAAAAAAATCATTACCTGGAAAGCAAACGGAATTGGAAGAAAGGATATAAAAACCATTATAAGAGCGGCAATCGCAAACCATATAGTCGTAAGACCCATTGTAAGCCCTTCGATTATTGCGAGAACAATCATGAGGCCAAGCCATATCCAGTAGGATTGAATGCCAAATCCGAAACTAAAAAGCAGTGACATACAGATAATTTAAACCCCTAAAAAGCTGGCTGTCAAGGGCTTAATTAAGGTGCTGTTTAAGAGCAATTTGCAGGCAGCTGACTATTCTTTTTCTTCAAAATCTTTCATGCGGATATCAACTCTTTTAATCTTGCCGCTTATTGTTTTCGGCAGTTCGCTGACAAACTCTATTATGCGCGGATATTTGTAGGGAGCTGTTACGCGCTTTACATGGTTTTGAAGTTCGCGTTTTAATTCGTCGCTTGCGCTAAAGCCCCGCGCAAGAACAACTGTTGCCTTGACAACCTGTCCGCGCATTGCATCGGGAGATGCGGTTACTGCGCATTCCAGCACAGAGGGATGTTCCATTAACGCGCTTTCAACTTCGAAGGGACCGATGCGGTATCCGGAGCATTTTATTACATCGTCGTTGCGGCCGACAAACCACAGATAGCCGTCGTCATCCATCCAGGCCATGTCGCCTGTCCGGTATACTCCATTGTTCCAGCTTTTTGCAGTTACTTCCCTGTCTTTCCAGTAACCCCGAAAAAGCCCCGGGAAATCAGACATGCCGATTACAGGCGGCGTTTTTTCCGCCTCTGTGCTGTCTGTTTCATACATGTTTTTGCCGGCTTTTGTGATGCTCATGTTGCCTACAATACCTTCGTCGCAGACCGCTCCGTACTCGTCTATCAGTTTGAGATCGAAAAGCGGCGCCGGCTTGCCCATTGAACCGGGTTTTACCTTGAGCCATTTAAAAACCGCCGCCATTACAGATGTCTCGCTCTGGCCGAAACCCTCGTATATCTCAAGTCCTGTAAGTTCCTTAAATTTATTGTAAACTTCCGGGCTTAATGGCTCTCCGGCCACTGAAGTATGCCGTATAAAACCAAGATCATATCCCGATAAATCCTCTTTTATCAGATAACGGAAGACTGTCGCAGGAGCGCAGAAAGTAACAGGCTTCAGGCGCATAATTGCGTCTAACATTCCCTTCGGCGTAAATTTTTCCGTATCATATGCGCCTATTGCAGCTCCGCATATCCACTGGCCGTAAATTTTTCCCCAGGCAAATTTCGCCCAGCCTGAATCGGTCTGCGTAAGATGAACGCCGTTATCTTCAGCGCAATGCCAGTATTTTGCCGTAACAATATGCCCCAAAGGCAGAGAGTGATTATGAATTACCATTTTCGGAAGGCCTGTTGTACCGGAAGAAAAATAAATCAACATTGGATCTTTTGCATCTGTAGGCATTCTTTTAAAGTCTTCCGGAGCCTTTTCTATTTCGGCGCGCATATCAAGGCAGCCATCAGGAATTGTCTTTCCTATAACGGCGATTTTTTCCAGTTTTGGGCAATTGGAACGGGCGGCGGCTATGCTTTCCAGCACTTCATTATCATCAACTGTAATAAGCAATTTTACATCTGCAATATTGCATCTGTACTCAAGATCTTTTGCCGTTAGCTGATATGTACCCGGAATGCAGACAGCTCCGATTTTAGACAGAGCGCACATAAGCACCCATACTCCGGGACGCTGTTTTAAAATAAGCTTTACAACATCGCCTTTTTTTATGCCTAAAGCAAGAAGCGCATTTGCAGCCTTGTCCGAAAGGCGCTTGATTTCCGAGAAAGTGAATGCTTTCATTTCCTGCGTATCGTCCGTCCATAAAAGAGCCAGTTTCTCCGGCTGCAGCCTGGCCCATTCATCTGCAACATCATAGGCAAAATTAAAATCTAAAGGACAATTGCATTTGTAATTTGCATAAAAATCTTCGTAGCTGTCGAACTCTATTTGCGGCAGGTAGCGTGAAAGTATTTCGTTCATATAAACCTCTGTTTACTTATTCCTGGATTATAGTCAAAAATTGCGCGGTTCCGTTTACAGCGCTTTGCCCGTGAGGAAGACGCGCATCAAAATAAATAGTATCTCCCGGCGAAAGAATATGCTCGGTTTTTGCAACCGTTATTTTTACCTGGCCCTCAATTATAAAGTTAAATTCCTGGCCTGAATGCGACACCGCAGCAGCCTGCGTTTTTGAAGAATCGAGTGTTACAAGAAGAGGTTCCATGGTTCTGTGCTTAAAGTTATACGCAAGACTGGAAAACTCATAACCGGGATATCTCTCTATTTGAACGCCCTTGCCTTTGCGGCAAACAGCGGCGCTGTCCATCCTTGCTTCCTCGCCTGTGAGCAGGACTGTAACATCAGTGCCCAGCCTGACTGCGATTGTATACAAAACGCTAATCGGTATATCAAGTTCTCCAGCTTCGTATTTACTGTAAGTATCAAAAGAAATATCGATATCCTTCGCCATATCAAGAGCGCTGATTTCAAGTATTTCTCTTAGTTCCTTTATTCTTTTAGGAACATTGGCAACTATTTCATTCATATAAACTCCCTGGAGTTTGCAAAAGGAATCAGCAAGTCTTGTTCTTAAGCAAGGCTTATATAAACTCCTTCCAGCTCCTTTTTATAATTCTGTCTTCGTTATCACGTATTTCCACAGGCAGCCTCACTTTCTCCGTGCCGTGAAAATCAAGTCTTGATTCATCGGTTTTTAAACCCGACACTTTATTATTTAAAATCATACTGACAAAATCTTCAATACTATCAAGTTTTTTTTCAGAATAAACTCCATACAGTTCACCGTATTGAATACCGGAAGCATCATGAATATCGGTTCCGGCAATTGCAGGCTTGCCCAATTTTTGCGCATAACGATATGCAAGGGCATCGCAGGATTCATCCTCATGTCCTCCGTTTACAACTTCTACGCCGTCAACGCATCCTGCAGAAAGCACAATGCGCGGAATGTAGGCCCTCTGCCTGAACGGATGCGCCTGAACTACGCAGCCCCCTGCTTCCCTTACAGCGCGGTACTGCTCGCCTCTTGTCCAACTGCGCGCCTGCGGATGAGCAAGCAGCCACTGTTTATCAAGCCCGTAGACAAGATAATCATCGCAGCCGTCAAATGTCTCTTCCCATCCGAAAAATACGGAAAATCCCTGCCTGTCTCCTTCTTCCTTCGCTTTTTCATAACCCAGGCAAAAGCACTCAACCCACCTCTCCCACGGCAGCTTTCTTGAAAGCGCGCAGTTCGCATTGAAGAAATGATCTGTAACAATTATACCTGAGTACCCTTTTTGCATGTACCCTGCAATGTAATCAGCTCCTCCGGAAACTGCGCATTTACTGACTTCAGCTGTATGGAGGTGAGTCTCGTATAGATACGCCACAATGCATTTATTATATCAAGAGTAGGGGGAAATGAGCTAGGGGTTAGTAATAAGTAATTCGATAACTGCCTATAATATTAAAACCAAGACTTTTATACAGGCTGCAGGCGGGCAGATTGTTTTTCTTGACAAAGAGGCTTACTCCCCTTCTCTTCTCAATAAGAGATGAAATAAATTCCCTGGCCATATAGCCGGCTATTCCCTGACTGCGGAAATCCGGATGAACATAAACTCCGCCTACCTGGTACCTTGTAAATGAAACGGCGCTTACATTAATCTTGCCTACAAACATTCCGTTTATCCGGGCTGCCAGAATTTGACCATTAGCTATTATATTTGCAATATTCATCCTGCTTGCCGCAGGGCTGAAGCTTGAGCCTTTCGGCAGAACTTCTTCCTTTTCGTAGGCTGCCTGCAGCGGCGCAATCGCATCCAAATCTGTGAGCTGCGGGACGCACAGAACAAGGTTAGAGGGAAATGACATATTATTTTTTGTATCGGGGTATGTATCAAGGCTCATAAGATCATAGTCATAGAAATCTGCAACTACTCTGCCTGCATGGGTCATTATTTTTTCAAGCAGTTTAACATCTTCTGTCAGGCCCTGTATTGAATGCACTTTCTTTTTTTTCAGAAAGCCAAACGGAAAACCATTTTGGGGGATATCTCCCCTGCCGCACAATACAGGCATTATTGTACTTCTGGAACTTAGTAAAACCGCATTTATTTCACCTGATTTTTTTTTTAATATCCAGGCATGATCTCCTGATGCCTTTGAAAGAAACCTTGCGCATGCGCTTACGCTCATGTCTTCATTTGCGCGTAACAAGCCTTCCGCGGCTTCTGTATCGGCATTTTTTATTTTATGCCAGTAAATTGATTTTTCCAGCTCACCTTTCATACGGAAGTATTCCAAGCGCAGGTATCTTGCCAATGATTGCGGAAAATCCTGCCGCAAATGATTCCGGCGCATAACTGTACACAGCGACAGCTCCTGTAACCCAGGGAACGCTTTCCAAATGCACGGGGCTTAATACCGATAAAACAATGATCCTTCTGTTTACCTGCGCAAGACTGCGTAAAACGCGCAGATCTATGTGGTCGGACAGGCAGAAAATAACCGTATCTGCGTTACGCGCAAATGCGGTAATGTCCTGCGGATCTGTATTAGCGGAAAAACGGTATGTTGACGCGTTCGGGAAAGCCGCTCTGCCGTAAGAGAAAAAATCACTGAATCTTCCCGCCAGAAGAACACGCCCTGCATTCTCTCTTGTAAGGGGAAATACAGAAACCGGCGGCAGGGGTTTAACAATTGTAACGCTGCGGGCGGCAAGATTCAAAAAAAACGCAGAACCTTCAGGATCCGGTAATTCGGCTTCTACCCTTGCGGGATCCGGAATCAGGGGAATACTCTGCGGCCCCTTAAGGTGAGTAAGTTTTAGTTCCAGTATTCTGCGCGCGGAGCTTCTTACAATCTGCCGGAAGTCCTCTTCATTTTTCATGGAATCCGCAAGAAAGGTCCATATCTGATCATATAAAAACAGCGTACTTGAAAACATAATAATATCGTTACCTGCAATTATCGCCTGCTTTGCGGTAAGCGGCATTGAGCGCAGATAGGATGTTGCACCTATCATCATTAAATCATCTGTAATTACAACTCCCGAAAAACCGATTCTGTCGCGCAGCACATCGCGCAAAAACCATGATGAAAGGGATGCGGGCGTAAGACCGCCGTCTGTCATCGGGAATGAGAGATGCCCGCTCATTACAACAGGAAGCCCTTCGTTTACAAGCATTCTGTACGGAAGAAGTTCTCTGTTCCAAAGCGTATCGTAAGTGATTTCGATTCTGGGAAGAATGCCGTGTGAATCAAGCGCTGTATCTCCGTGCCCGGGATAATGTTTCGCTGTCGGAATAACGCCTGCGGCAAGCTGTCCCTTTGCAAAGGCGGCGCCCATAATTCCTGCCATTACAGGATCGCTTCCAAACGCACGCGGGCCTATCAATACAGAAGCTCTGTTTGTAAAAAGATCCACAGTGGGAGCGAAGTTCATGTTGATGCCAAGAAGGGCAAGTTCCTTTCCTATATAATAGCCTGACAGGTAAGCATCGCGCGGATAACCTGATGCGCCGATTGCCATGTTACCCGGCGTTTCGCTTGTATCGCCTTTTATATGACGAATCCATCCGCCTTCCTGATCTGTTGCGACAAAGAGCGGAATGTTATAAGGGCCTGCAAGGCTTGCCCTTTGCAGCTGGCCTACGGTTCTTGCAAGTCTTTGCGTATTGGTTGTATTCCATCCGAATATTTTTACTCCGCCAAGATTTCGCTGCCTTATCCATTCCATGATAAGAGGAGACGGATCTTCTCCGACCCAGCCGAGCATAAACAATTGGGCAAGCGCCTGTTCGTCTGTCATTGCGCTTTCCAGCCTTGCAGCAAGCTCCTTTGGCGGAAGCGAGTCATTAAAACTTAAGGAAAAAACAGGAAAAGCAGCGAGCATTAAAAGGATGCAAATAAAAAACTTAAATAAAAATGCCAATTTCAAATTCATTATATAAATATAGGGGTCAGGGAGCAGGCTCGTTATCTGCATTAAGCAGTATATACTTAATCACTTCCTTTTTCCTGTCCCCTGACCCCCAATTCATCAATATATCCTGCCGCATAATGCGCGGCGGATGCGCCGTCGGCAGCGGCTGTTACTACCTGGCGGAATGCGCCGCTTCGGACATCTCCTGCGGCATATAAACCTTTCACACTGCTTGCCATCTTCTGATCTGTAATTATATACCCGTTTTCATCCAGCGCGGCATTTAATTCACCTGCCAGAGAAGACTGCGGAACTGTTCCTGCAAAAATAAACACTGCATCTGTCTGCTCTTCGCAGGTTCCGCCGTTTTTTGTGTCAGCTAACACAACAGATTTTACCTTAGAGACTGAACTTTGGTTTACAGTCCCTCCCTTAATTTCCTTAATGATTGTATTATACCGCACTTCTATATTTGGATTTTTTAGTGTTCTTTCGACAAGGGCTTTTTGCGCGCGGAAACTGCCGCGGCGGTGAATCAGTACAATTTTATCCGTCAAGCGGGAAAGGTAGCGCGCTTCATCGCAGGCTGCATCCCCTCCCCCAACCACAAATATTTTTTTTCCCTTAAAAAAATTGCCGTCGCAGGTTGCGCAGTAGGAAACTCCCTTCCCGGAGAATTCCTTTTCTCCCGGCACATCCAGAAGCCGGGGGCTTGCGCCAGTTGCAATAATAACAGCAGAGGCAGTACGGACTTCTCCGTCTGCAAAGACTGCCTTGAATACATCGCCTTCTTTTTTTATTGAACTGACGCCATTTAATAAAAAGGATGCCCCGAAGGCTTCAGCCTGCTTATGCAGATCCATTGCAAACTCAAAGCCTGATTTTTGCCCGCAAATCCCAGGATAATTTTCCAGTACATCAATTACAAGGGCCTGCCCTCCGGCAGACTGCTTCTCTGCAACCATTACCTTTAAATTAGCCCTTGCGCCATACTGCGCGGCAGTAAGCCCTGCAGGGCCTGCGCCGATTATAAGCAGGTCCAAATCCGACATTATTACTCCTGAAATATCCGTAGTGCCTCATTAAAAAAAGTAACCGAAAAGAATGGGTGCCTCATTTAGAAAAAGTAACTTTAGCCTTATGTGCTGCAAACAGCACTCTAATGGCTTTATGAACAGCATATTGCAAAT
>WQXU01000033.1 GCA_009781635.1 Treponema sp.
AAACCCATCCAATACCGGCGGCGCGCTTATAAACGGCGCAACGGGTGCAAGTTATCAGCTGCCTGCAGCATTGCCAGCGGGCAGATATTACTACTACTGCGTTCTTAGCGCAGAAGGCGGAGCGCTTCCAGTTCACACCAATGTAGCAACAGTTAATGTTGAATTGCTGGCTAACGAAATGGTATTAATCCCCGCAGGCACATTTACAATGGGAAGCCCGGAAAACGAACCAGGCCGCGGTGACAATGAGATGCAGTATCAGGTAACGCTTTCAAATGGTTTTTACATGGGAAAGTATGCTGTAACGCAGGAACAATACGAAGCAGTAATGGGAAGCAATCCAAGTTGGTTTACAATAGCTAACAGTCGTGATCCTTTAGATGATGATGTGCAGGAAAGACGCCCTGTAGAGAGTGTAAACTGGTATCATGCGATAGCGTTTTGCAACAGATTAAGTATCCTTGAAGGGTTGACCCCTGTGTACAGTGTAGAAGGCATAAGCAATAACGATGCTAATGCCTGGCTGCATTCTTCTGTACCAACAGAAATTAATCCAGCATGGGATGCGGTAACAGCGGACTGGGATGCAGATGGTTACAGACTACCGACAGAGGCGCAGTGGGAATACGCCTGTCGCGCGGGGACTACAACAGCCTTTAACTGGGGTACTAATCAAATAACATCAGATCAAGCAAATTTTAATGCTACTTCTACTTTATATAATGGCAGTCCTGCGGGAGTATACCGTGAAGCAACAACAGAGGTTGGAAGATTTCCAGCTAATGCCTGGGGATTATATGACATGCACGGGAATGTATTTGAGTGGTGCTGGGATGGGTATGGAACATATCCATCGGGTTCAGTGTCCGATCCCAAGGGAATGGTTTCTAGTCCTGGCCGTGTGTTTCGCGGCGGGGCCTTTAACAGCAGCGGGCAGTCCCCTCGTTCTGCGTTTCGGGTCAGCCACAGCCCATCGAGCAGGTTCAACAGCGGCGGCTTCCGGCTGGTTCGTCCCTACACAGGCGATCCTATTTCCAGTATCACAGTAAGCGCCCATCCTGTACCAACAACAGATGTAATTACAGGAAATATAAGCGAAAGCCTGTCTGTTACGGCAGAAGTTACGCAAGGCGCAACACTTGGTTACCAGTGGTACAGAAACACAAGCTCGTCAAACAACGGCGGCACACCCATAGCAGGTGCAACAAGCGATAACTATGAGTTACCCGTAAATCTGACAGTAGGGACACATTATTACTACTGCGTAGTCAGCGCAGCAGGCGGAGCGCTGCCGGTTCACACCAATGTAGCGACAGTTTATGTTGGTTATAATGTTTTTTCATATGGAATAGAGATGGCTTTTATCCCCGCAGGCACATTTACAATGGGAAGCCCGGGAACAGAACCTGATCGCTATGACGATGAAGCGCAGTATCAAGTAAGACTTTCAAATGGTTTTTACATGGGCAAATATGCGGTAACGCAGGAACAATACGAAGCAGTAATGCAATTTAATCCCAGTAATTTTACAACAGATCCATTAGATGATGATATACAGGAAAGACGGCCTGTAGAGCAAGTAAGCTGGTATCACGCGATAGCGTTTTGCAACAGATTAAGCTTAATTGAAGGATTGACCCCTGTTTACAGTATAGCAGGTATGAGCAATAACGATGCTGACGCCTGGCTGCATTCTGCAGTACCCACAAGTTCTAATGCTGCATGGAATGCGGTAGAAGCGGACTGGGATGCAGATGGTTATAGACTGCCGACAGAAGCGCAGTGGGAATACGCATGCCGAGCGGGAACTACAACAGCATTTAACTGGGGAACTAATCAGATAACATCAGATCAAGCTAATTTTTATGCTAGCGATAGTTTATATAATGGCAGTCCTGCGGGAGTATATCGATCAAGAACAACAGAGGTAGGAAGATTTGCACCTAATGCATGGGGTTTATATGACATGCACGGAAATGTTTGGGAGTGGTGCTGGGATTGGTTTGGTACCTATCCTACAGGCACTGTAACTGATCCCACTGGAGCGGTCTCGGGCTCGGGCCGTGTGTTACGCGGCGGGGGCTGGAACTACGACGGGCAGAGCCTCCGTTCTGCGCAGCGGGTCGACGGCAGCCCATGGGACGGGTACTACGACTACGGTTTCCGGCTTGTTCGCCCCTAGAGTTCTGCGGCTCGTTCCGGCGGAATGCCCGTACCGCGGCGACCGGAGGGAGCGCGGTTGGGCATGTAGCGGGTGCGAGCCGCAGCGGACCATTTGGGACAAGTGGTTACTCGGAATTTTAACGTGATAAAATTTTTCCCGCCTGACCACTTGGGATAAGTGGTCGGATGGGTCAAAAAAATTAAAGGTAGCAATGGCACTCTTAACCCAATACGCAAGTTTTTTCGTTAGTCCCTTTAGTGAAAAATCTGTTTCTATCAGAAGAAGCTGCAGAAAGCATTCAGCCTCAAACTGAAAAATCCTGAATACGGAAAGCGGAATGAAAAAAAGGAAATTTATAAAGATTTGATTAAACACATAAAAAAATATTCCTAATTTACAGTTTTGATATTATAATAAAAAAGGAGTTTTAATATGTTAAATTATATATTTCCATTTATAGTTCTTGTCAATGAAATGTCGCCTTTCTTGCTTTTGGGTTTTTTAATTGCAGGGTTTCTGAAGGTATATGTGCCAAAAGAAAAATACATAGGACATATAGCAAAACCTGATTTTAGTTCTGTGCTATGGGCTACGTTTGCAGGAATACCGCTGCCTTTTTGTTCCTGCAGTGTAATTCCTATGGGAAGCTTGTTAAACAGGGAAGGGGCAAGTAAAGGAGCAACAGTTTCCTTTCTAACTTCTATTCCTCAGACAAACATACAAAGTATTATGGTAACATACTCTCTTTTGGGATTGCCATTCGCTGTAATTCGTCCAATTGCGGCAATAATTTCAAGTTTTACAGGCGGTATTACCGCCAATAAATTGGATAAAAAAATAATACAGAAAAATAATATTGAAATTATAAGTGATAATAATAAAGATCAAAAAAAGATATTGCAAGCCATTCATTACGGTTTTGTGGAAATGTTACAAGATATAGGAAAATGGCTGCTCTTTGGAATTATATTTGCAGGAGTGCTTGCGATTTTCCTTCCGGAGGATTTATTCTCAACGTATTTAAATAATCCCTTGCTAAACATGCTGATTGTACTGCTTGTAGCATTGCCTACATACACCTGCGCAGTTGGTTCTATTCCTATGGCAGCAGTTTTGCTGATGAAGGGATTGTCTCCAGGAGCTGCTTTTGTTTTCTTAATGGCTGGGCCGGTGACCAGTATTGCTTCTATGACAATAATTGGTAAAACTATGGGTAAAAAAATATTGATTATATATATAGTAAATATTGTTGTTAATGCATTGGCATTCGGATTAATTATTGATTATTTAATTCCATCCTCATGGCTTACTATGAGTATAATAAACAATAATTTATTATGTGATAGCGGAATTGAGAGTATTTCTGTATTTAATTCGATTTGCTCAATAATATTTATAGGTTTAATAATAAACGCTTATATTCAAAAATATATAAGTGAAAAGAAAAAGAATGTAAAACCTTGCTGTTGTAATAATGAATAAAATAATATTTGGAAACCTGTAAAAAGTTTAAAGTTCCCTAATATTATTTAAGTAAATCCTCAAGCTCATCTACAAGGCGTCCGAAGGTTTTGCAGGCAGCGTTCACAGGTTCAGGAGAACTCATATCCACTCCCGCCATCTTTAACGCATCAATTGGAAAACGTGAACTGCCGGATTTAAGAAAAGCAAAATAATTGTCTCTTTCCTTTGCGCCCCCCTCAAGGACATGTTCTGCCAGTGCGAGAGCTGCAGAAACTCCGGTCGCATACTTGTATACATAAAACGCGCGGTAAAAATGCGGTATGCGCAAACATTCAAGATCACTTGATTCTTCAAAAACCATATCAGGGCCAAAATATTTTTTTAGAAGTTTTTGATATTCTGCGCGCAATAGTTCAGTTGTAAGAGGAGTTCCGGTTTCTTCAAGATGATGAGTAATATTTTCGTATTCAGCGAACATTGTTTGGCGGTAAAGAGTGGCAAGAAGATCATCTGCACGTTTATTAACAAGGTAAAGACGCATTTCTTTATTGGAGATTCCATTTTCAGCAACAGAAAAATCCTGATTATAATTTAGCAAATAACGAAAGAGAAGCTCTTCGTTAAAGGTGCTTGCAACTTCGGCTTCAAAAATTGTGTAATTGTACTGCATAAAAGGATTATTTTTAGCCGCATATAAGGTATGCATTGAGTGGCCGCCTTCATGGGCAAGAGTAAACACATCGCGGATAGAATCATCTTTATAATTCATAAGAATGTAGGGATCGCCTGTGAAACCGCCGGCAGAATATGCGCCCGAATGTTTGCCTTTATTCTCATAACGATCGGCCCAGCGGTTTAAAAGCCCTGTGCGTAATGCGGAAACATACTCATCGCCTAAGGGTGAAAGGGCATTGCAGACAAGATTTACAGCTTCATTCCAGCTTGTGTGTTTTTTTATGCTTGAAGCGAGAGGTGCATAAACATCGTAGTGACGTAATTCCTGTAATTTAAGAGCGCGTTTGCGTAAAGAGTAATAACGGTGAAGTATGTCAAGGTTGCTGTTCACGGTTGAAATAAGGGTATCGTAAACTGTTTCACTTACATTATCAGGAAAAAGAGCGCTGGCGCGCGCTGATGAATAGCCTCTAATACGCGCATTTATAACATCCTGCTTTACAGAACCTGAATAAAGACTGCCAAGTGTGGTTTTATGGGCATCAAAACAGTCATAGAACATCTTATATGCTCGCTGCCTTAAATCGCGATCACTGTTTTCCATAAAAAAAGAAAAAGTTGATTGTGATAAGGGGCGTTTTCCTTCCGGAGTGTCAATTACTCCAAAGTTAAAATCAACATTTGTAAGTACAGAAAATGTATCGTTGATTGCCCTTTCACCTTCAGAATGAAGCGCTATTATTCTTTCCTCTTTGTCGCTTAGAATAAAAGGCTTGTACCTTATAATTTTTTGAATATAGATCCGGTAATCATCCATTCTATTATGCGAAAGAAAAGTTTCCATTTTATCATCGGGGATGGACAGTATTTCCGGATTAACCCATGCTGATGCAGATGCGGCCTTTGCGCATGCCATTGTAATTTTTCCAACCATTGTGCGTCCTGCGGAGGAACCTTCATCTTCTGACTGACGTAAAAACGCATAAGAGCCAAGCTGTTCCTCAAGAAGATTTAATGCGCATGAAAAATCAAGATAATCGGCAAAATGGTCAACAGAAACCATAAGTGTTCCCTGAAAGGCTGGAATTTTTTCCGTCATTTTTTCATATTTCAGAAGAGCTTCATTCCATGCATCATCATTGGAAAAAAGAGTTGATAAATCCCAGGTGTCAGATAAAGCTACTTCGCTGCGTAATGGTATGCGCTGTTCGTTATTCGGCATATTTTTCTCCGTAAAATATTATTAAGGTTGTCAGAAAACTTCAGTTTACAGGCAACTTGCATATATAAACGCTTTTAGGTTTTTATTTTTTACCAAGCGCCGCTACAGCAGCGCCTAAAAGGCTTGCCTGTTCTACAGGGGCAATGACATAGGGGTGAGGTTTATCCTTAAACAGCATTTGATGCAGATAGGATTCAAGAGAGCGGCGCATTCCCTTGTAAATCATGTATGTTGTGCCTTCAACTGCGATGCGGACAGGAGAAAACGGCTCCAGGCTGCAGCTCATGCGTTTTATTGTTGCAGCTAACACCGAGGCGGAAAAAAGAGCGCCTCTTTCTGTTATAATCGATGTAAGGTATTGAACTGATGCAAGAGCGCCGCTTTCATCCGGTGAGAAAAGAGAACCCAAGGGTCCCTGAGCCGAAAGCGGCGCATGAGTGAACTCATTTAAGATTCTCGTTTCCAAAAAGGGCATAGCAAGTAATTCACCTGCTTTTTTAAAATTAATAATTTTATCTTTAATTGCATGTTTTAATATATGAAGGGTTAAAGGGCCAAGGTATGCTCCGGCTGTAGCTTTTTCCAGAAAATAACAACCGGGATTTTTTGTTGTGCTGTCATATTCCCTGTCAAGCTGTCCGCGGTAATGAACATTAAAATTACCGGTTTCGCATACAACGATCTGCGGCGAGGATTGGCAGTTAAAATTTATTTTTGGGATGTTTGACTCAGGATAGGCAGTATTAAAACCGGTGCCCAAAATAAAACCAACCACAGGGCCGCCTTTTGCATTAAAATTATTGCTGCCGCGCACAGGCTCTCCGTCGGGTGAAATTGAAACAAAACCGGAAAGTAATGTAGCTACAGTATCATTTAATAAAACAATCGGGCCTGAATATTCAAAACCCCTGGATGCAAGGGTATCGCGAAGGCCTTTACCTATTGCCTTTCCGATAACATCAGGAGCATCTACCTCCTTGCTGAATGAAAGCAGAATACCGTCGGCATCAGATGTAATTTCCATGGGATATGAGAAAGTAAACCCAATCCCCTCTATTTTTGTTTCTTTTAAAAGCGGAAGCGCAGCATCTGCAATTGCGCCAAAAAATTCATCTGCGCTTAATTGGCCGGCAGTGCCTGGCATTGGTGATTTATTTGTCTTCTGAGCAACTGCTTCGCCGTTTTCATTAAAATGAATAAGGCTTGTGCGAAGATTTGTACCGCCTGCATCCAGGGCAAGGACTGTTTTCCCTGAAGGAAGCAACGAAACAGGAGTGATGTAAGACGGAATCATGGGAAGACTGGAAGATATACCTTCAAGACCTCTTTCCATTTCGATGAGAATATCTTTTATAAGCGCATGAGGATTTATACAATCGTAATGAAAACCGTAATACCGCGCAAAATCAGACAATTCTTCCGCATTAAATTTGTCCATTGTACTCTCCCTGATAATTATATCATGCTAAACGCTATTTGTTCCAGATTAAATTGTTTTACTTTTTCTGTCATTTCTACTGCATGGCCTGTTCTAAGATAGTAAAGCCACACTCTGCAGCCCTTCTTTGCAAAAAGTTCTGAAATTGCGCGGTAATAACAGGATAACTGAGCTATGTGTTCATCCGGTTTTTCATTACTGTCCGTTTTAAAATCCACTATATGCATTGAGCTGTCATCCTCAAAAAATAAATCGACGGCGCCATTAATAAAAATATCACTACCTTCGCTATTCTTAATAATACTCCTGAATGAAAACTCACTTTCTCTAAAGTCTGCGTTTCTTGCCTTTTTTCCCAGGGGTGAGTTTACAAAACGGCCGGCAAGATCCTTGCCGGCTTCGATTATAGCTGATAATTCCAAAGGAGGCAAAACACCTGAAATATCCGATGGAATTATAACTTCTTCATTGTTTAAAAGCGCTTCAACGCAGATATGAGCGATTGTTCCAAAACTGCCGGAGTTAAAAGTCCTTGAATGTTCATCTCCGTTTTGCGAAAAACGAAGGAGAATAGAATCTACTTTTTCAAAGATGTCATATGAAGCGCTTCCGGATAACCCGCTGTCTATAACAAAATTCATATCTGTAGTTTCTGTGATTACACGTAACGAAACAGGTGTTATGTGATTATTGCAAATTAAAGGGGTTTTTATTATTTTAGCATTTCTGTAAAATGTTTCTGTTTTTGCAAAAAATTCATTTAACCCATTTTGATTATTTTTTAAATTTGCGCTGTTTAATTCCTGATTCTGCGCATATTCTTCCGTGTAACGCGGTATTTCTTCCAGTAAAAAGAATTTATCGCTCTTTTCTGAACCGTCTTCAGAAATATGACAGACAATTGAAGGCAGAAGAAGCCCGAATAATGTATCGTTATTCCAAATATAATCGCCATCTATATAATTTCTGCTTTTTTCACATTGGGTATTAATATATTTTTTAAGCAGAATTGAAAAATCATCGATGTTCTCTTCATTTTTTATATTAAGAGAGCCTGTTATATATAATTCATTTTCGGCCCTTGTCATTCCGACATACAGGAGCCTGCGAAGTTCTGCAATTCTTTTTCGCTTTGTATCTTCGTTTGCCTGTTCCCAGAAAAAATTGCTTCTTTTTTTGAAAATCTCATGTTTTGCAGGCGGGGGAGGGCTGAATACAATGCCGGCAGCCGGTGAATGATACGCAACATCGCATCTGTCAGTCTGGCTTTTTCTTCCGCAGCAGCAAAGAAATACAACAGGATATTCAAGCCCCTTGCTTTTGTGGATAGTTGTCAGTCTGACAGCGCCGGATCTCTCAAGCGGAATGTCGATTTCTTCAAGATTTCTGCGCTTGTCTCTTGCTGCAATAACTGCATCTGTAAAGCTTGCAAGGGTTTGGTTTTTGGAGTCTGCAATTGCCGCATGATGAAAAAGATAATCAAACATATCACGGTATACGCTTGTTTGGGAATTCCATTCTGTCTCGTAACGGTAGCCTTCGTTGTGCCATAATTCGCTTAAAAGAGAGCTGATACTTTCCTTTGAGCTTTTTTTACAGATAGATTCGTATAATCTTTGTCCGTTAAGATATTTTTCACGATCTGCTTTTTCAAGGTGTTCAAGAGGTTTATCATCGAACGGTACATCAAGGGAGATGCAATAGGCGGTTCCAGCCAGGGAGAGCCCTGCGAAGGGAGAGCGGAGCATTTCTGCATAGGATGCTTTGTCCGCAGGATGAGAGGCAAGCCGTAAAACTGAAATTATATCATTAACAAGCCCGCCGAAAAACAGATTGCCGATATTTTCGCATGTATAAGGAATGTTAAGAAACCTAAGGTGCTTTTCAAAATGATATTGCGAAGTTCCTGTGCGAAAAAGAATGGCAATATCATGAGGCTGATATTTTTGTTTTCCATCTTCTTTCTTTTCGGACAATAATTGTTTTATTTTTTCTGCAACAAACCGAGCTTCATTTTCATCAGGCGCAATGAGCTGCTCATTTTCACTGTTGTTATGTGAATTGAGAATGCATAATGATAATTTGCCGCTGTCATCCTTAAAGGATTTAAGCGGAGAATAGCCGGCTTCATACGGCGGCAAAGACTGCTCTGGCGCAAAAACAGAGGGAAAAACGCCTAATGGAGATTCTCCTGAAGGATCAAAAACACTGCCGCCGAAAATTGTATTAAAGGCGCCGATTAAATGAGGCGATGAGCGGTAATTGATTTTCAACGGAAGATCTGCGCTTTTTATTTCATCCTTTAATTTACGGAAAACAGAAACATCAGCGCCTCTGAAAAAATAGATCGACTGCTTCTCATCGCCTACAAAAAAGAGTTTATCATCTTTTAAATCGTCTGCAGACGGTATGCCGCTGTTTGAAATATCTAATTTTTCAGCAAGTAAGAAAAGAATATCCTTTTGAAGCTCATTATTATCCTGAAACTCATCAATCATTATTGCTTTAAAGGTTTCTTTCTCGCTTTGCCTTATATCTTTTTGTTCAATTAAGATAGTCCTGGAAAGCCTTGCAACATCTTTGTATGTAAGAACACTGTTCGCCCGTTTTTTTGTCAGGTAGATATCCTGCAGCTCTGAAAGAAGTGACATGACTGAAAGGATTAAACCGGATTGAAGACAGGAAATTGCAAGTGACGATACAGAATCCATTAGATCGCGTAATTTTAAGATATTTTCTTTTACAGAATTTCCGGAACCCTGTGAATCACGCGCAGCGCGTTTTCCGCCTCTCAGGCTAAGGCTGCTTATCGAATCAAGAAAATATATAAATTTTAATATGGTTTTCTGCAGCGGATGGGATTCTGCAAAGCTTATGGAAGATTCCAGGGGAGTATTTTTTAAAAGATCAAAATATTCCTGTAAGCTCTTGCGTTTTGGGATTTCTGTTTTTTCTTTGCTGTATTCATCCATTACCGGAACAAGAACAGGGAGTAATGCATTGTCTTCGTTAATACCGCGTTGCAGATCAGTAATTATTTCTTCTATTTTATCAGAGAGTTTTTCCCATTCTGTACATATGATGTCAAATTGATTTTTACAATCAGATAAAAAATCCACCGGCTTGTCAATATGACAGTAATTAAAAAGTATCTGGGCAAAAATACCGCTTGCAATATTATCAGGGCTGTTTATGCCGTAAAGTTTTTTTATGGCAGGGTGGTCTCTGTGTGCAATAAAAAAAGGATATGATATTTCCAGAGCAAGGTTTTTACAAAACTCCTGATCGATCTGAAAATCAGGGCTTATACCGTAACGCGGTGCGCATTGCCTTACAATGGAAGCGCAATATGAATCAAGAGTTTGTATTCTTGCGTGGATAAAATCCTCAAGAGCTTGCTGCGCTCTTTTTGATGCAATCCCCGTTTCAGTTCCGGCAGTTTCAAGGACAAGAGAATAAATCCTGCTGAACATCTCTGCGGCAGCTCTTTTTGTAAATGTAAGCGTTAAAATTTCATCTGCTTTATAACCCTTCTCTGTGATTAGCCAGACAAAACGGCTGGCAAGAACCTTAGTCTTGCCGGATCCTGCGCCCGCTGCAACAACTGCATTGGATTTGCAAAATGCAGCTTTTTTTTGTTCTGTATTTAAATCCTGTTTTATTTTATTTACAGACATTAATTCTCCTGTAAAAATAAGCCGGTTTCACGGTTAATAAAATAAGCTGTGCGGCATATTCTGTGATAGCTGCAGTCAGTGCAATCACTTGGAAACACAGTAAAAATACCGTTTTCAATCTCGTATGCATATTTTTTAGTTTTTTCTGTGAAAGAATCAAATATAAAATTATATTGTTCACTGTCCCGATCTATTTTATCATCTTTACGGAAGGGAGTTGTTTTTCCTGTATTTATATCGTAAATACTGCCGATTATTACTTCAGGAACAGCATCCAGTATGCTGTAGAACAGGGCAGTGTTGACATTGTGTTTTTCATTATCTTCTGCAAGCGTTATATAAACAGGAAGCTGAAAATCGGATAAACCATCTTCGGCTTCGCCTGTACAATCCGGCCTGTAAGGTAAATATTTTATTTTGTAATCTACTATTATAAATTTATCAGATTTGTCTTTTAAAATGATGTCAATAAAGCCGTTAAGAACATAAGAATCCTTTACACTCTGATAATTTTTTTCACATCCTGCAACTGTGCATCCTGCAAAATGTGACAGAAAAGCAGTAATAAAATGTTCGCAGTTATAATGATATTCGTTCTTTGCCGATAAAAGTAGCCTGGCAGTAAGAGAGCTCATTCTGGATTTTTTATCAGAATCCAATACCGGAAAATTGTTAAATACATTATCTATACTTTTATTTAAAATCTCCAGATACATGACGGGAAGAGTTATTCCAAACCCGCTGTTTACAGGTTCCATTAAAGGTTCATCACTTTTTTTAATTTTGCTGAAAAAATTAAAAAGAATGGCATGATATACAGAGCCGGATACGCTGTTGTCCATAAGGCTTGTTTCTATTTGCGTATTTTTTAAATTGTATACACGGCTAAAAAGCCAGACAAGCGAACATTGATTATAAGACTGCAATGTTGTAGAAGAAATCGAAGGTTTGCTGTTTTTAACAAAAATAGAATTAATTAATTTCTTTACTTCATTATGTGCTATTAATTTAATTTTATGCGAAGGCGTTTTATTTCTTCTTGTTTTCCATTTTGAAAATCCTTCTGCCTGATTTTCATGGAGTATTACATCTTCAGCAGTATTGCCAGAAGATATTACAGAGAAAAATTGATTTTCTTCGCTGTAATAATCCCTGGAGAATAACTTGCTGTAATTTAAATCCGCGGCATAAAAATCTTCCGGTTTTTTGGGAGCTTTTATTTCAGGATGAGGTATGGAAAAATCCGAAAATGTATGTTCGCTGCAGAAAAATGCAGCTCCTTTAACAGAATTAAATTTATGCATGTTAATGAATGCCTTTGAAGCATCTTCATCGGTTATACCAAGTTCCTTGCGTTTTAATCCCGGCAGAAATGAAAGGCGGGGATAGACAACAGAAATGCTTTCCTGTCCTGCGCCGAGGATGATATGGCAGTCAAAGGGAGCTGCCGCTGCAGTCTTATATGGAAGAATTGCAACCCCTGATGATTTTGGCTGCGCAAGATAATTTACATCGCTTAAATATTCTGTGAAAAATAAAAAAGGATCATCTGCAGGAACAGAAGGAAAGTTTTTTTCAAGTTCAACCAAGTCCATCAGTTCGGATATGCAGCGGGATAATACAAGATTTGTTTCATCAGTGCAACTGTCCATATCAAAGAAAAGTTTGCGGAAAATAAAGTATTGCCTGCGAAGTTCTGTAAATGAGTCTGCAAAACGAAAAGATGCAATTCTTTTTTTAAGTTCATTAAAAAATTTATAGATTTCCTTATCTGTATATTCAACAGGATTATTAAAAGCATCTTCCCAGACGTTGATATGCTGTTTTTTTTCATTATTTTCTTCGATCCACGAATAAAGGCAATTATTACTAATTCCAAATTGAATAAGTCCATCTATAGTGTCTGTGTTTTTCCATGGGAGATTTTTATTCATTATTAATGAAACAAGCGATGAAAAGGAAAAACTTTCGGAAACGCAATCCAGTATTGAGCGGAAAAAACAGCCGGCAGGATAGTCAGAAAGAGGTTTGCCTGTACGCTTTACAAAGGGAATGTTTCTGACGGATAACTCCCTTAATACATAAGGTTCATAATTCTGTGAATCGCCGATGCAGACTGCAATAGAGTCCCATGGAATATTTTGCTTTTCATGAAGGGCTCTTATGTAAAGAGCTGCTTCAGTTATTTCCCTTCGGGAATTTTTATAAAAAAAAGTATTGGCAGGTTTTTCATCTGTATTTTTAACGCTTATAACTTTTACATGAGCGCTTTCTGACAATAACTGTTTATATTCGCTGTAATCTGATAATGATTCGGGAAAAAAGATAAAACATTTTTTTCCGGCATTGTTAAAGGGCGGTGTTTCCCAGGCTGGCTCAAAAAGGGAATGTTTTTCCAAAAATTGCGCATAATGACATGCAAGATTGTACATGTCTTTGTCATCGCCTTTAAAATTAAGTGCAGCCTTTTTTGCCTCTGGCGTAAGGATTTTATCTGCCGGCAGACCTGCCGCCTTATAAAACCATGTTCCAAGCTGAGGAAGAATTAATGTAACCCATGATGAAAACTGCTGTGCATGCTGCGCCCATTGAACCCTAATTAAAGATGTAAAGATCGGCTCTCTGTTATGCGCAATTGCATCTGCATTTTCACTTATAAGCCGGCATATGAATATTTTTCTAAGAGCAGACGGAATGCTTTTTTTGTCTTTAACTTTGGATTTAACTGACTTTTGCTTGAATTTATCCCAGGCGATGAATTTATTCATCGCAATAGTTCCTCCTCTCAGACGAAGCAGGTGATCCGCCCACCTTGATAAAGAAATATCAGTTGGAAATATAAATAGTGAATCTGCTTTTTCTATATTTTCAAGCAGAATTGTTTCAACCACCTTCATGTTTAATAAATGTAATTGATGTTAATGCTTTTGTAAATAGAGAATATTTTCACGGCAAACTGGCCGATTCCAGTATCCTGTTTCTGTATTCAATTCCAATTCGTTTTAGACTTTTTAAAACATTTTCTTCCTGAAACCTTTGTTTTTTTAAATCAATTGTAAACTGGTTCATGGAAAAATGACGGTAGATAAAAACCTTCTTGTATAACTTTTGATTCCCGGGCTCTGAATATAATTCCTTTATGCTTTTTGTATATACTTCAAAAATACCACCCCTTCGCATTTCTGAATATCCTGTTATCCATACAGGGCAGTCAAGCGCTTTGTGAAATTCAAGCAGTGTTAAAGCCATGGATTTCTGTGATTTATCAAGCGCCGCGCCAAGTAAATTATCCATAAGGCATAGCTGACGCAATTCATTGGTGCGCGGAGTGTGAACAGGCGTTTTATTCAGGATGATGACATTCTTTGTAAAATCAATTCCAAGGGAAGGATTGTCTGAAAAAAACTTTTTTGCGATTTTCCCTGACGGCCCTATAAGGTATTTTCTGTTTTCCGCTGCCTGTTCGCGGCGGCCGGGGTTATCTGCAACAAGGATTAATTTTATTTCATCATCAATTGTTATATCATCAAGCGCGTTGTTATATACAACCGGCGTTTCAACTGTGTAGGAGCGGCTGTCAGCAAGTTTTTGCTGGATATTTTTTAGATCAGGCAGGGCCAGCCTGATTTTTTCTGTCTCTTTTTTAAACCGCTCTTTAGCTTTTACAAAATTATTCCAGGTATCCTTGTCCAAAAAACATCAACCCCCTCTGGAGGCAATTTCAAGTATCAGTTCAACTTCGCCGATTGATAAATTCATAGCATTTGCAATTTCCTGATTCGACCAGCCCTGGCTTTTCAATCTTAGTATATCATCGCGTTCCTGCGGAGCAGGCGAACCTTTTCTCTCCGCAGAAGGCTTGCCGCTTGATATACCCTTGATTAATTTAAGATGCGCTCTAGCATCCTTATCCAGCGCTTTAAGTTCAGTTTCTGTACGTGCAAGCCATTCGCGCGCGATATCCATGTCTGCGATGCGTTTTTCTATTTTTGCAAGAGAATCATCCAGAGACGAAATTTTTTCCATTGCGTTTGACGCTTTTTCATTTTGCGCCGTAAGCACTTCAATGGAAGCTCTGAGATTGTCAAACTGGCCGGAGAGGATCGAAATTATTTTTTCAGCGTTTTTAACAGCTGTCTCTGTTTTCTGCAGCGATTTAAAGTTGCGATCGATGCCCTCGTTGGTTTGTTCAAGAACTTCATTTTTTCTTTCCACGCGCTGGTATTTTTCTTCGGTTTCCTTAATGGAGTCTTCAAGTTTGCGGATCTGAACCTGGACAGCCTGAAGGACATCATCAGAAGTTGAAACCTGCTCAAGTCTTTCTTTAACCGAATGGGAAGTTTTTACAAGATTGTTAAAATCTTTTTCCATCTGTTCTATGCGGCGCTGTTCATTAAGGAAACGTGTCATCTTGTTATTAATTTCATCTTCAAGCCTCTTTACGCTTGATAACCTTGCTTCCAGCTGTGTAATCTCATTCTTCCGCTGTTCGAGTTTGTTAAGATCATCGTTAATTTCTTCGATGCTCTTTTCAAGATCTTTTTTAAGAGCGCCTGTCTGATCAAATATTTTCTTCTGAACTCCAAGCTCTTTGTGGATTTCATCCACGCTTAAGCGGAACTGTGAAATACGCTCACCGTTTTCCGCTTCTGTTTCTCTTGAATGCCTGCGCAGTTCTTCAAGGGAAGCATCCATTTCGCGCATCCTGATATTGTACTGACCCTGCCATTCATCCATGACCTGTTTATTATCGCGGGATGTATTTTCAAGATCGGTGTATGCATTTTTGGAATAATCAGATTTATCATCGATTTCTTTTTCAAGCTCTCTTTGTTTTTGCCGCAGGGTTTCCTGCAGCGATATTTGATACTGACCAACCTGGGTCCTGACTTCGTTCTCTGCATGTATGCGGATATCCGCCATGTCTTTTCTGATTTGTTCTGTAAACGAGGAACGCGCCTCATCGGCAGTGTTCATATCTTTTAAGATACTTTCTTCTAATACAGATGCTTCCTGTTTAATTCTGTCAAGATCCGATGTGAGCTTTTCGCCAAGCAGGGAAATGCTCTTTTTGTGCTCGGATGCGATACGCTCTTCAGCCAGCTTCCATTCCTCTGTGATTTTCCCGCCTGAATTGTCAAGCCGTTCCTGCAAGCCAGCCTGCCAGTCTGCAATCTGCCGGCCGGCTTCGGATGCGCGCTTTCCAAGTTCTGCTGTAAAATCATTTTCAAAAGAGATAAGTTTCTCGGATACATTGTTGTAAGCCTGCGCTCTGATTTTATCAAGCTCTTTATCCATTTCATCAAGTTCTTTACGCAGGACCTGAGCCTGGCTGTTAAATGATGCAGAGGCAGCATCCATGGAAACGCCGGATTCTTTTTCAAACTGCGCAAAATCATTTTTAACTCTTGTAATTGAATCCTGCATAAGAAGGCGCAGTTCGCTTTCCAGTTTGTCTGAGTCATCTGCAAGACTTGCAAGCTGTTTTACAGCTTCAGCGTGAGTATTACTGTAATCATCAAGCCGTTTTTCGTTAGCCGAAATTATATTCTGCTCGCTGTCCCTGCAAAGAGCTTTCCATGTTTCAATCTGCTTCAGAAGAGAGGCGTCAAGATTATCATGCTGATTTATAACAGCGGAATCTGTTTTCTCTTTTAAATCCTTAATTGATGCGGAAAGTTCATCGCGGTATTGCTTAATATCAAGTTCTGATGTCTGTTTTAAATTCTTAATTGCAGCGCCAAGTTCGGCATGCTGCGCATTTATAGCGGAACCGGATACTTCTTTAATATCTTTAAGCGCGGTATTAATTTCACTATGCTGCCGGCTTATTGCAGAACCTGTTGTTTCTTTTATATCCTTAAGAGCTGCATTAATTTCATTTTGCTGCTGACTTATGACAGAGCCCGATGTTTCTTTAATATCTTTAAGAGCCGCATTGAGTTCATTATGCTGCTGACTTATTGCCAAGTCCGTTTTTTCCTTCAGTCTGGAAATAGCGTCACGGATTTCCTCATGCTGCAAATTAACTGCAGAACCCGATGTTTCCTTGATGTCTTTAAGAGCCGCATTGAGTTCATTGTGCTGCTGACTTATAGCAGAGCCGGATGTCTCTTTCAGGTTTGCAATAGCAGCGCTGACTTCCTCATGTTGTAAGTTAATAGCAGAGCTCGATGTCTCTTTCAAGTTTGCAATGGCAGCGCTGACTTCCTCATGTTGCAAGTTAATAGCAGAGCTTGATGTCTCTTTTAAATCTGAAAGAGCGCCGTTGATTTCCTCATGATGTAAATTAATTGCAGAACCCGATGTTTCTTTAATTTTTTTAAGAGCCGCATTGAGTTCACTGTGCTGCTGACTTATAGCAGAGCTTGATGTCTCTTTTAAATCTGCAAGAGCAGAGCTTATTTCCTCGTGCTGCAAATTAATTGCAGAGCTTGATGTTTCCTTAATGTCTTTAAGAGCCGCATTGAGTTCACTGTGCTGCTGGCTTATTGCAGAGCCGGAAGTCTCTTTTAAACTTGCAAGAGCAGAGCTTATTTCCTCGTGCTGCAAATTAATGGCAGAGCCTGATTTTTCTTTAAGGTCTTTAAGGATAGCTGCAAGTTCATCATGCTGCTGTTTTACCGCATGGCCTGATCTCTCTTTAACATCCTTAAGAGCGGCGGAAAGTTCATTTTGCTGCAGTATAATGGAAGAGTTCGTTTTATCTTTAAGTTCTTTTAATACAATCGAAATTTCATTCTGCTGAAGCTGCATTACAGAATTGGACTTGTCTTTTATCCCCTTAAGTATATTGTTTATTTCATCCTGCTGCAGTTTGATGGCAGCGCCTGATTTTTCTCTTAGCTCGTTTAGTATCGAACCAAGTTCTTCCTGCTGTTGTTTTTGCAGACCCTTTGACTGGGATTGCAGCTCGGAAAGTGATGAAGTAAGCCGTGTAATAATTTCGTTTGTTTCCTGCTGCTGCAATTTGACAGCGGCGCCCGATTTTTCTTTTAATTCAGCTATCGCCGTACCTATCTCTTTCTGGTGATGTTTAATTGACGAGTCTAGTTCATCATGCTGCTGTTTTAACGCAGCCTGGGATTTATTTTTTAAATCAATAATTGACTGATTTAATTCCTGTTTGGATGAGGTAAGATTTAAATCCAGTTCCTTGCGCTGTTTTTCCGCTGATTTTTTCAATTCCAGAAAATTCTGATTCCAGTCATTCTGCTGCTGTGTAAGCGAGGAGTTGATTGAATCCCGTTCTTTTACAAGAGAATGCGATACTTCTTCCTGCTGACGCGCAAGAGAAGAAATTATGTCTTCTCTTTGTTTTTTTGCCATACCGTCAAGCTCTGCAGCGCCTTTAATCCACTCCTGATGATAGTTTTTCTGTTTTGCTCCAATATCAAGAATTTCTGAATTGCATTTATCATGAAGAGTTTTTAACTTGTCCTGTATTGCGCCCTGTTCGTTTTTTAAAGCATCCTGCGTACCCTTTATTTTTTCTTCAAAAAATAATTTAATCTGGGTAATTCTGTCCTGGGCCTGTTCCTTCAATTTTACAAGAGCGGTATCTTCCATTTTATCTGCGCGTTTTGCCGCGTTTTCAAGAACATCTTTTAAAAGTTTTTTAATTTGTTCCGTATCATTTTTTAAAGTTGCTTCCCTTTCCTGCTCAATTTTTATGACCGCTTCCCTGTGTTCTTCGATTTTTCTTTCAATTACATGGGCTGTAGCTTCAAAGTCCGCTACTGTAGATTTGGCCGCCATTATCACATCACGGGAAGCCTGTTCCATAACTTCGGCATTTTTCTTTTCCAGCTGCTCTTCGGTTTGAATAAGATTTTTTTCCGCCGCTTCAAGAGCTCTTTCTACCTGTTCAAATTTTTCCTTTGCTTCATTCACGCGCCTGGAAGTATTCTCTACAAAGGCAGACTCGTCTTTTATACGGATTAAATTTTCCTGAACCCTGTCTGTCATTCCAAAAAGTTCTGTAAGAGAAGATTCAAAGGCGCGGATATGTTCATCTATCCGCGCGATGGATTCGGATTTTTTGGCAAGTTCTTCTTCTGTGAGTTTCTGGATACTCTTCATTAACTGGGAAGCGGCTTTTTTTTCCACATCCAGGTCAATGCCAAAATTTTTAACCGCCATGCTTTTTTCTTCGGCGTAGGCGGCAATTTCTTCCTTGCATTTTTCGGCGTACTTTTTTACTTTTTCAAGAGGGCGGTTATTTTTATCCGCAAGCCTGTAAAGGATTAAAGCGCAAACAACAATGCCAAGTGTGATTAAATTTCCAACTGTGAAAATCATCAGTATTATTTCCCTCCCCGGATAATACCAAATGTCTGCGCGCAATTTTGACTGCGCTTATAATCAATTTATCATAAAATCAAATAATTGGCGATAGTTACTGAAGAAAAAATCCGGTTTTGGTTTTTTATTGCCGCTGACAAGCGGATTCTTTATCCAGGCAGTCTTCATGCCCGCCTTTTGCGCGCCTGTTACATCATATGAATGGCTGTTTCCCACATAGATTATTTTTTCGCAGGGCAGGTTCATGGCGGCAGCCAGATTTTCAAAAGGCAGCGGGTGAGGCTTAAGCGCGCCGCAGCGCTCGGAACAGTGAACGGCGTCCCAGCCCTTTCCCCAATCTAGAAGCCCAAGGTAATCAAGTTTTGTTTCCGGCGGAAAGTCCGATAAAAGCCCCATTTTGTACCCTGCTTTCTGCAAGCCGGCAAGAGTTTCAACTGCCATTTTATAAAGTTTTATATCCTTAAAAAACGGCTCCCATCCCTTGTAAATAAGCCTGTCAATTTTTTCCCTGACAAGTTCAGGCTGGGAAGAAAGAAGCTTTGCAGTCAAATCCGCCTGATATCCGTAAAAATCATTATGCGCAGAGCCGTTTTTCTGTTCATTGCGGATAATATTTCTTGCCTTTCCAAACGCGGAAATTAAGCGTAATTCTTTTAGAATAAAGGGGACAAGTTTATAATTAAGGCGGTAATTTGGATAGAGAGTTCCGTCCAAATCAAAGGCTACGCCTTCAATTCCGTTTCGCATCTATTAAGTATAACCGCACTGGCGCTTAGGGGCTAGGGCTCAAACCTCGGCGGTACGGGGATTCTGACCAGGTTAACATGATGCCTGTTATAACGGTTTCTGAAAGCTGTAAAGGATGTTTCGGCGGCGCTTTCAAAAACTACAATTCTGAAATTGCCGTTTTCGTCAAAGTAGGGGACAAGCGCTGCAACATGGTGGTACTGGCGAAGGCGCGGTGTTCCGCCCGGCGATGAGGGTGTGTTTATTTCGCTGTTTACTGCAGCCAGGTAAAAACTAAAGGGCTCATCAATTGCAAGAGTGTATAAAAGAGGATGAAGCCCCTCCATGCCGTAACCTGCTTCGCTTAAAAAGCCGTAATAGGAGTGCGTTACAAAACCGCGGGAGTTTTGATTCAGCATTATCAATGAAAAATTATCGCTTCGAACTTCAAATTCTTCCAGGCGGCGGTAAGCGGAGGTTCTTGTATTTGGAAGGGCGCGCAATGTTTCATTCGCCTCTGCCGCCAGATTTCTGATCCAGTCAAGTCCGAAAAATACATCGCGTCTTTCCTCCCAATTGACGGTGAAGGAAGAGCCTCTTTCTCCAAAGGGCGCTTTAAGAGGATCGATGGGAAGTCTTCTTCCTGTTACAGGGCGCAGCATGCCGTCTATAAGCCATTTTATAAAACCGGAACAGTTAAGGCCGGAGCTTTGCGGGTTTTGCTCCTGCAAGCTTGCTATTAAAACATGATTTCCGTTTTCATCAATTGCGCCGTCGTCTGCGTATCTTAAACCGGCAAGATGCGGGCGGACCTGCGCGATAAAATTGCGGGTAGCTGCATAACTTGCAATGTCAGGTTCAAAATACCGCAATGGAATTTTATTTTCCGCAAGCCGCAGAATATCATTTATCTGCATTGTATAGAGCCGCTCAAAGGGGACTGCTATTGGAATGGAGCGGGCAACAAAACCTCCGTAAATGACGACATCCAGCTGGCACTTGTCTTCGCTTAACGGACGTAATTGTATATGGGTATTTTGATCGCTGCGGGGATATATTCTTATTTGTGTGGCGGCTCCATCCCTGCGCCTTGTTAGTATCCACGAGCCCTGAGCCCATCCGGGAAATGTACCTGCAGCGCGGCGGTTTGCAAGGCTTGTGCCCCTGTAGAGTTCTCTGGCAAAGATGACCATGAACTCCTCTCTGCCCTGGATCGTGCTTATCTGAACTCTTTCTCCGGTTTCCAAAAGCTCAATTCTTGAACCCTGGGAGAGCACCCTTACAGGACTTTCTAACATCCACTGTTCTTTCAATCTTATTCTTAAAAGGGAATCGTCTGTGATTCTTGATACAGGCAGATCAAAACCAAAAAGCGCGCCATTGCATAGAAAAATAAATGAAACTGTTAAAAAAAACAAATGTTTATACATATCCTCTTCTATTATCGGCAATTATTGTTTATACTAAAAAGACTCTTATCATACGGAGGAGTGTGATGAAACTGTATAGCCGCGGTCAGGTAATATTTTTCTCTCTTTTAAGCGCATGTATAGTCCTGCTTTTTGCCATAGGGTTCGGTATATGGAAGCCGGCGCTGCCTAAAATTGATGCGCCCCTTGCGCTGCAGGAACTGGAGGAAAATGCAAATGACGAGTTTGTACTTTTGCAGTCCGAGTACAGGGTATTAAACACATCTGATCTTGTCCAATATTCGGAAGGCGAAAGAGAAAATATAGCGATTTACGAAAGACTGAACTCGGCGGTTGTAAATATAACTACAGAAATAATGGCAATAAACTGGTTTTTGGAGCCTGTTCCGCAGGAAGGCACTTCCGGCTCGGGTTCGATTATTGACAGGAGAGGATTCATTATTACGAATCATCATGTGATTCAAAACGCCCACAGGGTTTTTATAAATCTTGCCGATGGTTCCCAGTTTGAGGGTGTCGTTGTCGGCGTTGACCCGGAAAACGATTTGGCGGTTTTAAAGTTCGATCCTCCGCAGGGAATGGTTTTACAGACAATCAGTTACGGCGATTCTGACAACTTGAGGGTTGGGCAGAAAGTTTTGGCTATTGGAAATCCCTTTGCCCTGGAACGCACCTTGACGGTGGGGATTGTATCTGGTCTTGGCCGCCCGATTCAGACATCCAGAAACAGGATAATCCGCGACATGATTCAGACCGATGCATCGATTAATCCCGGCAATTCAGGCGGCCCCCTGCTCGATACCCAGGGCAGAATGATCGGCGTTAATACGATGATCTATTCGCCGTCCGGCGGATCTGTCGGCATTGGTTTTGCAGTTCCTGCCAATACGGCAAGACGTGTTGTAAATGAGATAATTCAGCATGGAAGAGTAAGGCGCGGCTGGATTGACGCAACTGTGGTGCAGATTTTTCCAAGCCTTGTCCGCTATGCAAGACTGCCTGTAAGTTCCGGCCTTCTTGTTTCGCGTACGCGAAGGGGAGGCCTTGCAGAGAGGGCCGGCCTGCGGCAGGGCGCAGACCCTGTGCAATACGGGCGGAGCGTGATCTATCTTGGCGGAGACATTATAACTTCCGTGAATAACATAAAAACAAATACGCTTGCAGACCTTTACGCATCTTTGGAAGCCTGCAAGCCGGGAGATACAGTAGATGTGGAAATCATACGCGGAGGGCAGACTCAAACCTTGCGCATAACATTGGCAGACCGCGAAGAAGTAATGAATTAATAAATTAATCCCATGCCGATATATCCAAAGAGGCCTGCCTGTTCTTTACGGATTTGGGTTCCCGCCTTTAAAGAAAAAACAAGGTTGGATGGCGCAGGAAAGATATGAGCTTCGGCTCCTGCATGAAAATTTCTGTTTTCCGCAAACGTAAAATCCTGTTCATATCTTGCGCTTAGGCCTGCGTTAAAAAAGCTGCCGTGATAGAGAAGACCTGCCGACAATAAAAATTCCGGGGAAAGCCCCTGAGGTCCTTTCCAAAAAAGTGCAGGGCATAATACAAAAGAGAAAGCGCCGCTGCCTGCAAGTTTAAATTCATACGAAAGCGGCAAATGAAAACCAGCTCCCTTGCCTGCGCTTAAAGGATATTCACCCCTGCTGTCTGCCCAGGAATAAGAACCGGCTGCAGACAGAAGAAAGGGACCTTTTAAAAAATTGTATTTGACAGAGCCGCCAACACCCCAGCCTGCATGATCATGTAAATAAGGATTTATATTGAAAACTGTTGCAAGCTCAAGTTTTTCAAGCGGGGATACTCTCATGCCAATTTTAAAAGGAAAGCCAATGGGATTAAATATTGATTTATCAGCGTTAATTTTTTTTTCTGTAAAACAGAGAATCCCTGCGTTAAATTGATAACTTCCCGCAGGCAGTACATGCGGCATTGGAGAAAAAACAAGCCCGGAAATTCCGCTTGAAAGCGACAGAGGAAAAGTATTTACAGAATAACTAATTTCAGTTTCCATTTTTAAAGAAACTGTTTCGGCTTCTATTAAAACTGTATAAATTCCCTGGGGCAGGGGATTGCCTTCTTCATCTCTGCCGTTCCATGTTACATGCTGCACCCATGTATCGAAGGGTTTTAACTGTTCTGTGTAAACTGTAATGCCTTGCGAATTACGTATTGTAAGAGCGCCGGCTGATGCGGCTGTTACTTCAAATCTGTATTCTGTTATGCCAAGCTGCCCGGAGTTAAGCGGATTAAAACGCCTGCGGCTTACAGAGGCATTCTCCATTTTAAATGCCGCAGGTCTCATTAAAATATCCGCGGCGGCAGTTGCATGTTCGTCAACTAAAACAGTTACAGATGCATCTTCCCAGCCAAAGGCGCGCACCCTTATTGTGTTGTAGCCCAGAGGCAGGCTTAATTCATTTTTATTTTCGTTAATTGATGACGCATTTGCAAAAATTTGTGGATTGAAGGGCAGGGGACTGTCCTGCTCCTTATAGATTGAGACAAGCGCAATGCCGCGCGCTTCTTCCATTTCTATGGAAACAACAAGCCTGCTTGTGTTAAACAAGGTCACATTAAAATTGCGATCTTTAAATCCTTCCCTGCTTAACCTTATATGATGCTCACCGGAAACAAGATTCTCAAAAACTGCCGGTGTAATTCCGCGCTCCACGCCGTCAATAAAAATCCTTACTCCCTGAGGGTTAGTGCGGATAGCAAGTCCCCTGCCGTCTACCTCTTCAAAGTTATCGCCTGTAATGGCATGCAGGGGAAGCGATATAAGGAAGATTAACAAAAGGATATTTTTTTTCATTGCCTTTTTAAGCCTAATATAGAGATAAATTTCATGCAAGAGAGTTAAATTAAAAAAAATATTTCATTTTCACTAAAGCGCCACGCATGGCCGCGCCATATATACATGAACCTTTTTATGAAGGTTCCAGCTTTTTCTTGCGAGGTATATATGGACTCAAATGTAAACAGGAAACTAAAAAACAAAAGTCACTTGCGGGATGTCATGTTCCCGGCAGACGCGGATATTCTTCCGCCGTCTGATGATCGTATCTTCAAAACACTCCTGATACATCCGGATGCAAGGCAGGTTCTGATTGATGTCGTTTCAACTGTAATTGAGCGCAAAGTAGTGGATGTCCAAATAAGGAATAATGAAGTATCTATCACGGATGTTAACGAAAAGGCTGAGAGGTTTGATGTTAACTGCACTGTGGAAAACGGTGATCAGGTTGATGTTGAAATGCATTGTTCGAAGAGAGAAGAAACCGGTGAGAAACGCACGAATTTTATTAATAAATGTACTTATTATCTTGCAGATTTGCATTCATCACAAAAATCAAGAGGTGTAATGTATAAGGATATGGTACGGACATTTCAAGTAACCTTTTCCACGCATACAGTTTTCCCGGCGCGTAGTGACTTTGTCAGCAAATTTTCGCTGCGGACAGCTGACGGCGAACAGTTTGGCAACCAGTTAAATATCGTTATTATTGAACTTGACAAGTTAAAAAACCTGCTTGGAAAACCTGTTGAAAATCTTACCTCATTCGAGAAATGGTCGCTTTTTCTAAAATATGCTGCGGATCCTGTGCACAGGGATTTGATTAATGATATAATTAAGGAGAAAGAGGAGATTGGTATGGCAGCAACAATATTAAGAGAAATAAGCAAAGACGAGCGGGAAAGAGCTATCTTTAGAAGCCGCCAGATGGCTGAGACTGACAGAATCTCCGACTTGCTCACTGCCGAGGAACGCGGAATGATAAGGGGTAGAGAAGAAGGCAGAGAGGAAGAAAGACTGGTTATTGCTCGTAACTTTGTTAATTATAATCTATTATGACCCAGTTATTATAACCAAAATTGATACTTTTTTTTAACTTTGAGTATTATTAAAAAGCATAACTTCCTCCATGAAAACATATTACTAGAGAGTATCAAGATGAAATCAATAAAAAATATTTATGCAAAAACTCAATAAAGCTAGTTAATTTATTATTGACAAGTGAACTTATTTACCATTATTCTTAAAGAAACAAAGCTAATAGGAGTAGCCCGTGAAAAAAATAATCCTTGTTTTAAGTATTGTTTTAATTTTTATAGGATGCGACACTTTTTGGTTTAAAGATAGTGTTATTATTAATGAATCATCTTATGATATTACTTTTAAAGCAAAAAAAGCGGATCAGGTAATAGTTAAATCAGGTGCTTCAGTTACAATACAGAATGATATAGGTGCCGTAATAGAATATTTTGAAAGTTGTACTCCTAAACGTGTTGAATATATTCAAACAAGTACATATACAGGAAAATTTATTAATTTGTTACCTATTCCCGTTATCATAAACAATACAATGTCTATTCCTGTTACGTTATTAGCTGGTGGCTATTTTGGAATTGATCCTATGGGTGATATACCTACGGGTGAAAATAATGTAAATACAATTTATACAACATCTCCAACATTAACTGTGATGACTTCAACATTTCCAGCTATTGCCAATTTTCAAGTTATCAATGAAATTATGTATATAATAATAAGGTAAGGTTATGCTATCATTAATTGGTTTCCATTTCTGTAAACACTCCCAGCAGGGAGACCTGATGAGCCAGTTGGCAAGTTTTCAATAATAAATATTTTACCTGCAATACTGCCCCCTATTGATAATTGCTGACCTATAGTACTATTCCAATTATGGTTTGGATTTTGTGCTGAAAAATCCTGTGTTGTGCCGTCATTAAAAATAAACCTTAACGTATAAGTTGTAGATGTAGATGGTGGAAAAGTAGGATATGTCTGACTCCAATATGTTGTAATAATTGATAATAAACCATGCTTTGATCCAAAAGTTCCAGTTGAAACATTTATAGTAATATTTCTCCCAAGAGTATCTATTAAATCTCTTACTAAGGTATTAGCTGAAAATATTTGTGGAGGTACAGGTACTGTTGTTTCATTAGATATGAATACCGGTCCTGATTTAATAGTACCTAAAAAAATTGCCTCATTTCCGATTGTAACATTATCAATATCCATATTATTAATATATCCACTATTAGCTTCTATATGTCCCTTGAATTTACCGTTTCGAAATTCAACATCTCCATTATGCCTTATTCTAAAACCATCTGTACCATTTTCTGTAAAATTATCACTTTGAATCGTCCCTTCTCGCCATTGTCCATCTATTTGTTTTCTTTCTAAGCGAATGTTATATGTCTTTAGCAAGTCTGCAAATATAGTTTGCGCAAATAATGTTTTGATAAAAGCAACGCTGTATCTTGCGTTAGGAGCACCTTCAAATATGTCCTTTAAAGCACCCATGTACAAATGGGTATTATCGCTATTATCAGGGTTAACCTGTTCCCATGCAAAACCCGTCCAGCTCATTAATAAACCGGTTTCCCATATACCGCTATTAGGACCGATATAAGCAACCCAGTCACCGCGCTGCGCCTGCACTGCCCGAATGGTAGAGCCGCTTATTTGAATATTAGCAATACCTGTGCTTGTGCCAATGCTGCTTGTCTTTCCAATGTAACGCGGCTCATGGGTGATTGCCGGGTTAAAACGTTTTTCAAGAGAGGTTAAATACAGAGCTTC
>WQXU01000034.1 GCA_009781635.1 Treponema sp.
CATTGTTAACCCCACATTGACCTCCGGATAGCATTCCTATCGTTTAGTCTCTAATAATTTGGGTTACATTTTCATTATGAGGCAAAACTCCTTTTCGGTTACTTTTTTCATGAGGCACCGCGTAATCTTGACAATGTGTACATAATGTACAATAATGGCAAGGTAAGGAGAAATTGATATGCTTGCTATTAATGCCACAAGAGCAAGGAATGAGTGGAGTTCTCTTGTTGAATCGGTTATCAGGGAAAAACCTGCAATTATAAAAAGAACAAGAGACTATTTGTTTTTTACAAATATAAATGTTTTGGAAAGCATATTAACCGCCTATTCTTTTCATGCCGAGACACTGACAGAAGATGACGGCTCTGTTACGATCTCTCTTGACGAGATTGATCTGGCCGAGAACGCTCCTGATACACAGCAAGCTATTTCCAAATTAGCCAAAGCCATTCTTGAATACTCAGAAGATTACTATGATGAATTTGCTTATTGGTCGAGAGACGACAGAAAGGCTCATATTCCATACGTTTTCAAAGCTCTAATTCTTAACGATGCTGACAAAATTGGAGGTTTGATAAAATGCCGTCGTGGAAAGATTTAAAACGGTTTTGCGAACGGGACGGCTGGGAACTCTATAAAAACACTGATCATTATTTTTATAGAAAGGATAACGATAACGGAACTCCAAGATTTACAAAGGTTTCAAAAGGCACAGGTGAAATTAAAGGAAATCTATGGCATGCTATATTAAATAAACAGCTTCAGGTAACGAAATAATATTTCAACAGCAAGTAGAGAATTAACGCGGCGCCGCTTTTTGTCAGGTTGGCAATATTACAGAAAGCAGAACGGCAACGTAATGACAGACTGCGGCGCACAGCACAAATAAATGCCAGATAGCGTGATTATGGGGGATTTTTTTATTCAGATAAAAAATGCATCCCAGGGTGTATAGTCCTCCGCCTATTATCACCATAATCATTACAGGTGCGGGAAAGGCTATAAAAAACTTTCTTCCGCCGACAAGTAAAAGCCAGCCCATGGCTATATATATCAGGGTGCTAAGAATACGCCGGCCTTTAAAAAATATCTTAAATAAAATACCAAGAATAACAAGCGACCACTGAATTGAAAGAAGCGTTATGCCAAAACCATCCAGCATATATATAAGCAAAAACGGCGTGTATGTGCCTGCTATCAGAAAATAAATTGAAATATGATCCCATATGCGCAGCAGTTTTTTTGCATATTGATTCTGCGTACTGTGGTAAAGAGTGCTGAAAGTAAAGACCATCAGAAAGCTGAAAGCATAAATTGTCGCTCCGATGATACCTCGTATATTGCCGGTGTTTGCGCCTATGGCGGAAAGAACAGGAATGCTTGCAATGCAGAACAAAACCCCTATTCCGTGCGTTAATGCATTTACCATCTCGCTGCGCAGTTCTTCCAGCTGTTTATCTGTTTCCATTATTAATCCTTTTTATGTTGTTTCAATGTTAGTCACAGATAATATCAATATGGTTGCAGATTACCATGCAGTTTGCAGCTTTGAGTGCCATGCCTGCATCGCAATTCCGAATGCAACCGACACATTAAGGGATGCCTTTGACCCGCAGCAGGGAATTGACACTCTGCCAAGGGAAGCGTCAGCTGCCGCAAGAACGCGGGGGCTTACTCCAAGTTCTTCGGAACCTGTTATTAGTATTCCGCGGCGCGGGAAGGGAAATTCATCCAGGGGGATGCCTCCGGTTTCCAGGGCAAATACCGGATCCGGCAAAGACGCGCAAAGCAAGTCGCGCCTCTCCCACGGAACGATATCTATGCAGCCCATCGCTGTCCTCTGCGCCCGCGTGTGATTTGGATCTGCGCATAATGGAGAGAGGATAATTTTTTCTGCGCCGAAACTTTCTGCTGTACGGAACATTGCTCCTACGTTAAACGGAGAGCGGATATCTTCCATATAAACATACATGCCTTCAAAGACGCGCCGTTTTTGGGAATCGAGTTTTCCATCGCTGTTTGTAAAATCCCAGTCCGCCTGCTCACGGCCTGTTTCCGCAAGCAGAACATGTTTAACATTATTTAAGGAGCGCAGAAGAGGTTCGCAGTTTTTGCAGCTTTGGTTTATTCCCGTAAAAACGCCGGCTGCCTCGGTAAAAACCATTCTTGCTTCCGGCTTGAAAAGAGTATCCTCCGCAAGCAGCCTTGCGGCATCAGCAAAAAAAATAAATTCATTCCCGCTGAAAATACCGGCGTGCTTTTCCGCAGCCGTAAACAGGCGGTTTTCTGCAAATGTAAAATATTTTGCAATTTTCCGCAGTTTCTGCATCCGGGGTAATTTATCAAGCTTGTATAAAGGAATCATTTTAACTGTTATTCACTGCTCATTTTTAAAAGCTGTTCTATCTGCTGCATTGTATAATCCTGAAATTTCGGCGGAAGTTCGTTATACAAACTTATCATACGCTGAAGTTTTTCATCCGGCGTTTTAAAAAACATGTCACCCTCGCCTGTTTTCAGCCATTTTTCATTTACGCCGAATGTAAGTGCGATTAAATGAGCAATTCGATCATTAACTCTTCTGTGTTCACATTCTAGTTCTGCTATATACCCGTTGCTTATATAAATTGATTTCGCAAATTCAATTTGTGACATATTGAGTGTTTGGCGCAATTGTTTCAAGCGTTTGCTAATAGTCATACCAATATCATAGGGCAAAAACACTCACTATGCAAGATAAGAATAAACAATTTGAGTATTTACAATACTCACAAAATAGTATAAAATTCTCACAAATAGAGTGATTTACAACATTTTTTTAACATAAAATATAAAGAGAGGTATTAATGACTTCGAAAGAGAAATTTGAAAAAGTGTGCAATGACTTCTCAAAACTCAGCGATGAACAACAGGACTATATTCTTGGGATTATGCAGGCGCTTGTTTTTGCAAAAACCACAGGCAGTCAAACAGAACAGGAGGACCCGCAGCGGGAACCTGCAGCTTCATCCTAGATGAGCTGCGCCTTCTTCATTTTTTTCATGCAATAACTTACAATCTGTATATGAGCGGTCAAAAACAAGCTGTAAAAAAATCCGGAAAATTTCTTAGATTTTTACTGGTGTTATTCTGCATACTTGCTGCCGTCTGCCTGATCTGGATTGCATTCTCGATGATTGGCAGGGTAAACGCAGCTTCCATAATACCGGATTCTGCGCAGCTTCGCATCAGCATATCCAATCCGGCTCATCTTTTGGACGGGATTTTATCTCATGAATCTTTGGAAGACATTTCCGCAGTACCGGCGTTTGCACCCGCATCTTCTTTTTTTTACATGCTGCAGGAAAATGATATTCATAAACACGGCCTCTTGCGCCTTGCCATCCGCGGAAATCTTGAGCTTGCTTTGCTTCCCGATGATGATGCGTTTGCGGCAGCCTGGGATATGAGGCTTTTGTCGCCCTTATTGCGGATTATTCCTTTTATTTCCCGCTTTGTACACATTCCCGGTCTTTACTATGTGCAGGCAGGAACTAATTCCCGTTTTGAATTCCGCCTGGAAGATATGACTTTATATATAGGGCCGCACCGCAACCTGCTTTTCATAACTGACAACTCCAGGATTTTTGAATCCCGTTCTGTCAGACAGTCAGGCGGCAGCGGGACATTCAGTATAATAAAACCATCTTCGTATGATGCAGCCCTTGTTATCTCCGGTGATTATATCAGCGTTCTGTTAGCTGAAATGGATTCCGGCATGGCGGAACTTTTGAATAATATCGATTTTGATTCCAGGGTTGAAGCCGGTATATCAATCTATCCAAGAAAAATTGAGTTTCGCCTTGCAGCGCCGCTGACATCGCGGCAGACAAGCATAAACAGTCTTCTTGCAAAGCGTTCCCGGGTGCCGGGCATTGCGGAGCGTATTCCATCCAGCGCCCAATATGCAACGGTTTTGTCAGCCGGCACACTGGAAGAACTTTATCAGACAGCACTTGTTTTTACACAGGAGCTGGATGAGGCGCTAAGGACAGCGGACAGCGCATCGCGCCTGCTTTTGAGGTTATCGCTTAACGATCTTCTTTTTTCGTGGTCAGGGAATGAGTTTGCGGCTTTTGGATTGGAAGGAAGGCCTCATCCTGTTTATGCGATTCAGATTGCCGACAGGCGCAGACAGCAGGAAATTTTTGACAGGGCGTTTAAATCGATTGTACTTAACGAGAATGTCAGATTAAATCTTGACGGAACGCGCATCCCGCAGATAGAAGTGCCGGAGTTTTTGCAGACCCTTCTTCGCAAATGGGATATTAATCTGCCTTCACCCTATTACATTATTCACGGTGATTATCTTCTTGCAAGCGAATCGGCGGAGACGCTCCTTGCGTCCCTGCGCGCCATGCAAAGAAACGAGGTCCTTCCGGCATCTGCCGATTGGCGCAATATAGCGGGCGGGAAATCTGTTGCAAGTTCCTTTAGTTTGTATTATTCGCTTGATCTTTCCATGCCGTTTTTTCTGCGGGAGAATACAACTCTTGCAAGTTTTATTGCACTCTACAGGCAGGGGCTTGCGCGCATGAGTATCGACAGGGGCCTTGTAGATATCACTCTATCTCTTGTTCCGGGTTCCGGCGGCGGCGTAACGCTTGTAAACGGTTATCCGCTTGCTGTAGGAGGAAGGCCGTCGAACCGCATTTACGGTTCAGTTCCGCAGAGAAGCAGAACAGCGGAGGGAAGAATTTTCTTTAGTTCCGGCGGCACAGCAGTTTCACTTGATATTTCAAATAACAATATTTATGAGCTTGAAGGACAGGGTACGCACTGGATTATTCCTGCCGACGGCGTTGGCGCAAGAGATGCAAATATGGCCTGGGTCGTTACAGATCGAGGGCGCGTAACGCTTGCGGATGCAAATCTTGAAACAGCCGACAGCTTTCCCCTGCTTACGGGGATGCGGATTTCTTCGCCTCCTGCAGCATACAGGGGCAGACTTTATCTCTGCGGCGAAGACGGAAAAGTGCGCGTAATTGACGAAAAAGGCGGGCAGAGCGAGTGGGAAACAAGCTTTGATGCGGCGCTGCGTTCGCCGCCTTCTTTTCTTACAGTCACATCGGGAAGGGAAAACAAAACCTTTGCGGCAGTTTATCCGAAAAGTTTTTACGGAGAAATTTGGCTTTTGGATTTGGACGGAAAAGTTATGCCGAATTGGCCTGTGCCCATTGCAATAGGTGATGATGAGGACTCAGGCATTGGTTTCGGCTCTCCTCTTTTATTTGCACATAACGGCCGTGTGCATGTCGCATTTGTGGATCAGGCGGGGCTGCTTCTTGTTTATGATGAAAATGCCGAGCTTGTTAAACCTTTCCCGCTTGGACTTAACGGCGTATTTTTCATTCAGCCGGTTTTTGACGGAGTGTTTCTCTGGCTTGCTTCTTCAGACGGAGATTTCTTCCGTATAGGTCTTGACGGCGAAGTTCTGTATCAGAATATTCCCGGTTTCTCCGTCAGGGAAGAAGGATATATTACAGTCTTTGACAGCAACGGCGACAATATCCCCGAAGTCTATATCACAGGCGAGGGCAACGCACTTCATGCCTATACGCGTAATTTCCGTTCGCTTGAAAACTTCCCGCTTCCTGTATGGGGAAGGCCGTATTTTATTCCGGCTCAAGGCGGCAGGAAGGCTGAAATATTCGGAATGGGAATGAGCATGCGGCTGTACCGCTGGCAGTTCAGATAATTTAAAGGAGTTCCGTGTAATGAAGAAATATCTTTTTTGCCTGCTTTTTCCGTTAGCGCTGTTTTCCGCATGCACTACTACAAAAGATATATTGATAGACAGCCATACAAGTCAGGCTGACGTGAAGCTAACAGAAATTGAAGCTGCAATTGTTCCGCTTGAAGCAACAGCAGGGGCATCCCTTAGCGCGGCTGATGCGCGCACCCGGACGGGAAGAATTACATCAGCGCGGCAGATGCTTACTCAAATGGAGAGGGAAGCATCCGCAGATGCAGATTATTCGGGCAAGCTTCTTGCATGGTCAGGAAGGCTTGCAATTCTGGAAGGCAGATACAGCGAGGCCCTGCGGCTGCACCGGCAGTCCAATGTTGTATCCCCTGGGAATTTTCCCGCGATCATTTTATCCATCCGCCTGGAAGGAGATCCTTCAAAGAGGCTTGAAATAATCCAGAGAGAATTGTCATTGATCAATCCCAGAGTTTCCGGCGCCGGAGAACTGCATATAGAAAGAGGACGCGCGCTTCTTGCATTGAACCGTTTCTCAGAATCTGCCGGCGCTTTTGATACTGCGTTTTCCTCAGGGCTGGAAAGGGTATACTCCGACAGTTATTCCGCAGACAGAAACCGCGCGTGGGAACTGCGGAACACAAGCGGCGTTGCCGCAGGATCCCTCGGCCTGCTTGGCCGTGACAGCATTACATGGAACGATTGCATTGCCCTGGCCAGAAACGAAACGCAGCTTCTGCGTTTTATCACCGGAGGCAGAACGATTGCAGATAACGAATTGTTTAACCGCCTTGTAGATCGCGCGTTTATTCCCTTCTCGCAGGATGTCAATGTAATGCAATGGTCTGCGGCAAGGCCGCGGGCTGATGAAACTGTTACGCGCGCAGGCGCAGCCTGGCTTGTCTGGCATCTCTACGCCGAATCGCGCGCAGATCGCGGCATGCTTTCACGTTACTCGGCGCGTTTTGCAACAGGCGCAAATCCGCGCAGTCCGATAGCGGACATCCCTCCTCTTTCTCCGTTTTTTGATTCCATTCTTGGCTGTGTGGAGACAGAGTTCATGTCACTTCAGGACGGACGCAATTTCCGCCCGTCTCAGCCAATGCGCGGCGCAGAGCTGCTTTCAATATTAAGAAGGATTGATGATTAAATGAAAAACAGAAATACAAAAATCGTATGTTCAATAGGCCCCTCGTCATTTAGTGACGATGTTGTGCGCAATTTGATTCTTGCCGGTATGAATGTCGCACGGGTTAATTTTTCCCATGATACTCATGAGAGACACCAGCAATCCATGGAGCGCGTCAGGCGGATATCGAAGGAACTTGGAATACCGGTAGCTATTCTCCTTGATACCAAGGGCCCGGAAATAAGAACCGGTATGGTGGAAAATGACGGCAAGGTGACAATAAATAAAGATGATCCTGTAGTTGTAACTACAGACGGATGCCTTACTGCTGCTGCAATTCCGGGGCAGGCGCCTGCGCGTGTTTCAATTTCATGGAAAGACGCAGCGTCAAAATTGCAAAGCGGCCATCGTATTTTAATTGCCGACGGGCTTTTGGATCTTGAAGTGCTGAATATCGAAGGCTGTTCAATAAACTGCCGCGCGGCAAACACTGCTGTGTTGGGCAGTAAAAAAAATGTCAACCTTATAGGCACTCATGCAAGGCTTCCGATAATGAGCGAGCAGGATAAACTGGATATAGCTTTCGGCGCAAAGATGGAAGTGGATTTTATCGCTGCAAGTTTTTTAAGTTTTGCATATGAAGTTGTAGAAATAAAAAAATACCTTGAGAGCCTTAATTCATCCATCAAAATAATTGCAAAGATCGAATGCGGAGACGGAGTTGAAAACATCAGGGATATTGTCCAGATTGCAGACGGAGTAATGGTAGCGCGCGGGGATCTTGGCGTGCAGCTTCCGACAGAACAAATACCGCTGGTACAGAAGCACATAATAAGCGTATGCCGGAAAGCGGGGAAGCCTGTCATAACCGCAACACAGATGCTTGAATCAATGATTGTTAATTCCCGTCCGACGCGCGCAGAACTTACCGATGTTGCCAATGCAATTTTTGACGGCACGGATGCTGTCATGCTCTCCGGAGAAACAGCAAGTGGGGCGTATCCTGTTGAAGCTGTAAAGATGATGGATAAAATTGCGCGCACTGTCGAGCAGTCCTATGAATTCCGGGAGCGCATGGAAAGCATACGAAGGGAATGTTTCATGGAGGATTACAATCCCCGTGAAAACCTTGGCATTATAATGTCAAAATCGGGCGTTGATGTTTCAGCATCTGTAAACGCAAAAGCGATTGTTACGCCGACTCTTGGCGGTAATACCGCGCGCCTTCTTAGCGTATACAGGCCGCATCAGCCTGTGCTTGCAGTTACGCCGAATGAAAAGACCGTGCGCTTGATGCAGTTGTACTGGGGAGTTCAGCCGTGCTGCGTGCCGATTGCGGATGAAACTGAAAATATGATTCAAAACTCCATAAGGCTTGCGCTGGAAACGGGGACTGCGAATATTTCCGACAAGATTGTTCTTGTGGCAGGACTGCCGCTTACAAGTCCCAACATGGTGAATACCATCCGCGTAATTATTCTGGGAACGGTAATTGCCCGCTCCACTTCCGGCGGTCATTCAAATCCGGATATCTCACGGGTAACGGGTAAGATCATTTTTGCCGCAACGCCGAATGATGCGCGTGAAAAATTTATTTTACGGGGCGGTGAAATACTCGCATGCAGGGTGCTTTCCAAGGATTTCATTCCGATTATCCGCCTTGTAAAGGGAATTATCTGCGAAGAAATTTCTGAAATATCAGATGCCGACTTGCACGATGTAAATCCCGATCTTGTCTGGCTAACCCATATCAGGCACACAACGGAAAAGCTTGAACCCGGTTTGACTGTTACAATTGACGCAAAGGAACTGCTTGTATACGAAGGTTCGGTGTAAAGCCTAAACCCTCTTCTGCTTAAAAGTAATCTCACCGGAAGATACATCCGCTGTTACAGTGTCTCCTTCGCGTATTACGCCGCCGATTACCTGCTTTGCAAGAGGATTTTCAAGATCGCTCTGAATCGTGCGCTTTAAAGGCCGCGCTCCAAACAAGGGATCGTATCCGCGCTCTGCAAGCAGGGCCTTTGCAGTCTTTGTCAGTTCAAGCGTAATCTTGCGTTCTGCAAGCCGCTGAGAAAGACGTGTTAGCTGAATATCTACAATTTTTGAAATCTCGTTTTTCCCGAGCCTGTTGAAAATTACAGTTTCGTCAATGCGGTTTATAAATTCCGGCCTGAAACTTTTCTTTAAAAGTTCCATGAGCGAAGCCCGCAGAGCTTCAGAATCAGCGCCGGCTTCCAGAATTAAATCCGAACCAAGGTTGCTTGTCATTATAATAATTACATTTTTAAAATCGACAACTCTTCCCTGTCCGTCTGTCAAACGGCCGTCGTCCAGTATCTGCAAAAATACATTAAATACTTCCGGGTGGGCTTTTTCAATTTCATCAAAAAGAATTACGCTGTACGGCCGCCGCCTTACAGCTTCTGTAAGCTGGCCTCCCTGCTCATAGCCGACATACCCCGGAGGCGCGCCGATAAGGCGGCTTACCGAATGCTTCTCGCCGTACTCGCTCATGTCAATCCGTGTAAGAGCCTTCTCGTCATTAAAAAGAAAATCAGCAAGCGTTTTTGCAAGTTCCGTTTTTCCAACACCTGTCGGCCCAAGGAATAAAAATGATCCAAGCGGGCGCGCCGCATCGGAGAGCCCAGCCTTGTTTCGCCTGATGGCATCGGCGACCGCAGCAAGAGCCTCATCCTGCCCGACAACGCGCTTTTCCAGCACGCTCTCAAGCTCAAGATATTTCTGCAGTTCGCCGGAGAGCATTTTAGAAACCGGAATCCCAGTCCATGCCGATACAACGCCCGCTATATCTTCTTCACAGACTTCCTCGCGCAGCAGCGCGGATGTTTCGTTTTCACCTGCTTTAAATTTCTTTTTCTCTATTTGATCCGTAAGAGAAGTAAGCTGCTTTTGCGCTTCGGGTATTTTTCCGTGTTTTGTTTCAGCGGCTTTTGCAAGATTGCCCTCGCGCTCATAACGTATTTCTTCGATCTTGAGTTCTTCTATTAATTGTTTTATTTCACGAATTTTTTGAATGTCAATTTTTTCGTTCTCCCAGCGCGCCTTCATCGCATCACGCTCGGCTGTAAGATCGGCAATTTCCTTTTCAAGTTTTGCAAGACGATCTTTGGAAGCAGCATCTTCTTCGCGAGAAAGAGCCTGCCTTTCGATTGAGAGCTGCAAAAGTTTTCTCTCCAGTTTATCAAGCTCTGTAGGGCGGCTGTCCAGTTCCATTTTTAAACGGCTTGCAGCTTCATCAACAAGATCGATAGCCTTGTCCGGCAAAAAGCGGCTTGTAATATACCGGTCTGAAAGACTGGCAGCGGCAACAAGCGCCTCATCTTTAATTCTTACGCCGTGATGAACCTCGTAACGCTCCTTAAGCCCGCGCAGAATTGCAATAGTATCTTCCACTGAAGGTTCCGCTGTGTAAACCTGCTGGAAGCGCCGCTCAAGTGCCGCGTCTTTTTCGATATGCTTGCGGTATTCATCCAGGGTAGTTGCGCCGATGCAGCGAAGTTCACCGCGGGCCAGCGCAGGCTTGAGCAGATTGGAAGCATCGGTCGCGCCCTCGGCGGCGCCGGCTCCGACAAGCGTATGCAGCTCATCAATAAAAAGAATTATTTTTCCTTCTTCCGTCTGCACATCATGAATGACAGCCTTAAGCCGTTCTTCAAATTCACCGCGGAACTTTGCGCCTGCAACAAGAGCGCCCAAATCGAGCGCAAGAAGTTTTTTGCCTTTAAGGCCTTCGGGAACATCGCCCGCCACAATACGCCGCGCAAGCCCTTCTACAATTGCCGTTTTTCCAACACCGGGTTCCCCGATAAGCACAGGGTTATTTTTTGTGCGGCGGGACAGAACCTGCATACACCTGCGGATTTCTTCGTCGCGGCCAATCACAGGATCAAGTTTTTCCTGGCGGGCAAGAGACGTCATGTCGCGGCAGTATTTTTCCAGCACCTGATATTTTTCTTCCGGGTTTTGATCTGTAACGCGGGCTTTTCCCCTGACCTGTTTGAGCGCTCCAAGAATCGCATTTTTATTAATGCCGGCTTTATTAAGCAGCGCCGACACCTTGTTGTCGTCAGTTTTCTGCAATGTCATGGCGATAAGGATATGTTCGGTAGAAACATAATTGTCTTTCAGCGCCGAAGCTTCAGTTTCCGCCTTTGCAAGAATTTTGGACAACGCATGGGAGAAAAAGACCTGCGCAGCCTCCCCGTAAATTTTCGGCGTTCCTTTAACCAGCTCTTCAACATCCGAAGAAAGCCCTGCAGCATTTCCCCCGATTCTGTTAATTATTGAAGAAACAATTCCGTTCTCCTGCCGCAGCAGCGCAAGCAGCAGGTGCTCACATTCAATTTGAGAATGATCATTTTTCTGCGCAATGGAAGCCGCCTCGTTCAGCGCCTCCTGCGCCTTTATGGTAAATTTGTCGTAATTCATTGAGGATATTATATAACATTTTAAGTGATTTTAATACTTTGCGTTTAATATGGGATATCTGGATTTTTAATGCCGATTATTAATTAGAGTCTGTCTATAAATGCAGAGCATTTTAGACAGATAACCTTAAAATTACATAAAATATTGTAAATGTATTATGAAAGTCTTTTTATTATTTTTGCTGCTAAAAGCTCTTTAATATCCCGATGACGAGGAACAGATTCAGCTGCTCCTGTTTCTTTGTTTTTATACCAATCGTGTTTACTTTCGTGTCTTATTAATACAGCTCCATTTTTCTCGATGATTTGAATCAAGTCAAAGCGTTTCATACTGCTACAGCAAGTAATCCAGTGTGTTCAGGAACAGCAGATTGGATATCATCAAATTGTATTATATCATCATAAAGCGAGGAAAGCATACTTTCCAGTTCTTCAATACTTTCTCCTTGAGTCCAATGATTAGGATATTGATTAAGAAAACCAATATATCCGCCTTCTTTTGCACTCCAATAAGTATATGATAACTTCATTTCGTTCCTCTTTATGATTACGAGTGTAGCATAATTTTCCATAAAAGCAAAGCAGTCTTTTTCAAGGTTTTACAAAAAAATCAACTATTTTTAAGATTTTGAAGGTGGCCGTAATTTGTGACCACCTCGGTAAATTCGTCCTTTGTTAATCGAAACATAAAATCGGCAGGAAACCTTGTTATGTTTTTTTTAAAAGGTTTGCTGTTACACTTATGTTGCCAATTTGCAATTTCTGGAGCCTGAGCCGCCGAGCAAGCAACGTAGCGTTAATCGTGTGTATGCGACGGTTTTGCCTTTGTTTATAAAATTTATATTATCATTAAAACTGACGTATAGCGCGAACGTGCTTTTGAAGGTCTCCGTAAGATTGAGTTTGATTATTCCCATTAGAAAAATCTACCCACCACCATATTCTGTCATTCCATAAATCAGTGCCACCAGCCGTTGATGTCCAATACCCTTCACTTCTAAAACTACCCAAGCCTCGCATATGCAAATTTCCGTACATATGATTCAGTTCATCTCTACTTGGGAGAAACCAATCGTCAAAACTATTAATTACCAAGGCATCGCAAGCCTGAGCAGCCCAACCAAAGCCACCGCCACGGTTATTTGCCTCCCTCATAATAGCCTGTGTATTTGCCATTCCTGTTCCTACGCTACGATCTGTGCTTGGTGCAATCCTCTCACTCGCTGGATGTAACTTGCTGCCTATATCTACTGGTGCTGCCTCCAAATACCGCCATCCACTAGAATTGTTACCTTTATCATAAAAGATGAGACCTCCAGCGGGTCCCCGATCACCAATTCTGTATACATGCTCTATCCATCTGGCGTATAGTTGCGTATTAGCATTTACAGTAAACACAGAACCTGCCGTATATGATGTGCCACCACCATCTGCTCTTGTATTCCATCCGCCAAAGTTACTGCTGGAATTGGTCATTGTACCTACATCAGGAATAGTAATGCTTTCACCATTCTGTACTGTTTGTGCAGTTGGAGCAGTACCGCTTGCTCCATTTGCATTAAAGGTAACGGTATACCGTACAGGGGTGTTTGTTGAGGCAGAAGTCGTTGGTTGCGTTCTTGCTGTAGTTGTAGGACTTGTTGAATTTATTCCAGTTCTGGTATTCATCAAGGCAGTTATGGTTTTTCCTGATGAAATATTCCAGTTGTTGCTTCCTTGTACTTGAACAGTTTCTACTTCAAGAGCACGAATACTTATCCGGTAATTGTCCCCTATTTGGCTTACTCTGCCTGTTACTATTATCTGTACTCCTAGAAATTGTCCGACCGACTGTGCTGAATTGTCGCTAATCTCCCCCGATAAATTTAGATTAAGTTCATCACGAGCTACATCTAATTGTTGACGATCAACTACAGAATATCTATTATCATTTACTGCATTTGAGATAAGTTCATCAATTATATATTCTGAAAGAGCCGAAGAACCCGATTGAATACTAATAACAGCTATTTTTCTTCCTGTTGGGATTCTTTCATTTAAATAATCTGACACCTGCCTTAGTGTTAAATCCAAATCATCAGATGCTGTTATTCTTGGGTTTGAACCACAGCCTAACATTAACACGATTACAGTAACAAGTATATATAATGCTTTTATTTTCATTTCAACCTCCTATTTTAATACCATTTATTTAAACTATTTCTTTTCCAAAGTTTCAAAAATTAAAACCGTCTAACTGGACGAACAAGGTATCTGGTAGTCAAATAGTTGGTCCAAGGTATTCCTCGCCAAGAACCGCTTTGATTCCATGCAGTATTTACTTCACCATTAACAAAATTTGTATACTGTACTCCTGTCCAACTATTATCACGGTAAGTTGCCATTGATGAAGACCAATACCTTTCTGATCTAAAATTTCCAAGCCCTCTCATGTGTAGGTTGCCGTACATATGACCAAGTTCATCCTGACTGGGCAAAAACCAATCATTAAAACCATTTAATTGATAAGTTGCCGCAAGTTGTACTGCCCAACCAAATCCGCCACCTTTATTATTGGCAACTCTCATCAGGTACATTGTGTTGGTTGCTCCCGTTCCTAAAGCTCGCGATCTACGCTCATTGCTTCCAGATAAAAATCCAAAGTGTTGTATTTCTTGATGTGTGTACGTCTCTGTGGCAAATACTGCAGGACCTAAATCCACGGGTGCTGCTTCCATAAACCGCCAGCCACCAGAACTATTACCCTGATCGAAAAAGATAATACCACCAGCAGGACCTGTGTCGCCGATTTTATAAGCTGGCAGCGGTGGTGTTGCAAGTTGTAATGGAGCTGCTGGTTGTGCTGGAGCCACTGGTTGCGCTGGAACAGCTTGTGCTGTGCTTGCAGGTCTTGAAGCCGCAGCGGTTGAAGTTTCGCCAGAACCAGCTCCATCTCTTACAGCAAGTAAAGTTTCTATTCTTGTGGTTTTTGCCAAATCTGCAATATAAGATACTGCAACTGTGGCTGTTTCTATATTTATAGCTTTTAATGATAAGCTGTAAACATCTCCTAAATCAGTCAGTGAACCGGTTACAATTGCTCCAGCTCCCAGGAATTGTCCGATTCTTTTTGCAGATTCATCATCAACTTCCCCGGAAAGCTGAATCCCTTGTTCCTCCCGGATTTTATCAAGGTTAGCACGGTCAACGACAATTAATTTTCTGCCGCCTACAATTGCCGATTCCAGTCTTGTTAAAACCTGTGTGGAAAATGCAGTTGAAGGCGAAGCAACACTTACAAGGGCGACCATAGTTCTTGATGGAATTCCTGTTTCAATCTGTGCTGCTGCTTCTCTTATTGCTGTATCCAAATCCATACCAGCATTAGCTGCAGGCTTGCTTGCACAAGTGCACAAAATTGCAATTAATCCAATAAAAAATATTTTATTCATGTTAAAAACTCCTTTGTTTAAAAAAATTCTCATCTCAATTAGAGCTGCGCTCTAAAATATTATTAAATCGATTTCTTCTGGTAATACTTGTATTTGAAAAAGATCTATACGCTTGCATCTGCCTCTCAATATTTGCAATACGCTGAGAAGGTAAGGGGTGAGTGGCATTCAAACTGCTTGTTTGGTTCCCTTGGATACTTTCGAATATCCTCAGTGTTTCTATGAGGCTTCCCGGGTTGTAACCTGCAGATGCAAGAATGTTAAGCGCTAAAGAATCCGCTTCAAATTCCTGTAACTGTGAATAACCTCTGCTAAAAAGAGAATCCACAATTTCATTTACAAGTTCTGAAAATAATTGTTGTTGTGTTTCTATTGATAAATTTTGGAGGATTCTTTGCTGCTCCTGTCCAAGCCTTTGTACAGTACGGGTATTCATAATTTCTGCAGTACCGTGCTGCAGCTGAATATGTGCAAGTTCATGAGCGATAATTGTTGCAAGCATATCTTCTGAAGATGCAAGGTCTAAAAGGCCCCTTGTAATAAATATATGACCTCCAGGCGTTGAAAAGGCATTAGGAGCAGGGGTATCAAGAACCATCACATAATATCCGTTATACCAGTCAGGTGCGGCAGAATTTATCGCAAGCGTTTTACAGATTAGATTCAAATAATTTGTTAATGCAGGTTTTTCCATGCATAACCGGAAATGATAAAGTATGTGAGCTGCAACTGTACGCCCAAGATAATAACTATCCCGCTTGGAAAATTCTTCCTGCGAATTATCTATCGCGCTTTCCATGCGGGCTAATGCATCGGAAATGTTATTAACCTGGGCTGTTAAACTGCTTGCGGTAATTAAAAGTATAATAATAACAATTGACTTACCCATATTTTCAGCTCACAGTCATATTTGATTATTAATCTTCCGAACGGGGAGTAGGCTTTGATTGAGTTTCCGCAATTCGCTGCTGCATCATTCTTGCTGCCTCGTTCGCCCTGAAGTCTGCATAACGGGATGCCTCGTTTGTAAAGACATCATTAACCATTCTTTGTGCATCTGCTTTTCCTAATGAAACGCGTACCCACCAGGTACCGTCAGGCATTCTTCTTTGGGCATTCGGAGTGGCGCCGGAAAGATTTAAATTAATCAGTTCCTGTGAGACTCTTTCTATTGACTGGATCGAAGCTGAGTCCTGCAATGTACCGGATTCCCTTGCATAATCAGTCAGCATACTTTGCACTAAAGTGCTTAATTGAGCTGCAACATCACGCTTGGCACGGGACATTGCAGCATCCCTTGCAAGGTTTTCATTTTGCAATTTTGCAAAACCAATTCCCCAGAACGCACTTTCCGGCGGAAGTTCATCCGCCCATTCCGGAGCTGTCATAGTAGCAGGGGCAGAACCGCAGCCAGTTGCCAGCGCCACAATAATAACGGCAAAAAATACAAAGATTCTTTTCATTTTTTTCTCCTTTTTTTATTTTATTGTTATTAATGATGCAAGATATTCGCGTAACACAACGGGATACCTTTCGGCTATTGTTCTTTCTGCATTTCTAAAAGCTGCCTCTTCTGCATTAGCATAAGTACTGTGGCCTTCTCTAAGATTAAAACTGAAAGGAAGCAGCGATGCCCCACTTGAGTTTTCAATCAGGTTAGCGCTTGCTTCTATACGGCAGAATATAAAATTATTTCCGGGAAAAGCTGCTTCGCTGACATTTAAATTGACATTCAATGTATATAAAGGATTATTTCCTCTTGTTCTGAACCCTTCAGAACTTAACACACTGGCAAATGCATCCTGTACACGATTTGCGCGATCGCTGTTTACAGCTACTGTTACTGTAATGTTTCGGATAATGTCAGCTGCTTCAATATTAAAAAAATCCGGGCTTCTTGGATTTAATGATGAAGTGGACCCGCCTAACTGAGAAATTACAGATGTATAATTTGTATTTATACCTGCGATAAGAGCTGCAAGCCTGAAATGCGATAAACCTGTTAATGTATTTCTTTCATTTATACTCATCGAAGTAAGCAAATCGATATTACGGTTGTTAATCATTATTATGTCTGTATATATTGAGATTGTTTTTGCTTTATCCATGTAAGTAACTGCGTAAACTGTACCGCGTCTGGAATCCCAGATGCTTCCAATCTCAGCGCCGATTAGATTATCCATGGAAGCTGCAGTAGTTATTCTGTCTCTAATGCTTGTATTTTCTGAAACACTGACAACACCTCTGTTTACAGCTTCTGTATACATCGTAGTCAATGTGTAATCAGATTGTATGGACTGGCCAAAAATGGCAGTCAATGCGGCAAGCGCTCTTGCTTCCGCCTGATTACGATCCTGTCCTGAACCAACTGCGGCAATAAAATGATTTCTGTTGTAAAGGTTGTAAGGATCATTTACCCAATTAGGCTGGCGGCCTCCCCGTGTAACCTGTGCCGGCGGAACCGGTGTCTGGATTTGAGGCATCCTTTGATTTAACAAATTATTGTCACCGTCAAGAGCCATTTCCAGTCTTCTTAGCGCATCTCTTACTGCTGTATCAACTTCTGTTTGTGTCTGAGTGAAGACAGGATTTGGAAAAAACAAGAAACTTAAAATAAACAGAATTTTAATAATCACATTAGTTCCTTAAAAAACTCATAAAATAAAAAATTCATAATACTAGCCTAATGGTCTACTATTAATAATCCATAGTAGGGCTATTAATAATAGATTGTCAAGGGTTATTATTGCTGTACTATAAACATTTTATAGATGTGAAAAACCGAAAATTATTAAAGGAAATATTATCCACGAATATAAAACTTAGAAGGGAAGCACTGGATATATCGCAGGAAAAACTTGCAGAATTAGCAGATGTTTCAATTCAATCGATAAAGGGTATTGAAGGGTGCCGGACATGGGTGAGCGATACCATGCTGGAAAAATTGGCTTCGGTACTGGGAGTATCGGCTTTTCAATTACTGGTTCCGACAAATAAAGCTGATTTAAACGATGACGGTGCTTTGACTGCCATTCTTCTGCGAAACCTGGAACAAAATATACATGATGATATTAATGCCCGTTTTAAACGTTTGCAAACCCGCACTAAGAAAGTAACAAAACGTACATAAGATGATATCTTGTTTACAGTATATATCGTTCTTATATCAAGTAAGAAAATTTTCTATACAGAAATATTTAATTAAAAAAACATTTCAAGAACATAGAGACATAATACGTTATCCTATTGACTAAACCTGCTTCACCTCGTTATGCTTAACATACGTTTACTACAGGAAGGCATCTATGGATAAATCATTAAGTAAAATAAAACTTTTTGAAGAACAAAAAGTTCGTTACGTATGGGACGAAGAGGCCGAAAAATGGTGGTGGTCGATTATTGATGTTATCGGGATTTTAACGGAACAACCTGATTATAACAAGATAAGGAATTACTGGAAATGGCTGAAAACAAAGCTGAAAGAAGAAGGAAGTCAAGTGGTTAGTAATACTAACCAGTTGAAATTAATCGCTCCCGACGGCAAAATGCGCCTTACCGATGTTGCTGACACAGAACAAGTCCTGCGCCTTATTCAGTCTGTTCCCAGTAAAAAGGCCGAGCCGTTTAAAATGTGGCTTGCAAAAGTTGGAAGCGAGCGAATTGATGAAACTGTTTCCTAATTTGTGCTGAACCCTATTTTTTTGGTTTTTGGCGGTTGCTCAATGAGATTATTTAAGGCAATTATGATTTGTTTTATTTTCTTATCATGTTCTGAAAACTTTAAATCGGTATTTTTGATGTGAAGCATTAGTAGTTTACAAAGTTCGGTAATTTGGTTGTTTGCAACAACAACAGAGTTTTCAGAATCAATTTGCGAAAGCACGTAGTGCCTTAATTTAACAAAAGCTCTCATTATTTGGATATTTACATCTATGGCTTTTGAGCTGTTCAATACTGCTGCCAGCATCGCTACTCCCTGTTCTGTGAAAGCATAAGGCAGGGTTGGCCTAAATTTAAGATTTTGGAGGTGGTCGCAATTTGCGACCACCTTGGTAAATTCGTCTTTTGTTAATCGAAACATAAAATCAGCGGGAAACCTTGTTATGTTTCTTTTTACAGCTTCATTTAACCGTTTTACTTCCACTTCGTAAAGTTCTGCTAAATCACTATCCAGCATGACTTTATGCCCACGGATAGTATATATCCGTTTTTGAATTTGCTTTAGTTGGTTTGCCATATATTTGTTTTATCACAATATGCTTGTTTAAGAAGCCGGGTTGAGCTTTATCTGCTGTTTTATCGTTAAATAAAAAGAGCAGCTTAAATATTGCCCGTGTGAACATAACGGAGTTTTTTACCTGCTTCTTTTGCGGCATTTCTTAAAAAAACGGGATTTGTAGGCGGAGCGTTCCAGCGGTAATCGGGGTGATAGGCTGTTAGGTGCCATGGTATGTCTTCGCTTATTGAAGCGATATAACCGGCTGCGGCATTTAATTCCTCCTGTGAATTATTCAAATCCGGAACAACCAGAGTGGTTATTTCCATATGAACATCCATTTCATGGCAAACCCTGATAAAATCCAGAACTGCCTGCAAAGTATTTTCAGCCTTATATCCAAGGATGTTTTTGTAAGTTTCCGCAGAGAAACATTTTAAATCTACATTAACGGCATCTGTAAGTTTTAAAATTATAGATGCAGCTTCTTTATTAACACAGCCGTTTGTTACAAGTACGTTTGCGATTCCGTGCTTGCGTGCAAGAGCCATACAGTTCAGAACATACTCTGCATGAACAAGAGGCTCTGAGTAAGTGTAAGCAATAGAGGGTGTATCATGCTTTAAGGCAGCGGAAATAACTTCACCTGGCTGCATCCATCTGCCATGACCCTGATCGCAGATCTCTGTGTTTTGCGAAATATGCCAGTTCTGGCAAAAGGGGCAGCGCAGATTGCAGCCTGTAAAACCAAGAGAAAGTATTTGGGAATGCGGTTTAAAATGATAAAGAGGTTTTTTTTCGATTGGATCAACTGCAAAGGCGGAGACAAATCCGTAAAAAGGAATGATTCCCTTTCCGCTCTTATTGCCCCTAACGCCGCATGCGCCGAAACCGCCGTTTTTAATTCTGCAGTTATTGGGACATAGTTCGCATTGAATGTCCTCGCCTTTATCTGTCATAAATAGGGGAGAACGGTTCATTCTACCTCGAACGGTTCAAGTCTTACTCCGACAGCTCCGCGTCTGACCCAAAGTTTTACAAGCAGAATCCCCTCGCCGATTTCTGTTATTGCAGACGGGACTTCCTCAACAAAAAGAATATCTTCAAGCCTGAACTCCAGCACGGCCGGCTCTTTTCCCAGCGGATCGCTTACAAGAATTAATTTGGTTTTATCGGACGGATGCACCCTTGGAAATCCGGTAAAAGGAACGCCGTCATTCGGCTGCCCTTTAGCATATTTTGTTATACTGTTTAACGGCAGCATTTCAAGATAATTTGCTTTATACATTCATCCCTCCTTATAACGCAGGTTATTACAGGAAAATATCATTATTAAATTATTTGCGCCTCTATATAATATATGATAATTATCATTGATAAACAACAAATTCTTAAGTATGGGAACCTATAAAAATTCTTTTTAGAGGTTTCCATACAGATAACAATTTAATGCTTTTTGAAGCTTTTAGCCTCAAAAAATGATATAATAACTTCAATCTTTAAAACTAAAAAGTTTTTAAAGATTACCGTATTATTAACAAAGGAGTTTTTAATTGAAGCAGGCATTTTTCTTTCGTGGTGATTCATTACTCCTGCCTTTGGATACTGATGATTTTCAGGCTGATACCGGTCTTCCCTTAGAATTATCCAAAGAATTTATTAATCCTGAAATACTTAAGATACCTGCGCTAAACAGCGGAGAAGTAATAAATGCAGTATCAATTTCTGCAGAAACTGTTCTGCCTGATAACTGGAAGAGCATTCCGGTCCGCCAGCTTCTTGCCGTGTCCGGTACAAACCTGGAAAATATAATCCGCGCCTGCCATATTGTACAATGGAGAAAGGATTCGCGTTTTTGCGGAACCTGCGGCGCTGAGAATAAAGATGCAGACAGACAGGCGCAGCGTATTTGCCCTAATTGCGGGCGGACAGAATTTCCAAGAATATGTCCTGCGGTCATTGTTGTAATTACAGATAATGAAAACAGAATACTTCTTGCGCATAACAAAAGATTCCGCAGCAGGGTTTACAGCCATATATCCGGATTCAATGAAGCCGGTGAAACGCTGGAAGAAACTGTCGCGCGTGAAGTCCGCGAAGAAGTCAATATAGAAATAAAAGATATTGAATATGTAAAATCCCAGCCGTGGCCCTTTCCAAATTCATTAATGCTGGGTTTTAAGGCGCGTTATTTATCAGGAACAGTTAAACCGGACGGCGATGAGATAGAAGACGCCGGCTGGTTCACATGCGAAAACCTGCCGGAATTGCCTGGAGAAGGATCGCTGTCGCGGATGTTAATAAATAGTTGGCTGAGTAACAGTTTGTAATTTAATTATCTTTCAGTACGAAGAATCTCGATAATTCTCCAGTTTCTGCGCCTGTCCCGCCTTAGTGTAAGAACATCACTGCGGTTTCTTGCAAAGCTTTCATCCGGCGCCCATAAGTGATAACTTGCACGGAATACCATCAATCCCTGGTCTTCATTGCCGCCCAAATAATCTATGGTTAAGTCCGTTACGCCGAATACATTGGGAGCCGGCAGATCGCCTCCGCTTTCCTTCCAGACCCTGGCCTGGATAAGTGTAGAAGATGACGCTCCCTCATATGCCTGCCTTGTCCTTATAACAGCGAATAAACTTGCCGCCGCATTTATATCGGCCTTATCGGCTCCCTGAACGCAAGCTTCCATTATCGCATGATTTAATGAACTGAATGCCTCATAATATGCAGTGACAACATTGTCAGGTGACATTCCCGCCGTTGTCGGGCGTTTTGAAAATCCTTCCATTGTGCTGAATATCACAAATAACATGAAAATAAGGCCTATTGAAATTCCTATAAGAAGATGCTTGTTGCGTGTAACAAAACGCTTTGTTTTTATAAATGAATTTTGCTTTATTGCATGCAGTTTTTTTTCTTTTTCTATTAAATCTTTTTTTTCTGCGGACGTTTTGCTGAATAACGATGAAAGAGAAATTACAGAACCTTCCGCTCCGAGTAAGAGTTCCAAAAGCTCTGTTAGAATATCTGTGCCGTTTTTACTTCGTTTTTTTGCAACAGGCAAAAGAAGCGCGGCCTGAATAAGGCTGCAAATTTTATCATCCAAATCCGGGGCTGCAAAATGCAGCGGCATGAAAACGCCTTCCCTCATATCCTGATAAATTTCTGCAGACGGATAAGGATGAACACCTGTAAATATTTTGTATAACATTACTGCAGCGCAAAAAGCTGCGGTATCCATGCCGATTAAATCGGGGCAATTGTACCGGTCGGGCTGCGTGCCTTCCATATGCAGGCAGCGGTTTGATAAATTTTCCGGTGCAAAAAAAACGCTGCCCTTCGGATTAATGCCGTTATTATCAAGGCTGATAAATGATGCGCCGGGATTGTACGCAGATCGTGTTTCACCCAAAAACATTTTTGATCTTATCCAGTAAACAACAGCTTCAAGCGCAGTCTGCCGGTTTGCATAGATATTAACTTCATCAAGCAGCAGATCGAGTCTCTTTCCCTGGAATACCGGCCCAAAAACTCTCATGGATCCGTTTGTTTCATTAACCCCTGAAGGTCTCCATACTTTGTGCGTTCCGTCAGCGCTTACTACAAAGCCCTGTTCGATCAGGCTTTGTGACATTTTTGTCCTTGCAAACGAACGGGGATCCAGCCCGGTGTCAAAACATACCGCCGGGTTGTTATCTACGCTGGAAATATGGATATTCAATTCCATCTCATCCCTTTTTTATCTTGTTGAATACAGATAGCGGAAATATTCCATATCGGTAGTAAGGGTTTTCTCAAACTGAGGCATTGTCTGGCGGTAGGATTCAATCGCTCTCCAGAAGTCAAAGAATGTTCTGTCCCTGTTATATGCATCAGCATAAATCCTTGCAGCCCTTGCATCTGCATTTCCCATAATTGTTTGCGCCTGTGTATAAGCGGCTGAAAGTATGGAACGCTTTTCGTTGTCCATTCTGCCAAGCCATTCCGCCTTGCGGCCTTCGCCATCCGAACGGTAAGCCATGGCAAGCTGATTGCGTTCCCTAATCATACGCGCATAAACGCTTGGTGTAAGTTCCGGCGAATAACTAATCTGCCGCGTTACAACATCGATAAGTTCAATGCCGTATTCCGGAACCATACGCCGTGAGCGGTCAAGAATTTCTTCTGCAAGCCGGCGGCGTCCCTTTGAAATAGCCCTGTGGCTTGAATCAGTTTGCGTTGTAGAATTGATGATTTCGATTTCAATATCATCATCCAGTCCGTGACTTTCTGTTTCCGTTAAACGTTCCATAATAATGTCGGAGTTTCGTACCGATTCTATCAGGGGATTTTCCGCTACTACAGTACGCACTGCAGAGTCGATAATTTCCGCCAGCTTGGAATAAGCCGCTTCTACTGTGTTAATTGATTCATAAAAAACTTTTGGATCTGAAATGCGCCAGCGGGCAACAACATCAACAAAAATGAACTGTCTTTCCGCTGTTGGAATAATCCTGGCTTCGCCGTCCCATGCCATAATCTTTTTAGGATAACGGACAACTTCATCTATAAAAGGAATTCTTACCTGCAAACCGGCATTTGTTACTATGTTGGTTATTCTTCCCAGTTGCACGACAACAGCCTGCTCGCCTTCATTTATTACATAAAGAGGGCCGGCTACAATAATACCAAGAACAATTATAAATATAACAACAAGAGCAGTAAGTGTTTTTTTCATTATCTGTTTCCTCCCAGGTTCATAAGAGGCAGGAAATTTCTAAGATTTCGATCGATAATTGTCATGCCGTCTTCGTTTTTGAATACCTCTTCTATCATTTCATAGTAAGGCCTCTGCCTTGTAACTTCCGGGGCGCGGCGGTATTCATCGTGTACCGAATTAAAGCGGGCAACATCGCCGTTTGCCCTGTTCACGCGTTCTGTTGCATAACCCTGCGCTACCTGGATCATCCGCTCGGCTTCGCCTCTGGCTCTTGGAATTTCCTCGTTGTAAGACTGCTGTCCCTCGTTAATAAGCCTTTCGCGATCCTGTATCGCCCTGTTTACATCTTCAAATGCTTCCTGCACACCGGACGGAGGAGTAACATTCTGAAGCCTTACCGCAATAACATTGATGCCAAGATTGTAACCCCTGAACGTAACATTCATAAGATCCAGAGCTTCATTTTCGATAGCGCTGCGCTCTCTTCCCATAATGTCCATTATTGCGCGGTCTCCGACAAGCATATTGATTACTGAACGCGACACATCTCTGATAGTTTCACGGCGTTCATGAACATTAAAAACCCATGCTCTTGGATCATCAACGCGGTACTGGATAATCCATTCAACATCGATAATATTCAAATCGCCTGTAAGCATGATGGACTCGACTGCCTGGCTTGCATAAGACGGAAAGTTTCCTCCCCTCATTGTGCGAAAGCCAAACTCCTCGGTCTGAACTGTCCTGACATTTACGGTATAATTACGGTCAATGCCGAAGGGAAGTTTGAAATGCAAACCCGGATCCCTTATGCCGATAAACCTGCCAAAACGGGTAATAACAGCTTGTTCAGTTTGATCTACGATAAAAACACTGGTGCTTATAAGGATAAGCGCCACTATTCCCGTAATTATTAAAATTAACTTGTTTGGGTTTAATTTACCCAGGATTGGTGAAGAAAATTTCATAGCATGAGTATACTATGTGTTTATTTAAAACTCAAGCCAAGGAGCTGAAAGACTCCTAAGCATTTAACAGTTAAGCATTTTTGCCGGTAAGTATTTCCCTGTTTTTAATAAGGGTTTGACGCTGTTCTTTAGTGACAACCGGATACTGCGGGTTAAGCGCTTTAAGCGTCTCAAGGATTACTTCCGATGCTACAACATGCGTATATTCTTTTTTGTCTGCAGGCAGTATCCACCATGGATTTTCAGGCGTTGATGTCGCGGCAATCGCTGTTTCATAGGCTTCCTGATAATTATCCCAATAACCCCTTTCTTTAAGATCGCTGTCTGAAAATTTCCAGTTTTTATCTTCCCTGTCAATTCTCCTGAGAAACCGCTTGCATTGCTCTTCCTTTGAAAGGTGCAGAAATAATTTAACGGTAATAACGCCGTTTTCCCAAAGATATTCTTCAAAATTTTTAATTTGTTTGTACCGTCTTTTGATGGTTCCGTCGTCTTTACAGCGATCTAAAATATTTAGTTTTCTATAAAGTTCATGTACTTTTACAACGAGGACATCTTCATAGTACGAGCGGTTAAAAATGGAAATCATACCGCGCTGAGGCAAGACCGGTATAACCCTCCATAGATAATCATGGTTCAATTCTCTTGTAGACGGCTGCCTGAAATTATGCACTTTTACACCCTGCGGATTCACGCCTATTACATTGCGGATAACAGAATCCTTGCCGCCGCCATCCATCCCCTGAAGAACTATCAGCACTCCGGCCTTGCCGTCAGCATACAAACGCGATTGCAATACCCTGATTTCGTCCTTATTTTTTTTAAGGATATCCGCACGCTCCTTTTTGTCATACATGGGATTCTTCCCAGGAGTCGTTTCATAGTTCTTTAACAGAAACTTGTTACCCGAGGTAACCTTATATTTATCTATGCCCATATTATTATAATACCATATATTGTATATTTTACAACTGTTTTATTTAGGGTGATTAAGTTGCTGCCTATTAATTACCTCATTTATTTCGATTTCATATCAGAGTTTTCTGTTTGGATTAAACGACTTTTAATTTCTTCTACAGAGAGCCCCTGAGACATTAATTCAAAAACTTCTTCTCTGCCCTCAGCTTTGCCCTCTGCTCTTCCTTCTTCTATGCCGTCTTCCCGGCCTTCCTTATATCGAATGGCTCCAAGCCTCTCAACACTTATTTCTTCAAACAGCATATTTATTACCTCCGAACCGTGCTTCTTAAGAAAATCCCCTAGAATGCCATTTTCTATGCAGTATTTTATCGCAGCTCTCATGGATTCATCAAGCGATAATTCCTTATTATACTCCCATATCATGGATATGAATATACTGTAACTGTCCAGCATCTTGCTTTTTGCCAGTATCTGCGGATTGCAGCCGTGGTTTATGTTGTATACATGCACTACAAGCTCCAGAGGAAGGCCGCTTCCTTTTATCAACTTTAAGTCTTCTATATCCTTAAAAGCGGCGGATAGCTTTAGCTGATTATATTCGGGATAAGGCTCCTTGCCGTTATATAAAACGATAAATTCCGGTGTGGGGATTTTTACAAGTTTTCTCTGATATAAATTATCCTGCTCAAGAATTTTTTCGTAAACACGCCCAATATACATCAGCAGCCTGACCGGGACATTGTTGTTTATGGAGCTTTGG
>WQXU01000035.1 GCA_009781635.1 Treponema sp.
AACAGGGATATGAAATATCTGTATGCTTCCAATTCCGGCAACTAAATTGGGTCATTTAGATTTTAGGCTAAATCAGGGAGCAACATTAGCTTATAATAGGCTTTTTCTACAAGCTCTCCATGCTGGTTTACCTTTCAGACGCTTTCGCGTCTTCAAGGCCGCGACTTCGTTTCGAATCCAGCTACGAGTTTTCAAGTAAAAAAAAGCCTCGTCAACTGACGAAGCTTTTCCTTAATTATTTTACACTGAGCCGCGCTGGATTCGAACCACCGACCACCGCCTTAAAAGGGCGATGCTCTACCGACTGAGCTAGCGGCCCAAGGTTCTTAAAAAATGCAAGAACCTGATGATGCCTGCAATGCTTTGCAGGTATTCTTACTTGTACAGAAAATTGTAAAAAGAATCAAGGGGTTTTATACTGCTGGTCTGTTTTTAAGCTCGAACTCTTTCTTTTCTATCTGATCCCTGATAACGCCAAGCTCATCCAGCAGTGTGCGGAATTCAATTGTATCCCGCTCAATTGTTTCCTGATCGCGTTCGGTAAATGCGATGTAGGTCTCGTTTCCAAGCTTTGTAAGGAGCTTTTGCGCCTGGTTTTCCAGTTGCTTAACATCCCACATTAATAAACCGCGCTCGCCCAGATCCTGCGCTTTTGCGCCTGCTTTAATCGCAAAGTCCTTTGATGCGGCAAGGCCCTGCTCAAGCAGGTTTTTCATTCTTTCGCCAAATGTCATTTTATTCCCCCGTTTATTTGCGGTATACCGCAGTCTAGTGTCCTGTCTTATTCGGTTTCCAACATAACAAAATGTGTTAATTCCTTATTGCATAAGGAATTAACTTAACATGTTATTGTGTCATTTGAATAAGACAGGACACTGGCAAGAGACTGTGTCTCATTACTTTTCCTTTAACTTTATTCCCAATATGGTAAGATCATCGTACTGCTCATCTTCCATAACATGAGTATAATACATATATGCAGGATTTTCAGGGTATTCGCGCGTATGCAGGCAATAACGCCTGTACTGAAGGAAATGGTTCTTTAAAAAATCATCCACTTTTTTGTCAACAAGAACGCGGGATTCCTCTCCTGAAGCCGGAGATTTATAACAGCGGAACATTTTTTCTACAGATACCATTGCCGTAATTACATCTTCTACCTGGCCGTCGCATGTTGAAAAATCAAACTGCAGTTCCACTTCCCCTTCCGGGTTGTGGAATTTTTTCAGAGTGTATACTTCACGCGCCATCACTGCATTTATAATTGCTTCGACCCGATCCGGGCCCATTTCTTCATCAGCCTGGCCGCTAAGATGATTTTCGTGCGGTGTGTCGGTCGGGCCTTCTGTACAAAGTATTTCTTTAAAATTGCTGTCGCGGAATCTTCTTTTTGCTTCTTCTATACCGTCAGTGTAAAGGAATAAAATATCGCCCTTGTCGATCTGAATGCTCTGAACCGTGTAGCCGCCTGTGGATTCTATCATAAAGTTGGGGAGTACGCCGGTTGCAGGCGTCTGCGGGAGAGTAACTGTTTTTATTGTTTTTTCAGATGCATCATAATAACGCACAATATTATCACCGGCGTTGCAGAAGCGGACAATTCCTGTGACGGAGTCGAAGAGACAGAGCGTAAAGGCGGCAAAGCGTCCCTTGAATGCCAATGTTTCTATAAAATCATTAATTTGATAAACCACTTCTTCTATATGCATTCCCTTCGCGTTGGGTTTCCACTGCTTGAAATAGTTAAGGAACATTGTTGCAACCTGAATCATGATAAGAGCTGCCGGAATTCCCTTGCCGGCCACATCACACTTGATGATGGCGTAGTAACGGCCATCAAGATCCTTGTAATCAAAGTAATCTCCCGATACTCCCTTGGCGCCTTCGTAGTAACCAAAGAAATCCAGGTTCGGCGTTTTCTTTAATCCGCTGCTTTGCTTGTTGCCGTGATTGTCAACATCAAGCGGGATAAACTTTTTCTGTATTTCCTTGCCGATGGAAAGATCCGAAGCCGCAAGAGCCGCTTTTACAAGACCCTGTGTCATGTCATTGATTGTGCCGCCAAGGATTGCAATTTCATCTCTTGTTGGAATGTTTATGTCCATCCCTGCAAGTTTTGCCTTGTCTTCCGTATCGCGGATTATTTCAATATGTTTTACAAGTTTTTTAATGGGTCTTATGATAAGGGTAGAGAATGTAAAAGCTCCGATAATTCCAATCAGCATTACAGCAAGCGCTACAATTCCGATTGTAATAAGAATGGTGATCTGCCCCTGATAAATTCTTTCAATGATTGCATCAAGAGAAACTTCCAGACGGATTAATCCGCGGTAGAAATTATCATCTGCGCCCTGGCGGTACATTACAGGTTTGTAAAAGATATATGAGGTTTCATCGTAGGAGATTTTTTCAGTCGAAAATTGCGGATAAGAGTTTATATCTCCTGCGATACCTGTAAGAATTTCATTTAGTTTTACTTCCAGGGAAGTAATCGTTACCTGAATGTCATTTCGCAGGCGCTCCCCTTCGGCATCGGTGCGAAGCGCCAGCGCAAGTCCCTGATCATACAGCTCTCTGATAGTCTGTGAAAGATCGCCTGCGGCTTCCTGTGCGCGCTTGTTAAGCTCGTTTGATATTTCATTGTAGTACGGGCTAAGAGAGTCTGTAATGCGCGATGTGCCGCGCCGCAATTCTGACGTGTCAAGTTTTATGTCGATATCAGGATCGTTTGATGCCCAGACATGATCTGTATGAATTGAACCGATACCGTACCCTGTAATTGTAATGTAATTTGCTTCCGGAAGAGCAGAGGATTGCGCCGGCAGGAACATTAATTCCAGCGCGCCTCTTTCTCCCATTGATTGAATCGCCATTGGCATATACGTTCTGGTGCTGGAAGCAAGTCCTTCCAGAAGAACTTTGGAACGATCCCATAAACTTTCAAGCAGGGTCCTTTGCAGTGTATTTGTCATTATGATGTACATGGGCGTAGAAATCATTATAACAACAAGAAGAATAAGTCCAATTGTGAAGGATGCAAATTTAAAACGCAGTCCTCTTCTTCTGTGCTGTATCTGCACAACTTTTTGTTTCTTTTCCATTGGCATAAAATCTCCTGTAAGAATTGCAAGCGCTTCCTGTTTTACAAGCGCTCCTTCTGTAATAATTCCGCCTATTCCCCGGATTGTAGCAATCATTCCAAGCGCGCAGAATAAAATCAGCAGTGCAACGAGCGCCCAGACCGGATTAAACGTCAGCCACCCCTGATTTTGAATGGTCCATGTCGGCCTCCACTCGCGCGAGTAATCGCCGAATTTGACAGTCCCGGTTCTGGCAACAGGAATGAATGCATCGGCGGTATACCATCCTCTGCCGGTATGGTTCAGCCTTAAACGGTACTGGCCTTCATTTATATTTTCAAAAATAATTCCGCTGATTTCCCTGTCCGACAAAATATTGAAATTGCCTGTACTCTGTTCCTGTCTTTGGTCTGTCTCCAAAACAATAGATGATATTTGTCCGCCTGTTGAAAAACCGCGTCCGATTATCCTGATGGAAAGCACTCCCTGATCATCCTGCTGCGCATCAATATAACTTACGCTTGTAAATGGTATAAATTTATTTGTCCTGAAAATTATATTTGACGGCTGCCCTATATTGCCTGCATGATCAATTGCTGATACTGAAAATGCCCAGAGGCCGTTTTCCTGATTCCTGTAACTGACAGAATTACTTGCTCCCATAACAACGGAAGGAGGCGGATTAATATTTATATTCTCATTTGTCTGGGCGCTTAAACCCAGGTATTGAAGATTCCAGGTGTAACCTGCAACATAGGCATCTGTTGACGGCTGCCATAGCATATTAAAAGTATTGGAAAGCAGAAATCCGTTATCATCAAGTTCCGGTTCGATTATTGTCAATGCGGGAGGCGGAGTACTTTTTCTGTAATACATAATCTGCGCAGGTTCTGACCAGTTGCCTGCAAAGTCCTGCGCGCGGACGCTGAAAAACCATTCGCCGTCACTTGATGCATTGTGTTCCAGGTTGAGGTTTGACGTATTGCCAATGTTATAAATCATTACCTGTTCCGGCGGCACTGTGTTTGCATCCTGGCTCCACGTCCATGAGAAGCCGTAAATACCGGAAGTGTCCGCAGGAATATTCCACGTAACACGGGCTCTCTCTGACCGGCTGGCTCTTAAAGGCGTAAAGTTTGCTGCGGTTATTCTCGGGCTTGCAACAGATGTATCCGGCGCAAGTATATAGATGCGCCCTGAATCCCGCGCTGTTGTCTGCCAAAAAACATAGGTGCCGTCACGGCCCACAACAGGCCTTGCAAAAGACGCTTCCATTGCCGCACTTGAAAGCGGATGATTATTCCAGCCGAAATTATCGCGCTGGGCCAGAATGATTCTGTTGTTTCCGCTGCGGTTATCAAACCATACAACCATGGGATTATTGTCTACAATAAAGCCGATGGGATTTTGGCTGTATGCATCTACATTGTTCACGCGCTCTGCGCGCCCGTTTATACCTGCATTTTGATCTATAATGGCGCTGTATATCTGCGGCGACTGATTGGAAAAGCGCCTTTCCCAGACAAGAAGCAGATTATTTCCGTGCCTTGTAAGATGCGGACGCTGATTGTCAAAGCTGTCCGCCGGCGCCTGTGTTTGAATTACAGGATCGTTGAATGTTGTCCATCTTCTTGCCTGTGACCATGTTCTTCCGTTGTCATCGCTTGTTTTAAAAAATAACTGGAATGTCGACAAGGATTCTGTGCCCATAATCAGCGATTGAAAAAACACAATGTCTCTTCTTCCAATGCTTGCATGAGTTGGAAGAAAGTTAAGCGAAAGCGTGTTTTCCGGCGTGAAAAATTCAAAAGGCGACCAGTTATTCCCGTCATCGGAACGTGAATAATAAATAGAAAGCGCCTGTGCGCGTCCTCTTGTAACAAAAAGAAGATAACCGCCGTCTGCGCGCACAAATATACGCGGAGCGACTGTATTCTCGGCGCCCAGAGCGACAGTGCGCCGGGTAAAACTCTGTCCCTTGTCTGTGGATATTAATATTTCTGTCTGGGCGCTTCCTGCGGCAGCAGCAATTATTATTCTTTCCCGGTTATCGATTACCATGCTGAGGATAGACGGCTCTGTTCCAAGGAATGCATAAGGGCCTGCAACTATCCCTCTTCTCTGCCAGTCGCTGTCCGCTTCCTTTACAGCAAGATTTACATTGATAAAGCCGCCTGCAGTAATGCCCGGAGTAGTGTTAGGTGTAACTTCCTGCCATGCTATAACTGACAGGTTTTCCGAATGCGCGCTTATCGGGAACTGTCCGGGGCGGAAAGAAAAAAGAGCAGCCTCTTCCCAGTATAAATCTTCAGCATGAACAGAAGGCGCCGCAAGGATTAATCCCGTTACTGTCATTAAAAACCAGCAGAGAACGGCGCTTATGCCTTGCAAATATATTTTAAAGTATGCATTTTTTATCATAATACCGATTGTATCCTCCGCTGCAATTCTACAAGTTTTGTAATATTGCGGTTCTGCGGGTTCTGCATGAGCCTTTGTACAAGGGCAAATGCAGCAAGATTATTTCCTGCCTGTAATTCGCGTAACGCTCTCTGATAATCAGCTTCATCCTGGCTTGACAGGACAATGCCGCCTGGAACGCTCATTCTGCTTAAAAGCCTGTCCCTTACGCGCGGCGCTTCCATATTTGCAGGATTTAAACTTATGGCTTCGTTCAGCTGCGCCAGAGCAACTTCGTATTGAGCAGTTTGATTTCCGTCCAGAATCCGGCTGGCGGAAACTGTCAGCTCTGCTGAACGCGCAACGCTTACCGGATTCGGCGGCGGCGGACGGAATCCCATATCGATTTCCGCCTGAGTTACAATAGCTCTTATATTGGGATACCTTGGATTTATTTCCGCCAGGTTTAACAGGTCTGCAAAGGCTTCCATGGAGCGGACTCTTGTTCCGGAGACAGCTGTCCTTAGCCGCTGTTCAAATGAAGCATTAAAGGCGGCAGGATCCATAAATTGCTCGATTCGCAAGTCAAGAATGCCCGCTTCCTGATTGACCGGAAACATCAGCCTGACTTCCCGCGTAAGCTGCCGCGCTTCGTCAAACCTTGTAAGTCCGAGCGTGCGCTGTCCTGCGTTTATGTGACGTACGCCTTCATCAAAATTTCTTTGAGCCTGGCTTAAAAGCTGGCTCATTTCCGGGTACAGCGGAGCGGTAGGAGGTATTACCCTGCCGGATGTAGCGGCAAGAGCGGTACGGACAATGCCAAGCCAGTATATAACTTCTTCGTTTTCTTCGGTATTTGTTACGCGCCAGCGGTTTCTTGCTCTTGTAAGGCTGTCTTCCGCCTGCGCAAAATTTCCTGCAAAATATGAATTGCGCGCGGTGTTTACAAGATTTCGCACTTCAGTAATTATTGCTTCGTTTTCGGCCTGGGCAATCGCATTGCCAAGATTGACAAGCTGGGTATCGCGCATAAGCCGCAGGGAAGCCGATTCCTGTATCTCCAGTGAATCATTGAATCTGTCGGATGCTCTTTGAATCCTGTCGCGCGCTGTGTCATAATTTTGTCTTTGAAAAAATGTCTGCGCTTCCCTGAACAGCCGCTCTCCTTCCTGCCTGTACGCTTCGGCCTGGGTTGAACTGCTGCGCGCGATGTCAGCTAACGCAATGCCCTGCGCGCGTAATTCGTTTAAACTGCTGACAGTTGTCTGATGATTTGCGCGCATACCTGAAATTTCTGTCATGGAGCCGACTGCCGGCTGCTCATTTGCAAACTGATTTAATACAGTGTTTCCTGCCTGCAGATCATCTGTAATTGCCGTGAGCATCGCGGTAAGCTCCGCTAACGCCTCGGCTGGATAACGGTGAACAGTGACAACTCCTTCGGAGTCTGTGCGGCTCTCGCCGTTAAGATAGTTTCTGCCCGATTCAAACTGGGTTCTTCTCTGCCCAAGATTATTTATAAGGCTCTGATTTGCAATAGTATAGTATCTTTGGGCCGATTGCTGTTCTTCCGCAAGATGGAAGGTCTGCATGCCTTCTATGGCTCTTGCCGCATTAAGAACATGCATTACATTATGATGCCTGTTTATGTCAACGTGAACCTGATTGGCTCTTGCTGCAATATCCGCAATGGAACGCTGCATTGTGTTTATACTCATTCTTGTCTGCTGTTCTATGTTTAAAGCCGCAGTTGTGCTGATGCTGCCTTCCCGCCAGCGCACAAGAGCTGTGCGATCAATATTTTGCCGCGTGGCTAGACTTGCTGCCTGTAAAAGAAAATTATTGGCTTCGTTTAATGCTGTAATTTCCAGATATGAATTTATATCGATATCAAGAACAGTGTTTCCAAACAGCGCAATCGTCTGCGGCCTTGCGCCTGCCGGAGCATTATCAAAAAGCCTCTGGTGCCTTCCGAAATACAGCGGAGTAAGGTTTACAAAAAAATCCGTGTTATTAAGGGATGCTGAAACATTTGAATAATTTCCCGCAGTAAGAGATGCAAGAGCTGCGGCATTTGCCCTTTCTACACGCGATGTAACCGCACTGATGACAGAACCAATTGAGTTTTTCCAGTAATTGTCAAAAGCGCCAAGCATGCCTTCCGTTTCGTTAAATGAATCTACCGTGCGCCCGCGCATTAATACCGTTAAAAAAGAAAGATGATTGCGATCGCCCATTTCCGGGTTAACAGATCTTATGTTATCAAGAATTCTCTCAAATGAATTTAAAGAAGTATACAATCTCTGCTTCTGCGCTATAAATCTGTCCATGGCGGCTGTCAGGCGGCCTGTTATCTCCGGAATTCCTGTAAGTTCGCCTGAGTTAACTGCACGTATCAGTTCTGCCGAAATTGCGCCCATCTGAGAACTTATCTGCTGGAAAGATGCAAGCATGGATTCTACGCTTTCTGTTTCACGCCTGACTTCGTTATCGATAGAATCACCGAATCTTGCTGCGAAAAATTCGATACGCATAAAGTCCATGCCTTCTGCATATGTTTGAAGAGCAGCAAAACTTTCTCCCCTGTCAAGAAGAAGGCGGCCCCTTTCCAGAATGCCGCGCAAATGATTTCTGTTTACGTTGAATTGCGCAATTTCGCGGGTTCTGGCCACAAAGTTAATTAAAAGAGGACTGTCCTCATGTTCCAGGGTATAAAGGTGCCTTGATAAAGCAAGGATCTTATCATCGTTTTCAGGCTCAACTATAAGCGTTGCGATCAATTCGTCTGCAGTGCGGTTAAACTCATCGCGTATTCTGTATATTCTGCGTAAACGCTGCTGGGCATCTTCAAACTTGCTTGGATTGCGTCTTGCAAATTCCGTCAAAACCAGTATCGCCTGGTCAAGTCTTCTGTTTTCGATTAATTCATCTGCCCTGGCCAGATCTGGCTCCCTGCCGCCGCCGCTAAAAACAGGATAAGCTGCCAGCAGAAAAAGAACTGCGAATAAAATAAAAATAGTCAGTCTGTGGGCAAATTTCGCCATTTTTCTTACTATATTATATTATCGTATTTTTTCTTATAATCCTTCGCAGGTATACTATTTTTTTTGTATTTTCCGATATATTATAGTATAGTGACGTATTTAAAAATAGCGGTTTTAGCCGCTGTGCTGATATTTTTTCCTCTTTTTTCCGTATTAGCTTCCGACAGGCATGATTTTTACGGAAATGCGGCGGATTATTTAAATAATATTTACGGAATTGACAATAATGCCGGTTTGACCGCTTTTCCTGTATTAAATATCCCGATGGGCGGGCGTTCAGAGGGTATGGCAGGAGCTTTTACTGCGCTTTCTGACGATATTTCCTTTCTGGAGTTTAATCCGGCCGGTTCTTCCATGCTTGAAAAGACGGAGCTTGCGTTTTTCCACAATAACTGGATAGCTGACACAAAAATTGAAGGCATAGCATATGCGACCCGTTTCGGGAATCTTGGTCTTGCTGCCGGGGCCAAATGGCTTTATACGCCTTTTACCGAGTACAACTATTACGGAGAAAGAGTTTCCAGCGGTTATTACTTCGAGGGTGTTGCGATTTTAAATACCTCCTACAATTTTCTTGCCGGTTATTATTTTTCAGGGCTGTCTTTGGGGATCAGCCTGAAAGGCGCTTTCCGGCTCATGCCTGATTACACCGATAGCCGCGACAATATTATAAAAGGTTCAGGTCTTTCACAGTCTGCGGCGATGGGTATGGCGGATATCGGCATGCTGGTCAGGTTTAACATGTTAAAAGGCTATGTTGCAAGGGAGAAAAATGCATCCGCCGCGCTTGTTATACGCAATCTTGGGCCGCCGTCGATGGATGAACCGCTTCCCACTGTCGCTGCAGCGGCAATTTCATACAAGCCGATACGTCCAGTTGCCTTTGCCCTGGATTTTTATGTCCCTGTAAACATGATGGAGCCTGAGGTTTCTGAATTACCGTACGGGGCTTTTGGAGTTTCAGTCAATGTTACAAATTTTCTGTCCATGCGTTCGGGTTTAATGCTTAAAGCGGGAAGCAGCCGCATAACTGTAGGCAGCGCCGTAAACCTTAATAAAGTTGCCGTTGATATAAATTATACGCTGGATTTTCTAACGCAAATGCAGCCTCTGAACAGGGTAAGTTTAGCAGTGCGTTTTGACCTTGGTGACCGCGGACGAAAACAAACTTCCGACAAAATTGATGAGTTGTACCTTTTAGGCCTTGAAGCATTCTCCCGCGGAAACCTTGATGATGCAAAGCTGTGCTGGGAAGAAGCTCTAAGGTTAAATCCAAGATACGATCCTGCAAGAGAAAGCCTTAACATGCTTGAAGATCGCGGCGATCTCACCCTGCGTATAGAAGACCTCTACAGGCTGGATTTCTAAAATTTTCAATGAGCTGTAAAATTTCTAAAAACTAAAAACTAAATAATTTTTACAAAACTTATTTTTTTCTGCGGAAAATTCTGTAGTTGATATTCGGGAAAATATTGTGTTTGCGCTCAAGGGTTGTAAGCCATTCTGTGCTGATGTAGTTGCTGCGAAGGGCTTCATAAATTGTTGTAAAGTTGCGAAGCGCGTTTTCCGCCTGGTTGCGCGCATATTCTGTGGAGTCCTGTTTGAATAAAAGAGCAGGCCAGTCGGAAGATTGCGCTAAGAGTATTTCCCGCGCGGCCTGGTTAAGCGCGCGTTCTTTAAGGCTTGTGTCATCCGGAAAGCGTTCTGCAAGTTCGGTCATTCTTTCCATGGCGCGGTAAAGATGGCGGTAGATCCAGTCACTGGAAACATTCAGCCATGTTTCCGCATAACCGTTGGAACCGTTAGCTGAAAACTCAGGTTCAACTACCTGAAGCGCAGAAAGGTTCTGTTTAAAAATATACTCGCTGGGGCATACAAACTTAATATCCCTGTAACCGGATGCCATGCGGAAAAGCTCTTCCAGAAACTGCGGCCCCTCGTGCCAGAAGCGCCCGAAGTAATCGGCGTTATGCGCAAAAAGGCTTATCGGCATCTCTTCCATGTTTTTTGACGCCTCTTCCAGCCTTGCTATTGCGCTTTCCAGAAATGCTCTTGTATGTTCGGCTATTTTATCTGATGCAGCCTGCGGGTTATATACTGCATTTTGCCCGTCGTCTGCCTTGCGTGCCCAATATTTATATCCTGTTCTGCGTCTTTCTCCTTCCATGCTTAAAAAAGAACTCACTATTTCCGGCGGTAACTCATAACCCACATCCCTGTCATTGTTGCGGTACGATTCATCGGCAGTAATTTTTTCCATGCCGCGCACCGCATGCAGATCCCGCGCAAGGATGAAAGTTCCGTTAGGTGTTTTTACCGGAAAAAAACAGCCTTTATCCGGCGAAGGTTTACCGAACAAAAGTCCGTGACTATCTATAATTGTGTAAGTGTAGTTGTAAGCCCTTAAATAAGGTTCCAGCGCGGAAGTCCAGCCAAGGCATGGAAGCCAAAACCCCTGCGGGCTGCTGAAGTGGCGGCGGTAAATGGAAACAGGAGTTTCAACCTGCGCCTGCAAAGACTCATGATTGTGGCTTAGAAACGGAAGGAAAGCATGGGTTGCGCATCCGCTAAGGATTTCTACCTTGCCCTTCCGCCTGAAAAAATCAAAGGCTTTAAGGAGATTTTTTTCATAACGTTCGGTGTATGAAATTCTTCTGTCTACGATTCTGTTGTAATAGGTTTGAGCCAGCTTGTTAAGCCCGCTGTTATTTGCAGTACGATCGAGTTCCTGCCTGCCGAATTCAATTTGTTTGTCGATATAGGCAAGATATTTTTTTTGAAGATGCTCATCGCTTAACATGTGGCACAAAGTGGGAGAAATTGCCAAGCCAAGCCTGAAATGCACATGATCTGTTTCCAAACGGTGCAGAACTTCAAGGAGGGGTAGGAGCGTTTCGGAAATATATTCAAAAAGGCGTCCCTCTTCGCCCGCCTGTGACAGTTCATCTTCCTTGTTATATTCTCTTACAAAGGGCAAATGAGCTTCCAGAACAAAAGAGATCGCATAACGGAATTCCATATTATTGCCTCTTTATTCTGGACTGGCGATCCGTACTTTTTATTATTGATAAGTCCTGCATTCCGGACAGGCGGACTAAAGGGTTGCGGCTCATTTCGTTTACAGTGTCATTTTCATAAAGCCTTGGCATGTAAAAAGGCGCCGAGGCTGCAAGATTCAATTCACTGTTGCCGCGGATTACTCCAAGTTTAATTATATAACAAACAGGCGCACATTTTTCTGAATGGCTGGGAGCAGCAAAACCAAGATACCTTGCACTGTCATCTGCGCTGACAAATACGGTAAAGGAATTATCTCCCGGTTTTTGCCCGTCTTCAGGTTTTACAGTTTCGGAAGTTTCGTCTAGCGGGATGATTTTTAGAAAATAACTTTTAAAATCAGCGGCATTTTCATGTATTTCCCTGTCATGTCCTTTTATTTCCCAAAATGCAAAAATCCAAAGCGGGTCTCTGATAATTACATCGATAAACGAAATATTGTACTGCTTTGGCAGCAGGGCAGATTCCGAGTAGGACGGATTAACGCCGATTTCTTCTGCGGGTTCCTGTTCATCCATACTGGAAGCTTCAAGCAATTCTTCAATTATAAAAATTCTTTCCAACCCCGGCGGAATGTCAATGCCATAAGTGTCGGCAAGTTTTATCAATTCATCTGAGCTCAAACTCTCAAGCCAGGGGCGAGAGACATGACCATGGGGTTTTTCCATATTCACCTAATATTGTACAAATTTACATATTTAGTCAATTGAGACTTGATGTATAGGGATTAAAATATTCCGGCAAGGGTGCAGTTGTATCCAGTTTTATTTCATCATTTATTATTAAACGCGATGCATGAAGGAGCAGGCGCTTTAATCCGGCTTCCTTGTATAATTTTTTATTAAGTGAAAAATCTCCGTATTTATCATCGCCCAATACCGGGTTTCCGTTCATGGCAAGATGCCGGCGAATTTGATGCATTCTTCCGGTGCCAAGTTCCAGTTCCAGAACCGAGTATTCAACTCCGGATACCGCCGTCAATTTTTCGCTATTAATAACTTTGAATTTTGTTATGGATTTCTTAAGGCTTCCGCGGATGTATAACTCATCTGTTATAATGCCTTCATTTTTTTTTGGGCGTCCGGCGCAGACAGCAATATATTTTTTGACAGTTTTTTTATTGTTTATTAAACGTGAAAAAAGAGCCGCAGCCTCGCGCCCCTTTGCAGCAAGCAGCGCTCCTGAAGTGTCTTTGTCCAGTCTGTGAACCAGAAGCGGCTTGCTGCTCATTGAAGCAAGGATATTATCAAGCGATGTTTTTATGCCCTGTCCGCCCTGTACGGCAAGTCCTGCCGGTTTATTAACTACTATCGATAATTCATCTTCATGGAGAATTTCTATATTTTTCACTCCGATAATAATAGCATAATATGTGTTATTATTAATACAAATAGGGGTTTTCGTGAAAAGAATTTTTCTGCTGATATTATTAATACCGGTTTTCGCCTTTGCCGAACCCATGTTCTCTCCTACATGGGGATTTTTTATCGATCTTCCGGAAGGCTATCATTTTACAGACGGAGACGGAAGGGATCGTTTTTCATTCAGCGGCCCTGAAGGATTAATGTTTGATATTATTGTTTACAACGGCCGTTTTAACACCATGCTTGAACTTGTAAATGACGTGAATCGAAGGTTGTCTAACCGCGGCGAAGCGGATTTTTTTCAGTATCGTGATAAACAGGCTGCTGTAATGAAACTGACCTTCGGTGAATTTGACGGCTGGGGTCTTGCCCTTGGACTTGAAAACGCCGCCGCGGCAATGCTTGCTCTCTCTTACGGTCCTGCCGGCAAAGAGGGAATGGAACTGTTTCACCTTTCGGCGCTCGATTCAATAAGCCCGACAGCCGCTGATCGCCGCTATCCCGGCCCGGTAATGGAATACAGTTATCCGCGCGGAGAATTAAAAAACACCCCGCTTGCTGTCAGGGGCCTTAGCGCCATGATATATGAACATGACGCTGAAGCTGCGCAGGTTTTAATAGAACGCGAGTTTTCAATTCTTGGCGCGTATTTAAACACGCCGTATCTGCAGGCTGCGTGTATACGTTATTACCGTTTTATTTTCCGCGATTCATATGACAGAATATTTAACGCCGCCTCTGCTGTTGTGCGCAATTTTAACGGGCATGCCGTTTCCGCCAATGAGCAGAAGAGGGCCTTTGCGCAAAGAGTCCTTACCTTTGTACAGGGTTTTGAATACGAGCGCGATTTAAGCGGAAGCGATTTTGTAAATCTTGTGACTGCAATTACAGAGGGCCGCGGAGACTGCGACAGCCGCGCCATGCTTTTTGCAATGCTTCTTTTCAATGCAAATATGAGGGGCGCAATAATGCTCTCACATTATTACAGCCATGCGATGGGTCTTGCTGAAGTAGCCGGATCAGGCGCGCGGTTTGAAGCGCTTGGGACTCAGTGGCTTGTAGCGGAAACAACGGCAAGTATCGATATTGGGCTTATTGATCAGCAGCAAACCGATATAAGGCACTGGTTTGCAGTAGTATTCGATCATGAATAAAATTTAATGCCGTAATTTAATTTAATTTTCCTGTTAAAAGATCGTAAACCTGCTGTGAAGTTTCAGATGCCAGAAGAGCATCACGCAGCTCGCGGTTTTTAAGACGCGTGCTGAACCAGGAAAGTGTTTGAAGATAATAGGCATGCTGATTATGGGCGGCGGCAATCATGAAGACCAGCCTTACAGGTTCGTCATCCAGAGGATAAAAATCAACAATGTCTGTGCGGCTGACGCTGACAGAAACCACAAGGTCTGTTACCGATGAAAGGCGTACATGCGGAATCGCAATCCCGCAGCCAATGGCAGTACTCATCAGCTCTTCGCGTTTTAAAATTTCTGTAGATAATTCCTGCCTGTTCTTTACCTGGGGAGCGGCTGCAAGATTTTCCGCCAGCGCAAGAAGCGTATCCCTCTTGCTTGAGTAATTTGTAAAAAGCATGCGGTGCGGCGACATGATGGACTCTGCATTAACAGGAGTTATCTGCGGATTCAAACTGGTTGATGTCAGCTTGTCATTGACCCATTTATCAATCTCTGACTTTTTGAAACGCCAGGCAGTTCTGATTTTTCCTGCCGGGATTTCCCCTTTTTGGGCGCAGTCATAAACAGTGCGTTCCGAAACCCTTAAGTATTTTGCAACCTCATCCAGGGTAAGTATATCATCATCTGCCATAGCTTATTGTTGCATGGCAAGGCAATAGATGTCAATATATTCCAGCATATTCAAACAGTATAAGATCATTTTTTAAGTTCATGCAGTGAATCTAGTGGCAGTAATTCCCCAACAGTTGAGTTTACCCGGTTTTGTCCGCTGCCTCCGAAAAGCACAGGGGTATCCGCCGCCATGAACTCTCCCATTACCTGACGGCATGCTCCGCAGGGTCCGACGGGCTCAATCGAGTCAGGAGTAGAAATTGCAAGCGCCAGGAAAGAGAGCTTCCCCTGCGCAATAGCAGTGCAGAGGGTGTTTCTTTCGGCGCAAACCGTAAGTCCGAACGAACGGTTTTCCACATTGACGCCGGTGACAACAGTTCCGTCTTCGCACAGAAGAGCTGCGCCAACCCGGAACTTTGAGTAAGGCGCGTATGCTTTTTCCGCTGCCTGCCTCGCCTGGGTAAATAATGAATCCATTTGATTTTTTTCTATCATGCTTGCCTCCAATATTTTTATATTATATAATGAGTTCTGCTGTTCCGATAGGGAGGATTTTTGGCACAGAAAAAGAAAAGAACAAGATTTGTCATTGTCTTCCTGTTTTTTATTGTCTATTTTTTTATTGCCGCAAGACCAATTCCGCGTGAGACTGTACTTGCTCCAGGGTGGGTTGTTTCGCTGCAGAACGCTTCAGAAATACAGAGCGATTCCGGTATTTTTGCCGCAGCGCAGCAGTTTTTTCCCTTTACTTTAGGCGGATATTTTGGCTATGCCGATTCGTCGGGGCAATTTGCATTAAACAGAATTAAAACAAACGATATCTACCTTGGTCAGAATATGTGGACAGAATACGGCGCAGAACCTGAGAGCCTTTCAATTAATAACATAAATGATAATACCGTTTTAACTGTCGAAAATGCAGGAGGCTATCCCATTCTGCTGGATGACAGGGTGTTTATTCTTGGCAGCGAGCAGAACTCGTTATCTGAAATTGACGCTTCCGGAAATAAATTATGGACATATGAATCCGGAGCGCCCCTTACATGTATAGATGTCAGAGCGGGCCTTGTATTAACAGGCTCTCTTGACGGCGCAGTTGAAGTTTTTAATTCATCGGGGGAGCGTATTTTTTATTTTGAACCCGGAGGATCCCGTTATTCCGTGATTCTCGGCTGCGCCATGTCGCGTAACGGTTCAAGGATAGCTGTTATCTGCGGTATTGATAATCAGCGTTTTTTGCTGTTTGAGCGCCTTGAAAATACAGGCGGTGAATACAAAATTATATACCATGAATTTCTGGATACCGGATTCAGGCGGCCCGTGCGGGTTGCGTTTATCGACAATGATCAGCGCATTGCATATGAGCGCTCGGGCGGAATCGGCTTTTACAATACAAGATCAAGGCGCGCAATGTTCATTCCGCTTGAAGGTGAAATTGCGGCCATCGAAAATTCGGGAGCGCAGGGACTGCTCTTTCTTGTAACATCGCATGGCCTTGTTGAATTGGAGAGCAGCCGGAGGAAAAACCTTGTTGGCATAAAGTTTCCTCCGGAAGGAATATTCGGGTATTCCAGAACTGCTGCGCAGGATGCGATATTTTTAAGAGCGCCGTTTAAAAGTGATGATGTTTTTCTTGGAAGAATCCGGACATCCGGTTCGTCTTCGATGCTTGTAACTGGCGGAGGAACAAAATTAATTTCCTTTAACCTGGAGGAAAGATAGCATGAGACATTTTCTGCTGCTTGCAGCAATATCTGTATTACTTGTTTCCGATTCACTTATTGCAATGAGCTGGCCTTCCGGCGACGCTGCTCTTGTCCGCAATTTTGGGGCAAATGACAGGGGCAGGCCTGTGCTTGGAATGGTCTTTGGCGGCGGCTCCAATGTGCTTGCTGCAGAAAGCGGCGAAGTGATTTTCTCGCGGGAAAAAAACGATCCTGCATCCCGCCTTCCGTCTCCGCTTGGCGCATGGACGGCTGTCGATCACGGCGACGGATTAATCAGCATTTACAGCCGTTATGCAGAACCTGCCCTTCCGCTGACAGATACGCGCGTAGAAAAGCAGCAGCCTGTTGCCGTTTCCGGAACATCCGGCTGGTCAACACGGGATGGTTTTTACTTCATGCTTTTTGACAGGCATGAGCGGCGCTGGATTAATCCTTCTATGATTATTACTCCTTTGCTGGAAACACGTCCTCCGCAGATTGTCTCGGTTGAATTGCGCAATGCACAGGGTCTTACAATGCAATCGCGTAATCTTACACAGGGAAGATATACAGTTGTTGTAAATGCCGCCGGAGGCTTGCCGGCTTCTGCCGTGCAGTTGCAGCCTTTTGCGCCCCAGAGAATTATATGCCTTGTAAACGGCGCAGAAGTAGGCTCGCTTATTTTTGAGGCTGTTTCCGCAAGAGACGGCGTTCTGATGGTTTTGCGTAACGGTCTTGTGCCGGCAGGGCAGGTTTACGCCGGCTTTCCGGCTTTTGAAGCCGCTGAAGTATTTCTTACACGGGGGCAGGTAACACTTGAAGTGATTGTACAGGATATAACAGGCGCTTCCCGCAGCGTTGTAAACAGATTAACTGTAAATTAAGTTATTGGACTTGCTCTATATATAAATTAAATGAAAACATGGTCAATGCCGGCAGCTTCCGGCATAATAAAAAATGAAATTAATCCCTGTCCTTTGTGCGGCAGTCTTGTATTCAAACCTGCTCTTGAATGCGAAGATTTTTCTTTTGTACGCTGCGTATCATGCGGCCTTGTACAGAGAAATCCGCAGCCCGGTAAGGATGAAGTATTAATGCGGTATCAAGTAAGCTTTGGCAATGATTATCTTTCTTACGAACTTGAAAATGAGGCTGCATTTCTTAAACTGCAGCAGCTTGCACTGAAAGATGCGGGATTTTACAAACTGGAAAAAGATATTTTTTCATGTTTCAGAAAATCATCCGCCGGTATGGATGACAGTAATAATGCGCCGTCAATTCTGGATGTCGGCTGCGCTACAGGCGCGCTTCTTGCAAGCTTTTGCACGCATGAAACTTCCGGGCAAAAAAGCTCTCCCGAATGGCGCGTAACAGGCGTGGAAATCTCTCCCTGCGCTTTTTATGCGCAAAATGAACGGGGGTTAAATGTATATAATAAACCACTGGAAGAAATCAATTTTCCCGGCTGCAGTTTTGATGTAATTCTGGCTTCTCATTTAATCGAACATTTAAATGATCCGGCTGTCTTTTTGCATGAATGCCGGCGCATTTTAAAAGATAACGGGCATATCTTTATTACTACACCCAATATCAGCGGTTTTCAGGCGCGCTTGTACGGCAGACTCTGGCGTTCTGCGATTTTTGATCACATCTGTTTATTTTCCAGGCGTACTCTGTCAAAGATGATGAAAAAAAACGGCTTTAAAACCGAAAGCTGCCGTACATGGGGCGGCCTTGCAGCAGGCACAGCTTCGCCTCTGATAAAAAAGACTGCGGATTTCCTGGCAAAAAAACTAAACTGCGGCGATGTTATGATAATAAGAGCGGTAAAGACTGCCTAACGGGATGCTGCGCGAATACGCAGGGAAGGAATATCAAAACGGAAGTTTTCATGGAAGAGAACTCTCGCCGGAATGCTGTAATCTCCTGCCGCAAGCGGGATAAGCATAAGTTTGGCTAAAACGCCGCCCTCCCTTTCTTCTGCAGAGACAGGCTGAGCGGAGAGGATTACTCCCTGCGGCACCGCCGGCATAAAAAACGCAGAAGGCGGATGAGGCGCATTCCAGCCGTTTGCGCGTATTGTAAAAATTCTTCGTTCTCCTGCTGTCATTTGCACCATAACACCGGAGCGGATCCCCTCCCAGCTTACAGGCGGCGAAATAATTCTTTGCTCTCCTGTAATGCTGCGGAAATAAAGAGATATTTGCCCTGTCCGCATGGTGTTTTCCGGAGTATTCACGACGAACGAATCCAGCGTTATGTGCCCTGCGCCTGTTGAAATTAACCTGTATTCAACAATTGTCTGAATGCGATCTCCTGTCGTCCATGGGTGTGTTACAATGCGATCAACAGACAGGGGAGCTGAAATTGCAGGTGCAGTGACAGTTACTTCCTCCGGTTCCGGATAATCAATAAGCAGCGTTATATTAAACGGAATGGTTGTTATCAGTGTGTCAGGAGTAATAACAACGGCTATATGCTGATTCTCCTGAGCTGAAAGATGCGGAAGCGCAGAAATAAAAATGATTAATGATATAAATAATATTTTCATGGCTAATAATCCGGTCCTGTATTATTTTCATCCGGGGCCCATTCCCGGCTTTTCCATAGCTGCTGCTCTTCCTGTTTTAAATATTCAAAAAGAATTTCCCTTTGTTCCTGCTGATTTTCTGTACGGTTGTTCATTCTTGATTCCATGGAGATGGACATTATACTTAATTCAAGATTTCTTTTTGCTTCAATCCTTTTTGGGTTTGCCCTCAAAGCCTCTTTAAAAGAGTCCGCCGCAGAATGATAATCGCCTTCTTCAAAAAAAATGATTCCCGTATTGTAATGGTTTCTGTACCGAAGTTCGCGGTGTTCGCTGTCTGTATACTTCTCCAGTAATTTTCTGGAATCGTTGTACCGCTGCAATGCCGCATCCCCTTTATCAAGCATATAAAAGACAAGGCCAAGGCCGTATTCGGCATAAGGAGCGGCGCTTTCATGATTAAGAGCTTTTAGATACGGGGTGAGAGCTTCATCGTATCTGCCGCGCGAACTTAAATAATTGGCTTCCATAAGAGTCAGTTTTCCTTCGGAACATGAAGAAAAAAAGATGGATGCAAGCACAATTGACGCAAAAGGCAGGAGGCTCAGCTTTTGACGCCGCAATTGGCGCGTAACAAACTTGGAGGCGCCGTATGCTGCAAGCGCAAGTATAATGAAAAATGAACGCTGCTGCTTCGGCTCCTGTCTGCCGTTCCCCTGTTCTGTTTCAGTATCCTGCGCCATTGATAAAAGATGCGAAGTCAGTTCGTTTATTGCATCAGTGCGGTTGCCGTCGATATAAATGCCGCCGGTTCTTTCGGCCGCTGTCCGCATGGCAAGCGCATCCCTGCGGCTGACAACGAATTCAACATCCGTATTTAAAATTCCGGATGCAAGCTGCTGCCCGCCGGAGTTTGCAGGTATCTGCCGGCCTTCATCACTGCCGACTGCAACAGTATTTATCATAATGCCTTCTCTTGCGCAGCGGTTAACTGCATTTCTTAAAATGCCGGCATGAGATTCACCGTCAGAGATCAATACAATTACCTTTCTTGCAGGGGATGTATCCTGAAAAGCATTGGCGGCGGCCTCAACAAGGGATTCAAGATTTGTGCTTCTGCCTGTAATTGAAAGGGCATCTATCGACTCAAGAAAAACAGCTGCCGCTTCGCTGTCGTAAGTAAGCGGTACTGCCAGATAACCGCTGCCCCGGCCAATAGCCGCAGCATAACGTGCGCCGGAAACTGATGCAAGCGTGCTTCTTGCAATTGCAAGTCCGCGCTCAAGCCGTGACTGCCCTGTAGGAGTATCATGAATGTCCATACTGCGCGAGATATCAACAGCAAAGACTATATCAAGGCCGCGGCGGTATTCTGTTAGCACATAACTCATTCCCCATCTTGGTCCTGCAAGCCCGGTAATTGCAAAAATAATAAACAGGCGGAATAATAAAACTGAAGCGAGCAATTTTCTTTCCAGTTCTCCGGATAATTTCTGCCTTTTCCTGCTGCGGACAATATCTGATATAAACAGGGGAATTAAAACTGTAAGACCAAATAATACAAGAGGGTAGTCAAATGTCATAATATTGCCTCCAGTATATGGCGTCTTATAAATCTGACTGCCGCAAGCATCAATAAGGCTGATAATAAAAACTGGAATGAAACCGGCTGCCGTTTGTTTATTATACGCGTTCTTTGAATTGTTATTTCACTGTCATCCAATTGTGAAAATGCTGCGGCAAAAGCATCGGCGTTCTGCGCATAAATAAATGTGCCGCCTCCTGCAGCGCTTAGCTGGCGCAGGCTTTCTGTGTCATAGCGCGAATCAAATATGCCTGTCTGGCGGATATTCGTAAACGGATCAATATAATCTATAGGCACTTCTCCGGGCGAACCGATAGCGATAACCCAGAAAGATATGCCCATTTCGCGTAACATATCTGCGGCAGTTTCAGGATGTATAGCGCCTGCGTTATTTTCTCCGTCTGTTATAATAGCCGCAATCTTGCGTTTTGCGTTGGATTTATCAAGGTGGTATGCAGCGACTGCAATTCCCATGCCAAGAGCGGTGCCGTCTCCAAGTTCGCCGATGCGCAGTTGTTCCAGCCTTTGCATAAGCGCTCTTCTGTCGGCAGTCGGCGGCAGAAGAAGAGCAGCTTCTTCACCTACTGCAACAAGGCCTATGCTGTCGGAAAGACGCCTGTTTGCGAATTCGCCGATCAGGTTTCTGCCCGCAGTAAAGCGGTTTTTTCCGTCCATGTCCAAAGCCGCCATACTTGGGCTGACATCAAGAATAAAAACAATATCTGCGCCTCTGTTTAAAAAAACCATTTCAGAGATATTAACTGAAGGGCCTGCTGCGCTTAAAAAAAGCAGAAGAACTCCTGTTATTTCCATAAATTTCAGCAGCCTGACAATGCCGTTAACCTGTGACGCTTTGAAATGAACGCCGCCCGGAGCGCCAAGCGGGATAGCTGCAACAAAAGGATTTCTCAGGCGGGAAAGAATAATTGCACAAAGCGGAATTATTATTAATGCAGAGACGGCAAAAAAGGGATTATCAAAACTGAAACTCACTTTGTTTTTCCTCCTTTGCATCCAGAAAAGACCGTAAATCGTCTAACAGATTTATTATATCCTGTGTATTAATATCTTCGCCTGAAAAGCGGAATCCATCGCAGCTGCCAAAAAATTTTTCAAGAAATGCGCTGTCTTCCTGCTGTTCAAACACGTACATAAACTCGCGGGATGTCAGGGAACGGCAATTTTTTCCGGTGAGCTTTGAAAGGAATTCCCTGAACTCATCAGAAAGTATATCCAGAATAATGCGTTTATCCGTTTCTTTGGAAAGATCCTCAAGAAGGCGTTTTTCCGTATTACGCATGGATGTAAAAAGCCTGTAACGTCTCCATTTTTCAAGCAGCAGGCGAAGAAGAGCGCGCCCCCTGAATATAAACCATAAGGCTGAAAAAATAATGAAAACAATAATTACCATTGAGCCGTAAAGCATAAGAGCTGTTCCCGGCATTGCAAGAACTGATGCGGCGCCGGAAAGCGCCGGCGCAGTGCGGCTGTCTATCAATGAGTTTACCGTAACTGTAAGTCCTGAGAAATATTCGCCTCCAATTTCTATAACCGGCAGCTCAAGTGTCCCCGGCATAAATGCCGTAAACTCAACCATCAACCTGCTTCCGGTTGTACGCCTTTCAAGAATTATTCTGTGAAAATCAATGTTTGGTTCCGGAGGATGATTATAAATAATGTCATCGTCATTCTGCGCGGTCGCAGGCAGCGGCAGAACAAGCATAGCTGGATCTCCGACAAATATCTGCCTCGGGATAAGGTAGGCGTCCTGATTCTGCGCATGCATAACGCCGGCTGTTAAAATTAATAATAAAAATGTTTTAATAAACCTTTTCATTGGTTATTATTTTCTCCGGTGTTTGTACTGGCCCATGGTACGGCTGCCGAAATATTTCATAAGGGATGAGCACGCATCTGCTTTTGTCGATAATTCAAAAAATGACGCGCCGCATCTCCGGCATTGTGATTCCCAGCTGGTTGAGCGTTCGTTCTGCCATTGCATCCAGCTGTCACTAAAAGACTTTAAACCTGCCGGCGCTTCTATACGTACGCCTGTTTCAGGATCTTCAAGGGTAATCAGTCCGGAGTATGGAAATTCCCGAAGGCCGGAGATTCGCAGGGCAATGCAATCATGTTTTCTGCAAAGATGCCCCATTTCATGCTCCCAATTAACGCTGAAAAAATCAGATATAACAACAACAAGTGACCGTTTTTTTAAAAGCCGCTGGGCGCCTGTTAAAGCGGATGCGATATTACTGCCGTGATGTGTCCGCCGCGGCATAACATTATTCTGATATTGAAGAGCTGCCATAACAAATGACATAACATGTTTGCGTCCTTTGCGCGGCGGAAAAACTTTTTCGATATCCCTGTCAAAGAAAAAAGCTCCAATCTGCTGGCCTGTATGTTCTGCGGAAAAAGCAATCAGCGATGCGGAGATAAGCGCCTGTTCATAAGGGCTTAAACCCTGCTTTGCAATGCTTGTCCTGTGCATGGACGGAGAAATATCGAGCAGAATCAAAATCGTCAGCTCACGCTCTTCCTTGTACATTTTTACAAAGGGATAGCCAAAGCGCGCGCTTGCGTTCCAGTCGATGGATCTGATATCGTCGCCGCCCTGATAATGACGGGCCTCATCAAATTCCATGCCCTGTCCCTTGAAGATAGAGCGGAAATTTCCTGCAAGCATTTCCTCCGCAAGACTGTTTGAAATAACGGGGAGATTAATTATATTACGGAGTAAATCACCGGCTTCCATGAATCACACCGTATTTGAAAATATACATCCGTATTCTCCGTAAATTATTAAGGAACGGGAACGTGGCTTAAGATTCTTCCGATAACTGCATCGGCGTTCATGCCTTCAGCCTCGGCTTCGTAGGAAAGAACTATCCTGTGCCGCAAAACGGGAAATGAGCATATCTTAACGTCTTCCGGCGTTACATAATTGCGTCCGTCAAACATTGCAAAAATTCTGCAGCAGCGGTACAGTGCAATGGAAGCCCGCGGAGATGCGCCGAATGACACATAATGATATACGCCTTCTTTAGTCTTTGCAGAACCGGGCCGTGTTGCCGTAACAACAGACACAATGTATTTACTTATATCATCATCAATATGAATTAAATCTGCGACGTTTCGTAAAAGAGCCAGTTTTTCAGTATCTAACACAGGCGACAGCGGTACTCTTTTATTGGATGAATTCCATGACAGAGGCAGACTGTTTTTTACAATATCAAGTTCCTCCACAGGCTGCGGGTAAGAAACAAGTAACTTCATTAAGAACCGGTCCAGTTCAGCTTCCGGAAGAGAGTAGGTTCCCTCATGTTCAATCGGGTTTTCTGTTGCAAGGACAAAGAATGGATCGGGCAGGGGATAACTTTTTTCGCCAATCGTTACCTGTTTTTCTTCCATGGCTTCCAGCAGCGCAGACTGCACTTTTGCCGGCGCACGGTTTATTTCATCTGCAAGAATTACGTTTGCAAAAACAGGGCCTTTGCGTACAGAAAAACTGCTTGCCGGACTTTCGCCCGATAAGGCACGCTCAGCGGCAGGATCCCAAATCATTGTTCCGGTTAAATCCGCCGGCAAGAGATCCGGAGTAAATTGAATGCGTTTGAATTCAAGACCTGTTATCTCTGCAAGACTTTTTACTGCCAGTGTTTTTGCAAGTCCGGGCACGCCTTCCAGCAGAATGTGCCCGCCGGCGACAAGAGAGGCAAGAAGCCCGTCTATCATTTCTTTCTGTCCGACAATCCGGACAGCCATTTCTTTTCTGCATGCCGCAATTAATGCAGCGCATCTATCAAGATCTTCTTTATGAACCATGTATTATTTTATCAATGCATGGCAAATTAGTATAGTGGACATGCCCGGTTAATAATCGTCTCTTCCGACAATAAGGTTTACAGGAGCAATATTGACGTTTAAGTCATTCAAGAAATGCTGCTCAAACAGTGCAGCCAGCTCGGCAGCCTGCGCTCTTGTATAAAACATTGTAACAATTATGCTGGTTTTGATATCGCTTTCTGATATTGTTTCGTTGTACTCTGCTACGCGCTGATTAATTGTAAAATACGGCGCTCTTTCCCGGAAGGCGAAGCCCAGTTCCACATCCATGTTTCCCCTTGCCTGTACTGCGAATGCAAACTGCTGCCATACCAAAAAACCCTTAACAGTGCCGTAGTTCCGCAATGATCTTCTTTGGGTTCTGTTAAGGTTTCGCTCATCGAAATCCTTGTTATACTGCTGTAACGCGCTTAAAAAAGCCTGACGCCCGCTTCTGTCCCAAAATTGATGATACGTTGTATAATCCTGCCTGTATTGCAGACAAACTGCATCTTCACGCGGGAAGTATAATACAGCGGCGGTACTTTTTCTTAATCCGCCTATTCCCATAAATGATTCAAATTGTAATTCAATTTCGCCGATAGGAATTTGCGGAGAATTCATGTTTACAATAAACTCGTCTGCATCCTTCTTGTTTGATGTTGCGCATGCGCTTAAAAGTAAAATGACAGCTATAAATATGTAGATATGTTTCATGTACATATATTGATGAAAATATTAATGTTAGTCAATGTATCGATTTTTAAAAACGCAAAAAAAAAGGCCTGCCGCAAGGCAGACCCTTTTTTGTATTAGCTTAAGCTACAATTAGAAGCTGAATACCAGTCCGAAAGGAATTGCGTAGTTGATGATGTCTTTGTCGCCAACTCTTTCGCTGTCGAGTCTAAGACCAGCCTGGAATCTTCCGCCTGCGATCGGCAGTCTGATATAAGGATTAACATACCAGCTCATTTCTTCTGCGTTGTTTGGTTTGTTGTCCCACATG
>WQXU01000036.1 GCA_009781635.1 Treponema sp.
ATTTGCAATATGCTGTTCATAAAGCCATTAGAGTGCTGTTTGCAGCACATAAGGCTAAAGTTACTTTTTCTAAATGAGGCACCCATTCTTTTCGGTTACTTTTTTTAATGAGGCACTACGGATTACAGCGCAATAAAAAGCCAGACACCACATTTTGCAACGAAGTTTCCCGCGCAGTCTGCAACGAAGTTTCCCGCGCAGTCTGCAACGAAGTTTCCCGCGCATTCTGCAACGAAGTTTCCCGCGCATTTTGCAACGAAGTTTCCCGCGCATTCTGCAACGAAGTTTCCCGCGCAAAACGGTGCCTGGCTCCTGGTTTTGGCTTACAGCCTACTGTCTTTGATCAGTTATAGCGCCGATAGTGCCGCCTTGCCTTGTGATTGTGCGGGCCCTTGCAGCAACTGTTAAATCTGCCGGTACATTCGTATTTCTAAAATTTCCTGTTATAGAGCCGCTTCTCATGGTAAGAGAACCGCCTCTGCCTATGTTAATACCGCCGGTTGCGGTATCTCTGTCAGAGGTTGATATATTCCCGCTGATTTCTCCGCCATCCATAACAAAATTAGCGTTTGAATCATCATTCATTGCATTACCTACTGCTACTGCGCCGTTTGTGTGCCTGGTAGTATGCCCGGTAATCCTGGAGCCTGCTCCCATAATTAAGGTTCCATCCTGTACATATATCATAAAACCATCGTGGTTTTGGTGGCCTCTAAGGGTAATATTCATAAATGTAAGTGTTGCATTTGGATTTGTGATCCTAAAAAGCGGACCGCTTGAGCTACCTGTCTGTATAAAACGGCCTTCGCCAATACCCATAATGGTCAGGTTTATATTTCTATTACCACTAAAAGTTCTGGTTGGATCTTCAAAATTTTGATCCACCAACATGGTATACGTTCCGGGATTGCTGTTAATGTGACTAATTGTATCGAATATGTTGTTAGGTCTAAGACCTGCAATAGGGGTGTCGCCTGCAGCGATTGGCGGCGCTTTTGCATACAGCCCTGCAACAGGGTTGGCGTACAAATTACCAGCGGTAATTCCGATGAGAGCAATCATGGCTAAAAGCCATAACTTGTTTTTGATTTTCATAATGAAACTCCTGAATAATTTTTCTGAATATACCAGATACTTACAATATATTCATTAAGCTGGGACTTTACCATTTTATTTTGAAAGATTCAATCTTTTTTTGCCGGAATATTCGACATAATATAGTAATATAATACCTTTAAAAAATTATTTAAAAAAAATTTAATTTCACTAAAGCAAAACGCATAGTCCGCGCCATATATAAGCAAATCTTTTAAATGGAGTTGCTTATGAAAACAAAATTTCTTTTATTTATTTTTATTTTACTTATTTTGATTTTTTCAGCCTGCAGCGCAGAAATGGATTTTAAGCCCGCTTATCTGCAGACAGAAAAAACGGCAAAAAGTAATCCGACTTTAACGCCGGATTTATCATCGCTTCTGCAGTCGCTGGATGAACTTGCCGAACTTGAGAGAGCAGGTTCCTGGTTTCAGGGTTTGGCTTTAACGGAGTCCGGTATCCGGGAACTTGCAGAAGATTATGCCGGAGCCGTAGCGGCTGCCTACAAAGAGCTTGCATGGGCATACGGCATGGGTATGCTTCAAAAAGAAGATCTTGAACAGGGTCTTTTGAACATACTCGCTGTAAACGGCGAGGAAACTGTTAACATTGCCGCAAATGCGATTCTTGCCTTTCAAAGAGAACTGTGGGAGGATGCCGCAGTCAGCTTCAGGCAGCTTTTTAACGAACTTGACGAGCCTGACAGCTTCGGCAGATGGTTGATTTTAGTCTGCACCCTGGAAGCAAACAGGGATTCCTTCGCAGTTCAGGACAGGCGGACAGCCGCAGCCTACAGATCCATCCGCGCGCGTTATGCGCAATTCCCCGAGTACTGGTACCGCGGCGCAAGGTCTTTTTCCGGCGCCATAGCTGCGGAATTTGCGGAGAATTGCATTAATATCTCGCCGCAGGGGCCCTTCGCAGAAGAATGCAGAAAAATTATTGCAGCTCACACCGGTTTAAAAATTGATGACGGCCTTTCAATAAAAACAAAAATGGAAATAGAAGCGATTATCACTGCTTCTGTTAACTCCGGAAATCCCCAGATTCTGGATTCACTTCTGCCTTTAATAAGCCTGCCGGATAATCCCTACACTGTTTATGCCGTCGGCGCCTTACGCGCACTTACAAATGTTCCCGGGTTCCGCAGTTATTTTAACGGGCAGGCGGCTTCTGCCAGAGGCCGTCTTGCAGAACGGCTCACATACATTTGCCGCAGTTAAGCAGGCTTTTTATGAAAACAAGATCAATACGCAGGAATGCATTTTTCTTTTGTACGATTGCCTATCTTTGCGCATCCTGCGTAAAATCGCCGGATACGGAAACAATACGCCTTTATGTCCGCGCTTCTGAAGCGTACGCGCACGGACGTTTTCTGGAAACTGCAGAAATTCTGCGCAGGCAGAATAATTTTCCTCCGGCGCTTATATTGCGCGCAAAAGCCGAATATTTTTCCGGCGATTTTGACAAGGCGGAAAAATCCTGCCGCAGAGCGATAAAACTAAGGCCCTCATCGCTTGAGGCATCATTGTACCTTGCGCGGATTCTCCGTGAAAAAGACGATCCGGAAAACGCAGCGAAGATAGCAGAATCGATGTTAGCTGACAATCCGCAGGATGTCCGCATTCTTCGCTTTGCGGCGGAAATTGCATCAGATGCAGGAAAATATGATGAAGCTGCGGTTTTCCTTGACAGAGCTGCAGAGTTTTCTGCGGAAAACGCGATGGTTCTTCTTGACAGGGCAAGGCTTCGCTGGATAGCAGGCAGAGCCGAAGATGCGCTGGATGATCTAAAGCGCGCAAGAGCCATGCTTCCCTGGGATACGCCTTTACTGCGCTCAATTAACAATCTGGAAAATATTATTAAAGAGGCGATGTAATGTATAAAAAACTTGCGGTAATTTTTTTATGCTGTTCTCTTTCTGTTGAAATAACCGGCGCGCAGGATACGCTTACCTTTTCACAGGCGGCGGAACTTGCCGCTGCAAAATCACTGGATTTAAGGCACTCACGCGCATCGCAGGCTGTAATGGAAGGAGCGTGGAGATGGGGCTTACGCGCATATTTCCCGCGGTTGGGAATAACAGTTTCCGAAAATGACCGCTTGCAGCAGACAGGAGCGGACTCATTCATTAAAAATTACGGCATCAGCCTGGATCAGTTAATTTGGGATTTTAAGATACCAATGTCCCGGAAACTTGAAAAAATGGAAATTGATTTCACCTCGGCAAGACTGGACAGGCTCTCTTCGGCAATTGAAGAATCTGCAATTTCCGCTTACCGCAATATACTGCTGTCAAGGAAAATCCTGAGCATAAGAAAGGATGCCCTGCTTGTACTTGAAGAACAGCGGAGAATCATGGACGAGGAAGCGCTTCTTGGTCTTGCCCTGAATGTTGATCTTGCAAGCGCAGACATCAATCTTTCAAATGCAAGACTGGATATTTTTTCACTTCAGCTTGATCTCTATGAAATGGAAAAACAATTTGCCGAGCTTCTCGGCCTTGAAACCCTGCCTGTTCTTTCGGAAAAAATCGATATTAACCGCTCTCTGGTTCTGCCTGCAGCCGGGGCTGCCGCCGTTCTTGCGAAAAACCAAAACCCCGATCTTGCGGATGCCCGTTTTTCAATTGCAAAGAAGCAGGCGGAATTGCATTTCATTTCTTCTTCCTGGGTGCCTTCATTGCGGCTTAACGGAAACTTCGGGCTTACGGGGCAGCGTTATCCGCTAACAAGGTATAACTGGTCTGTCGGTATAAGCCTTGAGTTTTCCAATCCCTGGTTTCAAAACCGCTTTGGAGCGCAAACAGGCTGGGAGCCTTCCTCCCCCGGACAGTACGACAGAACCGCAATGATTCAAAACAGTTTCACTCCACTGCCCGACCCTGCGGCAAGCTATGGAATGACCCAGGCAAGGCTGGCCCTTGAACTGGAGCGCGAAAAGTACAGCGCCATTCTTGAACAGATTGGGCGTGTTGCGCATAACGCTGTTGAAAAATGCGCTCTAATGGAGCAAAGACGCATACTGGCGCTTGAAGCGGCAAGCATCGGAAGTGAACGCTGCCGCATAGAAGAAATCAGGCTTGGCCTTGGACATATTACAAGACTTAAGTTAATGGAAACTTTAATAGAACAGACGCAAAGGGAAATAGCTGCTGCAGAAGCTGCAACTGCATTACTGGAAGCGGAACGCGAACTGGAAAAATTACTCGATTTAAAACCCGGAGAACTAATAAAACTTGCGGCGGTATTACAGGAGCCGCATCACATTAACGATTAAGGAGAAAATTTTGAAAATAAATAAATTTTTGTTTTTTCAGCTGACTGTTCTTTTGCTTTTCTCTTGCGGGAACAAAAGCAGCAGCATTACGGAAGAAGCAAGAAAGGTAAGGGCAGCATCTGCAGTTACGCGGGAAATACCGGATACTGCGAACGGATTCGGCAGTTTGTCCTTTCTTAGTAAAGTTGATATTACATCTGCGCAGGAAGCTGTAATTAAAAAATTGTATTTCCGCGAAGGCGATTTTGTAAGCGAAGGCTCTCTTTTAATACTGCTGGAAAATCCGCAAATTAACCTTGCTGTCAAGCGCGCGGAAAATAATTTATCCCATGCTCTTGCAGCCCGCAATTTGGCCGGCTCAAGGCTGCTGGAAGGAATGTTTCAGGCGGAGGCGCAGCTTCACACTCTTGACAAGGCAGGCGCGGAACTTGCCCTTGTAAGACGAAGATGGGAAGAAAATAACCGCAAACATTTAAATCAGGAAACTCTTTACAGCGCAGGCGGCATTCATACAGAGGCAATTCTTGTAAGCCGTTTTAATGTTGACACAGAATGGGAACAAATCATGTTAATGGAGAGAGAGCTTGATATCAGGCGGATTGGCAGCCGGGATAAGGATCTTGAAAAAGCTGGAATACCCGTTCCGTTAAGCGCCATTGAAAAGCAGGATGCGCTTGTTTCGCTTATTACGGCTAGCCTTTTTGCGGAACTTGAAGCGGCCGAAGCAAGGCTTGAAGCTGCGGAAAAAGAACTGGCTTCTGCAAATATAGCCCTTTCTGAACTTACAATAAGAAGCTCAACTTCCGGCATTGTAGGCGCCCGTTACCTTGAAGAAGGCGAGCGCGTTAAGCCTCAGGATAAAATAATCAGCCTTATTGACATTTCATCGTTATACGCAATTTTTCCGGTGCGCGAGAGAGACGCCATGCGGATGGAAAAAGGCATGACAGCATCAGTTTTTATTGACGGAACCGGAGAAACAAGAGACGGCATTGTTGACTTGATTTATCCGCAGGCAGACAGCCAAAGCCTGAGTTTTTTGGCGCGCGTATTGCTGCAAAACGGCTCTGATTCAGAAACAGGCATTAACATGCCAAGTATGTTAATGCCGGGTATGTTTGCGCGCGTAACTGTAAATCTTGGACCTTCCAAAACAGCAGTATTTATTCCGGATTCGGCAGTTTTTAATCAAAGGAATAATGAGGGAAGCATTTTTATAATCAACGGCAGTGTTCTTGCAGAACGAAAAATTACTCTTGGCTCATCGCGCGGCGATGAACGCGAAGCAGCAAGCGGATTAAATCCCGGAGAATTATTTGTACTGCGGCCGGATTCTGATTTCAGGGAGGGATTAAATGTTACAATTGCAGAATAAACTTTTCCTTTTACCCTTATGCGCCGTAATTTTTATATCCTGCGGTTTTATCGATCTTCGCCCGGTTGGAATTGATATAGAACCCGGCGTATATGACTCTATTTTACCGGAAAAGTTCAGTCCTGTAATAATTAAATTTGACACTGAGGTAATTAAAAATGAAGCGGAAATGATTCTTCAGATAAGTTCTGATTACGGAGCTGCAAGAGGAGACATTTTCTGGAGAGACAACGATCTTTATTTTGTACCGGTTCAGGGCTGGACTGCGGGAATACGTTACACGCTAAGCATGACGGGAACAATCCGTTCTGTTGACGGCAGGGAATCGCGCCTTGATCGTTTTATTGCCTTCTTTGCAATAAACAGAAATCCGCCGCCTGTACTGGAATGGCATAGCCCCTCCGGCAGCGCATCTATTGGGACCGGAAATAATATTTTTGAATTTCACTTTTCCCGTTCCATGGACAAATTATCAGTAGAGTCCGCCCTGACAATTGACGGAGCCGGCAATATAACGCACGAATGGTCAGCTGATGATCATATTCTCAATGTTATCCCGGAAAAATCCCTTTTGCCCTGGGTTGCTTACAGATGGAACTTAAGGGATTCCGCTAAATGTATCGACGGCGTTCCCCTGCCAAGATCATATTCAGGCCATTTTACAACGGATTCAGATCAAACTCTTCCATATGTAACAGAAGTTTTTCCTGTTTTATTTTCTGACGGCTCCTGGTATCCGACAGGCGCAGCAATAGAAACAGGCCTTGGGCTGGGGCACGGAATTGCAGTTTCGTTTAACAAACCCATGGGAGAAAGCGCTCTTCGTTCGCTTCGTTTTGAACCTTCTCTTTCAGGCAGAACGGAATTTCTGTCTGATAACAGCATTGTTCATATTTTTTCAAGGGATCCGGAACCGGAAGTATTTTACACGCTTATTATTTCAGGTGATACAAGAGACAGCGAAGGATTAAAATTAGGTTCCGATTTTAAAAAATATTTTATTCCCGATATTCCTTATTTAAATGTTTTGTCTTTTACAGCTAACGCCGGCTCCGTTACGGAAGCATTTCCCATAACAAACAGGGCGCTGCCTGTTTATATAGATCCGCAAACCGGCGAATTATTTTTTTCCATTCGTTTTTCTCTTCCCTTTGGGCTGGAAGAAAAAATAAACACTCCTCAAAGAATTTCACTTGTTCCCTTTTTCCCGGGAATGCTTGCGCCTGTTGCCCTTCAGTATGTCAGCTGGATTTCAGATGACAGGCTTTTTATGCGCTGGGAGGGATTAAAGGCTTCGGATACTGATAATGCTGTCCATTTTTATAAACTCACTGTTCCCGGCGGCAGAAGCGGCGTTAGCAGCGCAAAGGGAATCATTATGAAGGAAGATCTGATTATTTACCTGGAGGCAATTAATTGAAACTTATTTTATACTTTTCATTTTTATTGTGCATGCTGGCATACAATTCATGCGATATATTAAGAACATCGCATTTTGAAGTTCTTGAATGGTCTCCGGGAAACGGCTTTCATTCTGCGCCTGAAGAAATTACAGTATTTCTTGATTTTTCTCATGAGGCAAACAGGGCAAGCGTTGAGCGCAATTTTTCACTTGCCGGAAACGGAAACCGCGTAAGGGGAACATTCTCCTGGGAAAATAAAAAAGTCACTTTTACGCCGTTGACGCCTCTTGAGACAAACACTGATTACATTATTAATCTTTCTGCAGATGCATATGATATCGACGGACTAAACATGGATGATGCTTTTCGCCGCAGCTTTACTACAAGGCCTTCCGGCGTCCGCCCTGTTTTACTGTCGTGCCTTCCTTCAGTTTATTCGGAAGTAAGCGATCTACGGCAGGAAGTAAAACTGGAGTTTTCCGTACCTGTTCCGGCCGGAACATTATATGAAAATGTTTCATTCTCACCTTCGATGACCGGTTTCTGGCGGCTTAAAGACGGGGAAAAAACTGCAATTTTTACACCGGCAGAACCATGGATGCAAAACAACCGTTATGAAATACGCATATCATCATCATTGACAGATAACAATGGAATGAGTATGGGCGTTGAGTTTTCAAGCGTATTTTCAACCCGTACAGACCGTGAAATTCCTTCTCTCTTACATGTTAGCCGCGTCACTATGAATGAAAATATTATTCCACTGTCCCGGGATTCCGGCGCTGCGCAGCAAACAATTGAAAATTCTGACTGGGAAAAAAATGACAGGTTATTGCTTGTTTTTTCCAAACCTGTTGACAGACAGAGCGTAAAAAACTGCATAAGCGCCGAAAACGGCCCCGGGCTTATTATGGAAAATTTAACAGAAACGCCTGCAGATTTTGGAACAGAATTTATTTTCCGGCTGGAATCAATACCTTTATACGAGAGCAGATTTACAGTCAGGATAAGGCAGGGCATAAAAGACAGCGCAGGCAACGAGAGCAATGAAGAACATATATACAGGATATTTGCAAACGGCAAATTTTCAAAACCGCCTTCTCTTGCCGGAATCAGAATGCCTATGGCCCCTGAAAGTGATACGAATCAGGAACTTGTATCTTTCCAAGCGGATTCGCTTTTTGAAATTATTCCTATAAATGAAACTTGTTATCCCTTCGGCGAGAGCGTTAAGACATGGATTGAACTTTACTTTGACACCGCAGAAGGAGCGTCTGTCAATTTATTTTCTGTAATGGAACTGTTCCGTATAGATACCTCAAATAATGTTATTAATTTTTCGCCCCGTCAGGTAAAGCATTCGGACTTTTCAGCCGCTGAACCCCGCAGCGGCTGGGAAAATTTTCAAAGAGTTGAGATTTCAGGCTATCTTGTCAACTCTGCCAATTTTGGAATTGTTTATTTTTTGATTGCGGCAGGACTGCGCGATGATTCAGGAAATAGAAATGAAAATCAATTCCGAATATCTCTTGTAAAGTAGGAAGTTTATGAGAAGCCTTATAAACTTTTTTGCACGCAGGCCTGTAACCGTTATAATGATTCTTGCTGCGCAGATTATTACGGCAATATTCTGTCTTTTTACACTGCCTGTAAACAGGCTGCCCGAATTTTCAATTCCGGGAGTAACGGTGGAAACTCTTTATCCTGGGATGGCAGCTAACGAAATAAGAAGCATGGTTACAATCCCGCTGGAAGACGGATTATCTCCTGTTAAAGGCCTTGAAAGAATACGAAGCGTTTCCCGCGATAACCGTTCGCTTATCAGCCTTGATTTCCGCTGGGGAACAGATCCGATGGCGGTATCCGTTCTGGTACGCGAAGCTGTTGATTCCATTTACCCCAGCCTTCCTCAGGGCGTACGTAAACCTTCGGTGACAACAGGCGATTCAGTTAATGAGGCCCATGCAATAATCGCTGTTAGTTCGCATAACGGCAATATGGAGTTTGCGCGTAAACTTGCCGAATACGAAATGCGGGCGCGTTTAAGAAGGATTGACGGCGCGGGCTCTGTCATTCTTGCAGGCGGTGAAACCGGCGAAGAGCATCTGATTCTTGATATGCCGCGCCTTGCCTCTCTTGGCGTATCGCCTTCTGAGTTTGCAAATATTCTCGCGCTTGAAACATCCGATATTCCCGCCGGAAATGCGCGTGACGGAAACAAGGAAATTGTTGTTGTAAGTTCCGGCAGACCAGATTCTGTTTATTCACTTTCTCAAACAATTCTGTCTGCGGGAAACAGCGCTTTAAAAGTCGAAGATTCCGGCAAACTGCATTCCTCAGCCGCAAGAAGGGAAAGCATATTTGTCTATAACGGAAAGGAAGCTGCAGCCCTTGAAATATACCGCAGGCCCGGATCCGATCCTTTGAGTTTGTCACGCGACATTAAAAAGGTTCTGGAAGAAGCTTCCTCTCTTTTTTCGCGTGATGCGCAAATTGAACTTGTTGCCGATTCATCCCTGTCAATATTAAGCGGCATAACAGGCCTTGTAGTTTCCGCCTTTCTTGCTGCGGCTGCAGTTGTATTTACACTGATAATTTTTATCCGGCGTTTAAGATACAGTCTGCTCGCAGCGCTTTCAATTCCTGTTTCCGCAGCAGCAGGCATTTGCGTTCTTTCACTATTTGGCAGATCTCTTAACGGAATGAGCCTTGGCGGACTTGCCATGGGTATAGGCCTTGTTTCGGATATATCTGTAATTATTCTTGATCTGCTCCACCGGGCATTCGGGAAAAACAAATCCGCTCCAAGGCCGCATGAAATCGGAAACAAGGTATTTTCTATTTCCGGCTCAAGCGCCGCTTCCACAATTACAACAGCGCTTGTTTTCATTCCTGTAATTTTGCTTCCGGGCCCTCTTGGAAATCTCTTCGGCGATATTGCAATTGCCCTTGTAGTCTCCGTATCGGCAGGATGGATCTATGCGCAATTTTTTCTTCCTTCTTTATATCTATTGCTATTTAATTCATCAGTTAAAATAACAGATGAAACAAAAAAGATTTTATCAGTTTTTTCAAACGGCAGCCTTGAAAAAAAATATTTATGTTTTCTTTTAACTCTTGTCCGCCGTCCGGTTAAGGTTTTTACCATTGCTGCATTATTAAGCGTTCTTGGTTTCTTTACGCTTTTGATGCGGCCTATGGCGTTTATTAATCCGGACAATGCGGAAGAAGTATGGGTTTCGGTTGCATTTCCCCCCGGCACTCTGTTGGAAAGCGTTGCAGATTTATCATTATTTTTCTCCAAAATGTTATCAGGGCTGCCGTCTGTAAAAACTGTTTACGGAAAAGCGGGCGCAGAAGAAGAGGATGTAAGGCGCAGAGCGGATATTGATTACAGAAAAGAAGAATTAATCCTCCGCTGCGTTATTAAAAAAGGGATAAAACCGGAAAGCGCGTTAGCTGATATCAATTCTGCGATGGCTGAATTCAGCGAATTGCCTTTTACTGCATATTTTCCCAAAGACAGAGCGGAAGTCCTTTTGGGATTATCTGCAGAGAGTACTTTTGTAATCCGGGGAAAAGACAGAGACGAACTTAAACAGAGGATTGAAATTGCAGATTTAATTTTTGAAAACTCATCAACAGAGGTTAATTACCGTCCGCGCGGGCAAAGGCCGGAATTAAAATTGATTCCAAACAGGGAAGCGTCTGCATATCTTTCAATACCGGCTGCGCAGATTGCAGAAACGCTTTACATCCTTAACGAGGGAGTAATCGCAGCGCAGCTTGAAATTGAAGGAAGGCCTTTAAATGTGCGCGTAACGGGAATGCAGGAACTGCATGATGATCCTGTAAAAAGGCTTGAGCAAATTCCTGTAAAAACATCCCAGGGAAAATATACATACCTAAGTTCACTCGGCACAATAGAAAGACAGGATGCGGAAGCCTCTCTTGCCCGTCTTGACAGGACCGATGTCATTTATGCGGACATAAACCACGGCAGTAAAATTCCTTCCGCTATTACGGAAATCGCACAGCAGGCGGATGATTCGGCTTTCAGCCGCTACAAAAATTCAATCCTTTTCTATATTTTACTGGTATTCATTTTACTCTACATGACAATGGGCGCTCAGTTTGAATCATTCCTGCTTCCGCTGATTCTGATGCTGTGCATTCCCTTCTCTCTTGCCGGAGCAGGTCCTGCGCTGTTAATTACAAACTCAAAAATTGATTCAGGAGCAATTCTTGGATTAACAGCCCTGTTCGGACTTGTTATAAATAACAGTCTTATCCTTTTTGAAATAAGCGGGCAAAAAATTGCGGCAGGCCTCCCGCCGGCAGCAGCGGTTTGCCGCGGAGCATACGAACGTTTTCATGCAATTTTAATAACAATGCTTACAACTATTTTGGCTCTTTTGCCTTTGGTTATAAGTCCTGCCGGCAATTCACAGAGAGCCATGGCCTGCGCAATGCTGGGAGGGCTTACAGCTTCAACACTGCTGAGTCTCTTTGCAATTCCTCCGGTTCTTGTCAGGTTTTTTAAATGGAAAACTAAGCGCAGCTGCCGTGTGTGCAATTTTTCCGTACAGGAACAGCAATGAAAATATTAACTAAATGGCTTAAAAGAAAAAAAGCCAGCTTGTGCATACTGGCTGGAATTTGTTCCGTATCGTTATTCGTCATTATTAACTCTGATAAAAAAATAAATATAAATACAGGAGGTGCTTATGTAGTAAAAATCAGGCATTACGGCATTGATGCTGCGGAAATGGAAAGAAGTGTTACGATTCCTCTGGAAGACTTGCTCTTTTCCATTCCCGGCATCATGTCGGTTCGCAGTTCAAGCGAGAACAGCCTGTCAAGCGTTTATGTTGATTTCAGGCAGGGGACAGCCGGCAGTTACGAAGCTGTCAGGGATGCAGCGCAAAGAGTTTACGAAATGCTTCCGTCATCTGCGCAAAGACCTGAAATTTTAAGCTCCGGCAGCTTGCATACATCCAGTTCGAGGATCCCTGTCTGGTCTTCCGCTGTCATTTCAGATGACCTTGCTGACACTGCGCAGGTACTGAAAAAAATTGTTAAACCAAGGCTAGAAAGCCTGAAAGGAGCCGGGGAAGTAATTGTTTCGGGAGCAGGATTAAAAGAAATTTATATTATTCTTGATCAGGAGAAACTTGGCGTTCTGGGTCTTGAACCTTCCTGGATTGCCGGTTTTCTTGGAATGAATGATTCAGTTTTTTCCGGCGGAACAGTTATTCAAAGCAGCAGGGAAATCATAGTAACTGTTGACGGCAGATACTCAACACTTGAAGATGCGATTATTCCTTTGGGAAACGGAAGATACACAGCTCTTTCAAATATTGCGCATATTATAGAACAGGAACGTGAGCCTGATATCCATTCGCGTTTGAATGGAAAAAAAGCTGCCGGTATCGCAATTATGGGACAGCACGGCGCGGATTTACGCAGGCTTTCTTCTGATATAAAAAAGGAATTGGCATCCCTGCAGGATATCCATGAGTACGTAGTGTTATCTGATCTGGGCGCCGAAGAAAATACCGCGCTAAACTCGGTATTTACGGCCGCATTATCAGGCGCTGCCATGGTTGCCCTAATAAGTTTTTTATTAAGCAGAAAAAATAATGCGGGCATTTCCGGTTTGTTTTGTGCAATTTCAGTTCCCGTGATTTGTCTTATATCGGTTTCTGTTCTTTTCATCTGCGGCTTTTCTCCCGGCCGTCTTTTGCTTGCAGGAATTTCCGCAGGAGCCGGAACTGCGATAGATGCCGTCATTCTCTGTTCGGAAAAATTGCGAAAGTGCAAAAGTTATAAATCTGCTTCTGTATCACTATCTTCATTGACAGGCCCTCTTTTGGCAGGAGGCGCAACAACAGTTGCCGCTCTCATTCCCCTATCTGTAATTGATGACAGCGGCGCCAAAATAATCGCAAGCGCCATTGCTGTTGTAACAATAGTATCGCTTATAACAAGTTTGACGCTCTTGCCGCCTCTTTTACTTTGGGGAATTAATTACAGAAAAACAATCAGCATTAGTAAAATGCCGCAGATTTTTAAACTTGCCGGACGATGGATTTCAAATAAAACATGCAGACTGCTTGCTTCCGGAATTATTTTTTGCACCCGCAGCCCTGTAATAGTTTTAACTGCAAGTATAGTAATTACCTTATCTGCAATTTTTCTGTTATTTCTGAAAGGCGCAGACACATCAAATCATGGCTCTGAAGATTCTGTTTACGCACAGGTGGAATTTGACGCAGGGCTGCTTGCAGAAGAAGTTGATCGCCTCCTTGCATCTTACAGTCTGCAGGTCTTAGGCATTACAGGCGTAAAAAATATAGAGACAGGCGCCCGTACAGGTTCAGGCTCCGTTTTAGTTTCATTTGATCGCGCAAAAACAAATTCAAACATTATAAGGGACTCAATGAAACAGATTAATGTTCCGGGAGGTTTTGTTTTCTTTCATGAGAATTCTTCAAGCGATAATTACTGGGAGATTTTTATTTACGGCGCTGATGATAAAAAATGCAGGGAACTTGCGGAGGAGCTTGCCCTTAATTGCGCCAGTCATCCTCTAATACGTGAAAGAATATTGAATTTTAAACAAAGCGGCAAAAAATTAATTTTAACTCCAAACAGGGATATTTTATCGGAATTAAAAATTGATTATTCCAGCGCTGCTTCAAGAACACGGGCGGGAGTATACGGGCCTGTTGCTTACAAAAGAATTGACTCAGGCGCAGAGATTGATGTAAGGCTTAAAACCGCCGGCGGTTTATTTAATCAATCAGAAATTACACTTCCGTCAATAGAGGAAACTCTTGGTCTATTGGTTTTGGCAGGCAATGAGGATACGGCCAAATCGCTGCGAATTGATTCTCTTATGAGCGTAACAGAAGATACAGAGCCGTCAAGCATAAGGAGGGACAAAAGACGTAAATACGCTTCCATAACAATTTCTACAAGGCCAATGGATCCGCGCCGAGTAAAAAAAGAACTTTCAGATTTATTTACAAAGCTTGATTTACCTCCCGGCTATTCAATTGAATTTGATCCTGAAGCAATCAGACAAAGCAGAAATCTTTCTTTTACCGTACTTTCACTTGTTATGGCAATTTTATTCTGTTACATGATCATCGCTTCGATAAATGAATCATTAACCGTTCCCCTTCTTGTTCTGTCTGCTATTCCGCCTTCATTGGCTATTCCGGCAATATGTCTTGCTGCATCCGGCAGTTCCTATAATTTGGCTGTTGCTTGCGCATTTATTGCGGTAAGCGGAATGACAGTTAACGCATCAATTCTTTGTGTTGACGGCATCAGGTCCCGGAAACGGACAGAAAATAATATCCCGGCATTATGTATCTATCTGGCCCTCCGGAAAAAACTGCCCGCTCTTCTTTCTACCACAGGTACTACCGTTGCGGGAGCTATTCCATTTCTTTTTTTGACTGAAGGAGCAAACACATTGATAAGAACATTGTCTTTAACATGCGCTCTTGGAGTTGCAAGTTCATGCTTTTGTTCAATTACTGTAACTCCGTCGCTTTTATCATTTTCGCAAAAATATTTTTCCCGCTTGCGCAGGAAACAAAACATTAACTGGAGTAATGAATGATTAAAAGAATATTTAAAAAAACTATTTCAGTTTTTTTAACAATAATTTTTATATCCGGATTCTTTCCGCCGGTGTCTTTTGCTCAATCTAATCCTTCTTCATTTTTTGGAGAGATCAGGGGGTTTAACAGATCGATCTTTGACAGTCATTTCAGCAGAGCAGACAGGGAATTAACTCCCGGCCTCTGGCTTGCAGAAGCTAGGTTTGGCCTGACGCAGGCAATTAATGCATGGGAATTAATTTCCGGCAGCCTGTATGATAATCCTCTTGTTTTTGAGGATGCAAAAATGCAGCTGCAGAAATGGAGTGACGAAGAGCTTGAAAAACGGTTTTCACAATGGCTTTTCGGAAGGTTCTTCGGCGAAGCTGTAGAAAAAGTTTTGATTGAAATTTCTTCAATGTTTAATGATTCTCAAAAGAACACCTCCTGGTTTCTTGACAGCGAAGGAAATATTGTCTTTGACGATAAAAGCGGCTCTCTTTTAACTGTCAGCCCAAACGAAGAAAACAGGGAATTAACCCGCGATTTATTATTGTGGCAAAGCAATGCAAAAGAGCAGCTTGATAATATTTTAAGCCGCCTGTATCCGGAGCTGCTTGCTTTTATACCTGATGAGTTACGCGAAACTATGAATGATGTTATATACGAAACTGCCTCTGCGAAAAATATCGATATAAAACGGGAGTTTGAAAATATCGCCGCAAGAGAAGAAAGAATTTTTACAAGCAGGAGAGTAAAAGAGATCCGGAATTTGAGAAATCAGGGTGATAATGAATCAGCAAGATTATTTACAGAAAGATTAATATCGGAAACCGAGGAAGCCTGCAACAGGGGCATTGAAGATCTTAATTCAAGGATAGAACAGGCTGCCGCAGGAACAGGCGATCTTGCATTAAACGGCGAAGAATGGCTGCGTCTTTACAAAGAACAATTCGACAGAGGACTAAAAGCATGGGAAGAAGCGGAAGAAAGATTTTTTATAAGACGTATTGAATGGGAACAGGAATCATTTAAGTTATTTACTGAGGGCGAGGAAATTTGGCTTTCCGCTTTTAAACAGTTTGAAGATGAAAGATCAAAATGGGAGTTGAAGGCAAAGGAACTTTTCCAGGCGGGTGAAACTTTATTTAAAAATATTTCTGAAGATTTTGACAGAACCATTGCAGAAGCAAAAAAAGAATTTGAACTTAATATGGCAATGCGCATAGGAGAAGGAACAACAAGAGTAAAAGCGTTAATTGACATGTATCTGATAAGTTCGTCTGCTGCCATTTCCTCAATGGAAAACATTAAATTCTGGGAAAGCCAGAATAATGCGGCGGAAATGCTTAAGTCACAGAATATGTACAATACATACATAAATAATGCGCTTGATGCGCGGGATAGAATTATAGAAAATTACGGAGAGCTTTTTGGAACAGGAACCTTAAAAGATATATTAAACGCCGATGCATCAAGCGAAGATTTTTTTCTTGATGAATATCAGATTGCTTTAGTAAGAGCAAAAGCTCTTGTTCTGTACTGGGAGAGAAAAACCGCCGTATCAGAAGCTGTAATGTCTTTTGCAGGCGATTTTAACGCAGGGAGAATAACCGAAGCCCAAAGAAAAATCGCATGGGAAGAAGCAAAAGCTGACTACAACAGATCCCTTTCCGTTTATGAAATTGAATTAAAAAAACTAAATGAAGCGGGAGAAGACATAAAAAAACAACAGGAAGTTTTGCATAACCTTGCTTTGCAGATGCAGAAGGAAGAAGAACTTTTAATCCGGCTGAACTCCGATTACTCTGCGCTTGTTTCTATCTCTATAGTTAACCGTGAAAATTATTATCTTACAGACTTTAATACAAAGTATAATTATCTGGCCGATGTATATAATTATTTTCACAGGACAGGAACTGACTCTGTATATTATAACATTCTTGAATACGGACTTCTTTGGGGAATCGCAGAACAGAGGGAAACTGAAGAAAAAATAAATCACATGCTGGAAACAAGCGAGGATCTGTCTGAAGAAGAAAAAGCTGCTATATATGATTCCTTTACCGCTTTTATATTATCCCAGGATGAGGTTTGGCAGAATACCTGTGATTCTCTTTCCTCATTATTTATTAATTACGGCATTACGCAGGAATATGATTTTTTTCCCGATTTTACGCATATCATTAATGCAATTCTTTCAAAACCGGGCAGCGTAATACTAAACACAAATAAATTTTTATCTGAACTGGATGAGTGTTTCCAGATGATTCCCGTATGGATGGAAATTGAAATCATCAACTGGAAAAAAGCGCTTTCGGAGTACATTTCAATTTATACCCAAAATCCGGATAACAATGATAAACACTGGCGGCAATATCTGATTGATGAATATATTATTGACAATGATCCTGTTCTTGTAATGGCATCTTCCTTTAAAGAAGGACTTTTAGCGGATGCCCTGTACAATGCGATCTATTATACAAACAGGGTAAACGATTCATTTTTAATTTATTCAAAAAGAGATATGTTTAATGCGGATGAAAATGCCGCATATTATTTTATGTTATACACCGAAGAAGTATCAAGAGCGGTATTTCTTTTAAATTCACTGGAGATTCAATTTAAAAATATTTTAAATGCCGCAAGGGCGTATGAGTTTTCAAAAATGTCCGCTCATGATGCGGATACACAATTATCAATAAAGGAGGAAGAACTAAGGCATCAGGAGGAAGCGTATAAAAAACTTAGAGATGAGTATTTTCTGGAGGCCGGTGTTTTTGCCGGCGCCGGATCTGTTTATGATAATCAGTACAGCTTGTTAAAAAAGGCGCATGAAGATATAGACAGAAAAAGATTTGAATATGAAAAACAGGATGCGATTCAAAGATGGGTCAGCACATCATATTTAGATACCGGTAATAACGATCTTGAAAACAACAAAGCTAAATTAACAAGAGCGCAGACTGTCCTGGATGTGTTATCTGATTTATATAATAATGAAAACAAACGTTCCTCTGACAATCCAGAATATAATGCATTGTATCTTGCATATGAGCAGAATTTTCAGGCAAAATTAAAAATTCTTGAAGCTGCAGAAATATTATCATCTGCAATTAAACAGGAGGAACAAAATAATAAAAAATTATATTCTGAGTATCAAAGCTCATTAAATCTTCTTGGGTATATTGATTATAATTATTCAAATTATTTTCTGCCGGAAAATCCTTCTGACTGGTCAGTTAAAAATATAATCACCGTTAAAGACGGCCGTTTGGCATTTAACAGAGATGAAACCATGACACTCTCGGGAACTGATTCGTTTGCAGCAGAAGAGCTAATGACATTTTTTAATACCCGCAGTAACGCCCAGTTTGATATAAGCCAGTATGAGGTATCGATAAGGGATTTAAGCCTGAGGATGACAGAATATTTTCTGGATATTGATAAGTTCAAACAGTGGAGCCTTGCAAGAGAATACCTTTTATATTCATTGATTAATTCAAATAATGAATTGAAATTTCTTCAATCGCATTATCATGGGCTGGGAGAAATGGAGAGCGGCGGATCATTAGCTGAAATTCTTGTTAAAACCACAACCAATATCTGGGAGCAGTCAATCCACAGCCTGTATTCAGTTTTAAGCTCTTCCGAAAGAATATGGGATCTGGAAAATATTTTCAAAAATGCCTGGGACGGATTAACTGACGAAGAAAGAGCGGATCTGGAATTTTATACTTTATTAACAATGCACAATATTGGCGGGGCATACTTTGAAGGCTTTAGTAAAATGCACTCCATTGACATTTACATGGAAGCAGTAGATTACGTTAATCTAAAATATTATGAGGCTGTAAGAGAACTGGGAAAATGGTGGAACGCCGCTGTCTTTGGATCTTACCGTGAAATGCGCGATCTGAGCGATATTGCCTGGTATAAAATTATGGCGGTTTATGAAGAGACGCAAAATCAGGTTGATGACTGGATGACGCAGTTAATGCAGATTTTATCATCTATTCAAATAAATGAAATTGCATATAACGAATCCTGTGAGAAACTTGTGATTTTAACGGGAATTAAAGGAGAAGGGCAAAATACAGGCTGGAATGAAATTAATTTGGCGCTTCAAAGAACGGAGACAAACATAGATGGCATTGCCGGTTTACAATACTGGTGGGAGTTGATGCAGGAAAGCCAGACAATGGAATTTATTAATGTTCCCGATGCGCTTACTGCCCTGCTTCGCTGGTCCAGAGAAGAAGAAATTAATGCAAAAAGATCCCTGGAAACCCGCTGGGTTACCGATGCGCAGCATCAACAGCAAAGTGAATTTAATTTTCAGGCTGCGGTTGACGCTTATATTGCAGGAACAATAACTGCCGCCGAATTAAATACAGCGGCGAATAACGCATATGGGAAAAATTCAATAGCATTAAAAAATCATCTTGATAATGTTCACGCTGTTATATTTAACAGCCTTTCCATGTACATCAATATGGATTTTGACTTTTACTCTGAGTTTAATACATTGGGAGAAGAACTTGCATTATTAACGGGAAAGATACTGGAAAACAGATACACAGCGGAGCTTGCAGCAAGAGAGATAGAGTGGAGTCTGTCATTAAAGGACATAACAGAAAAATTCAATGAATGGAAAGATTCAACGGCAAAAATTATGGAGAATGGCCGGACTGACTGGAGCGCAGGACTTCAGAAAATGGAAGCTGCATACAGAGAATGGAATGTAAATTTTCAAAATGAATACGAACGTATTAATGAAGAATGGGCGCAGGCATATCTTGCGGGACTGGAAGACAAGGAACAATGGCTTTTACATGCAGCTAACGCAGCCAATCAGGCGTCATCAGAATCATTCCTGTCGCTTGTTGGAACAGAAGGAGAGAGGTTAAGCCGCTTTATGGATGTCAGAGAGCCGCTCGGCATCCGAAATGCAATTCCGGAAGCGCGCAGTCTTATGTCAGATCTGCTTCAGTCTTCAGGTATTGTTAATATGTCTATTGCGCTAAACTCCCTGAACAGCATCGCCGGAACTGCTTCCTATCATGCAAAACGCGGTCTTGGCGGAATCAATATATGGAATGCAGCCTTTGATAAAACTGCCGCTTCGGATCTTGCAAGAAAAATAAACTCGGATATCTCCGACAGTGAAGCAAGAAAACTGGCCTTTAATGCCCGGCTTGCTGCGGATGAAGCTATCAGAGGTTTGGCTGTAAATACGGACAAAGCCAACCAGGATTTCAGGAGAAGCATGAATGATCATTTTATTTTTAACGGACTTTGGAGAAGGAGCGGAAATAATTATGTAAAGGAAGTTATAAAAGGTTCCACGTTTTTTACGCCTGTTATATCCGAGACAGTAACCATCATGGGGTACATCGATTATATAATGGAACCAATTCTGTTAAAAACAAACCTTGACGATATTAATCTGGAGAATTTAAATTCCATTGCAATAAGGGGACTTTTGGAAAATGTATTTATTGAAGTACAGGCTGTTGCAAAAGAAATTTTCGGAAGCGGCGCTGACTCAATAAAAATAAACAGAAGCGGAATTGAGCGCGAACAATCTGCGGGAAAATTCGGCGCTCATATAGGATATAGTCCGGCAGACAGATTATTTGAGTATAACGGTACAAACAAAAAAGATATGTTTTATGATGAAGGCGCCGGAGAGCTTGGCCGTTTATTATCGGAATTTACTTATTGGGATGTTATTGATAAAAAAGGATCTGCTGAACTTACTATTGCTCCATGGGATAAACGAATGTGGAATGATAACGGAAGCTGGTTTTCTGCGCCTTCACTTCGTACTGTCGGTTCAATCGCCGCTTCTATTGCAGCAGGCGCTGTTACAGGCGGCGCAGGCTTTGCCGGATTGGCCTTGTATGTCGGAATAAGTTCTTCAAGCGATATTCTATTTGGAACTCTTGATGCAGCTAATGGTTATAAAACATTTGATGAATCTGCCTTTGGTATCGGTAAATCAGTACTGACAAGTACTGTAAACGGTTTGGGAGCCGCAGCTTTTAACGGCATCAGTATGGGTGACAATGTAATTTATGAAGGCCTTGCAAAAAAGGCTGCAGGATTTTCTGACAGTCCGGTTTATAAAGTTGCCGCCAATACCGCGATGACGGGTTTACAGACAGCTTCAACATCAATAGCTGCAAGCGCGATAAACGGAATAACCTACAATTCAGGCGGAAAATTCGGATATAACCAGGACATTCTTAACAGCGGAATGAATAATTTGCTTGCAGGTACGTCTGCATCGATGATGAGCGCTTTTACATCCGCAAGCCTTAAAGCTGTAAACAGCGGTTTTAACTTTGAAAAATTGACAGGATTCAGCAATGCAAATAAAAATGATGTTGCAAAATTAAATGATCTTATCGGCTCGTTTGCAGGACAGGGTGTAAATTATGCTCTTGGAAATGACTTTACCCTGAACATGCTTAACATGAGCATGATAACCGGCAATACCATTAACGGAGGACTGCTTGAACTTCGCCTTGGACGTGATAACACAAAAATGAATTTCGGTACAGGCGGCGCTAATGTCAGCTTTGATAATATTTTGGCATCTGCAAGAGGCGCGCAGGTTTGGAATGTAAACAGCCATATTAACAGTTTCACCGGCAATAACGGTAATTTCGATTCTTCAATTGCGTTACGCGCTCAATACGGCTACGGTGACAATGTGCAAAAGGGCCAGTTATGGGACATTATAAACGATATAGTAACGATAAACACAGAAGCCCAGGGTAATTATATAGCGCAAACCTCAATTGATGAAAACGGAAAAAGAGTTATAAATCTTGCTGGTTATCAGAAGGGCATGAGTATGGAAGAACAAATGTTTCTTGCTGCAATTCTTGGACATGAAGCATACAGAGACGGATACAAAACAGGAGAAATTGACGCATCCGGAAATATCGTAACAAGAGAATCAAGTTTTAACGAACTTAGAGAAGCTTCGATAGCAAGGCTTGCAATGAGTGATCGGATTAGTTATGATTATAATGATTTTTATTCTAATAACCCTAATTTTGATCTTGAAAATTTATTTTTATTAAATGCAAAAGAAACAGGCGACTATTCCCTGTTCGATGATTTTCTGCGTTTAACCTACAATAATGATGAAGATTATTTTTGGCTGTCAACAAGCACAGGAAATAATTATCAAAACGAAAACAGGTACAGAAACATACCTCTCTTTAACGCTGCTTCACAGGAGAGGGTAAATGAAATAAACGAGGAAGGACGGCAGGAGGCATATGAAAGATATTTGTTAAGAGATAAAGAAGACGGATACATTACCAAATCCTGGGAAGTCTTTAAAGAAAACAAGACGCTGCTAGAAGATAATGGGTTTATCGCGATGAATTTTATTTCACTGCATTCATACGGCTGCAGATTTATGTCTGTAAAATACGCATTGGAGGCTATTACAGGAAAGTATGTAAATGCGCTGCAATTACATGACTATGCAAAAAGAAACAGATACTATAGCGGATCTACATTGCTGTCAAGTAAGAATATGGCGGATATAATGACAGGGAATACAGACGGATTATTTACAATTACAGTTGATAAATTACCGGAAAAACCTGATATAGAGCAGCTTTACAGACTGGAACAATCGCAAACCATGTATCTTGCATGTTTAAAAGTCGGCAATGGAAGCGGCGGAGATCATTTTGTAATGTTATCCGGAATTGATTTCACCTTTGACGATGAAGGTAATCCAACCGGGATAAGCGAAGTTCGCGTTGCAAATCCATGGAACAGCAATGGCGTACTTGGAAAGCAAAGCTACTCTTTTACAGAAATAAACCGCTGGGATATTTTCAGCGTAAGACCGACCCAGGGAAGCATTTATTCGGTTATGGAAAATGCCGCACAGATACAAAGAGCAGGCTATCATCAAAACTACATAAGGTAAGGAGAATAAAATGAAAACAATAAAAAATATTTGGCTTTTCTCTGTAATTATAATTATGCTATTGTCGTGTAACAGAAACACAAAGCCGGCGGTTGAACAAACTGCTTTTAACGAAAACGCAGTTGAAACCGGTTTAATTAAAGTTGATTTGGTTGAAATTGAAATAAAGGAAGATATTTATGATTTATTAACCTCTTATTATTGGCGTCTTTCAGACGGCAGACGTCATGTTGATTGGTCAATTTCAACTTACGACTGGGTTGGCGACATGACGCCTCGTGTATCATTTAAAAAACTGGAATTGCCGCAGGATTGCAATTTATATCAGGTGCGCCTTAGAAATGAATTATTTTATCTTCTATACCAAACAAAGGAAGAAGAGAATATTCTTTACCCTATTGGTTCTGTATTCGGAACGGATCCATTTGAAATAGTATTTTCAGATGACTTTACCTCCATGAGAAGAATCAGAAATGGAGGAAGCTGGGGAAGGAGTAACAGAGAGGGAGAACAGTCAGATCCCGATTATCCCCTTGTTGGTATTTGGGGAAGCCTGCCGTCTTTGAGTGAATACCGTCTTTTGGATTACGCAGATTGCGTTTTGTACATGGAAATTGACAGAGAGATTCCTTTTTGGGCGGTACGCCGGGGAACATATTTATTAAAACAGACAGAAGAAAATGTATTTGAAACAATATCTTCATTTCCGGACGGACGTTTAAAGCTGGAAAAATTAGACAGTTGGCAGTTTTTAATTACGCCGTTATTTACAGCGCCCGACGAAGAAGGGTTAACAGATATTCTTACAATGAACCGGAGTTCAATAAGGATAGAAGATTTAATAGAAGAAGATTATATCTATGAATAACGCTTATTTGTAATGCGGGCATTTGCAGACAGCCGGTATCAAAACTAACCTATCTGCCCGGGCAAAATGACAATTTCTTTGCCTGGGTATGATTTTTAAAAAAATCCTTCCAAACTACCAGCGACATAATTTAAACCCAAGGTTATTTGCTAATAACAGATAAATAATTAAATATAAAATTATGGTAAATAAAAATGGGGTTGATGAAAAATATATTTATCAATTAATCAGCAGTAACGTTAAACGCCTGAGATCTCTTCAAAACATTTCACAGTTAAATCTTGCGCTCAGTACAGGGCTTACACATAACTTTATTCATGACATTGAAAATTGCAAAAAAGGAATTTCTGCCAAGACACTTGCGAAACTTGCAAGTGCTTTAAACGCAGAGCCGTATCAATTTTTCCTGCCGGACGGGATGTCCAACAATGAAACATTGCTTTATGTAAGGGATTTTAATGACTCGCTGCAGAAGGTTGTAAAGGATCTGATGCAGCAATATACTACCGGAAATAAAAAGAATAGATAAAACTGTATCACTTTTCCGCTTTGGTCTGACAAGCGTTGTCTGAAATGTTAATCTGCATTGTTTTGGGAACCGTATCAGTTTTGGATATTTTTTGAAAAATTAAGTTGATTTTTTCTTTCCAGCAGCACAAGTTCTCTAACCGTATAAGCCCGAATAAAAGAGAAAAAACTACTATTCCTGTTCTGTTTTTTATTTTTGTTTTGCGCTTTATTGCCAGCAGGCAGTTCCTGATTGATCCTATGCTAAGATTTAATTCTTTGGCTATTTCGTTATCTGAATATCCCTTGGCAAGACTTGTAATAATTCCACGCTCTGCAGGCGAGTAGAACATATCATCAGCGTCCATGAACTGTCCGGGAAACTGATTGATGCAGGAAATTGCATTAAAAACCCTGCTGCTTATTGAGCAGCTAATGTAATTACCGCCCATGGAAACAAGCCTTATAACAAGAGCTAATTTGCCAAAATCATTATTTTTCAGTAAAAATCCGGAAACCCCGGCTTTAATGAAAAGGCTTGCAGAAACATCAATTGATCCAATAACAGATGCTATCCCCATTGCAGATAACTTCTGGCTTTTTTTATGATCTTCCTCATCTTCTTCGGAAAATACAATAATTGCCGTATTAGACGATCTTCTCCTGATAATTTTAATTATATCAGGGCCATTTTTTTCTGTTAACTGCAAATCCATAATTAAAATATCTGGTTTTAACTTTTCCGATTTAATTATTGCATCTGCTTCATCTTTTCCTGTGCCGGCAACGCAAAAATCATTACATTCAGACAAAGATGCCAGAATACGCCTGCAATCTTCGTCATACCTGGCAGCGACAAGAATGCTTATTTTGTTGTCAATAAATAATCCCATCATAGGATTATCAAAATTTTCAATTCTATATTCAAGTAAGTAAATTGCATGCGCTACGTAGTGCCTCATTAAAAAAAGTAACCGAAAAGAATGGGTGCCTCATTTAGAAAAAGTAACTTTAGCCTTATGTGCTGCAAACAGCACTCTAATGGCTTTATGAACAGCATATTGCAAATC
>WQXU01000037.1 GCA_009781635.1 Treponema sp.
TCCTTGTCCAGATTCCGTGTCTGTATATTTGTATCTTGCCATTTCTCCTCCGCTTATTTCTGAGTATATCAAAAAATCTGTTAAGTTTTGATTTTTTCTACAGACTCTGGACGCCGGTTTAGCGGCGTAGACGGCCTGGAAGGAGGCAACAGGATGTTGCCGACTGGAAGGCGAATCCGCGCGGGGGAGCAAAAGTAAAAGCTGTCTAACAATTAAGAAGTTGGACAGCTTTTTTTATGTATGTAAACATTTTCCCCGAGGCTGGTAACTATAAGTTATTTTGTCGCTGCGGCAAGCACGGACGGGTTATTGATGGCGTATTGCAATACATCGGACATAATACCAGTGTAACCGCTTCCCATTGTTTTATAGCTTTCTAATACGTCCGGAGTTATACGGATCGTTATTGTCTGTTTTTTTTTCTGGCGGTTGCGTTCTACTGCTAACTGTGCGAATTCTTTTAAGACCTCCGGAGTTGCTCGCGGAGCTTCCGCTGTGTAATTAATAGGCTGCCGGGCTGCAGCTTTTAACCGTTTAATAACTTCTTTAGGTGGTTTTTCCCCAACTCTTACCGTCGACTTGATAATACCCATTATAGCTTCTCCTCTCTGATTTATCTGCCGGACGCGCCGTAATAATCCGTTTATTATTGCCGCGTTCCGTATAAACAACAAAATAAACAGATCCAACTTTGCCAATAGTCTGCCATCGTTCCTCTTCCGAAGTGTTAGACTCACTTCGATCAAAACGTTCAATTCTTTCCGGATCGGTAAAAACATATTGAGCGTCTTCAAAACCTACACCATGCTCTTGTTTATTGATAATATTTTTAGTTTCATCCCATTCAATACCGATCAACTTCATAACTAAAAAGTAACACATTATGTCTTACTTTTCAAGGAGTTTATATAATATTTTTGGCTCTGCCGGTTTACCGCGGAAATATATGAAAATAATTGTTTAGAATAAATCGGAATGAGAACCGGTGCGGTGGAAAATTACTTGCTGACTGGATTTTTCGATACGGTAGATAAGAAGCCAATCAGGTTCAATATGGCATTCCCACCAATTTATATAATTTCCATGCAAAGGGTGGTTTTTATGCTTTGGTAAAAGCGGTTGTTCGTTAATAAGCAAAGTCATTGCTTCTGTGAGTTTATCCATTTCCTTGTTTTGTTTTTTCATGAGCTTACGATCTTTTTTAAATGAGCCGTAATAAACTGGTGTCAGCATAATTTAATCGTCTGAATCCAGATCTTTTAGCATTTCTTCAAGATTATTAAATTTTTTTAATGTATTAGGTATTTTTCCTGCAAGCATATCATCAACTTCATTAATAGCAGCTTTAGTTTCAGCATTATAAAGAGGTTCGCCTGTTTCAGGGTCGCGGTATCTGGCGCAAACAGGACATTCATCCTGTCTTGCGGCTTTCTCCTTAAGATAACCCACAAAGTCTAACACTTGGGCAGTATAATCTACTGGTAAGGATTTTATCTCTTCTATAAGAAAATCCAGATAAACAGGCTTTGCAGCCGGCATTATTATCTCCTAAACAGGTTTATTAATATAAATATAACATAAAAAGAAAAAAATAACTACAGGTGGTTTTAAAGCTATTATTCAAAAACTTCTTCACCCTGCTTAAAGCGGGCGGCGCGCTTGCGAATCTACAACTTTGCTGATATCAAACAGGAATGGCTGGTTTCTGTATGTTCTGAAAAAAACTCCGTCTATGCTTCTTCGATCAAAGTAAATATAGTTTCGCCCCTCATGGTAACCAAAGCCGCTGCCAACATCAAAAAACACGTTAAACCCGCGGTTGCGCAGTACCGCATGTTTTTCCGCCTGTTCCTCCACTCCTTCGCCGAAGGGATATATAAAAAGATCTGTATCGCCAAGGATGGGCCGCACTTCGCTGTCCCAGCGGTTTGTATCTCTTAGAAATCTTTCCATGGATACAACAGACAGATCCGGATGCCCCCAGCTATGCGAGGCAAAATGCCATCCTAGCTCCTTTATCTTTTCCGCAACAGCCATGGCTTTTTCTTTTTCTTCCTCGTAGTCCGGGGAATCCAAAAGATGTGTCTGATACCCTAATACGCCCTCATAACCTGTAAGCGCAATTATTCCTCTTGCTCCGCGCAAAGAAAAGTCAGGATATTTTTTTACAAACTCTTCCATGTACGTTACAACATCAAGATCGTATGACAATTCTCCGTCTGTCCATGCCGCTATCTGGCCATCGTCATCAATTACAAGTTTATGTACAGAAGCATATTGCCTGACATTTGTATGATAACTTAAATCGTCTATGGAAATAATTAGCGGCTTTTTTCCTTCCGGAACCATGGGTTTTTTACCATGCACATTCTTGCGGCCGTCTGTATAACTTACATCGTACAGTTCTTTTATATCTACCAATACATAATCATTAAGGTACAGTTCGTATAGTATTTTTTGGTATTCGCCTGCGGTAACATACCATTCCATAAAATGCGTTCTGAGCCTGCTGTTAAACGCAACTTCCGGTCTTGCTACAAGCGGATGAAAAAAGATATTAAGAACTCTTCCTTCGTAGGGAAACATTTCAAGGACAGGCAAAACCTGTTCCGGCTCTTCAACTACAGGTTCTGTCACAAGTTCTGCGGTATCGATTACGGCAACGCTGTCTTTAGTTCTTATGCAGGATATTGCCGTAAAGAAAGCAAGCAAAAAAACAACGGCAATAAAGCTCTTTTTTATAATTCCGGTCATTTCAAACTCTTAAAGCTGTGTATTTTTGGAACAATCTCCACTATCCAATAAATAAAAATATATGTCAATAATTTCAATTAAAATACTTTTTATAGTTATTTGCTGCATTTTATGATATATTAATTACATGGAATGTCTAAAATTGTACAAATTTGCTCTTATATGAGTAAATCAATAATATTAGCGGTATTTTCTCTTGTTGTCCTTATTTCAGGCTGCGTTGCAGTTGTGCATTTACAGGATACATCTGATATCGATACAGAAGAAGATATTTCCGCTGCTCCAAAAATTGATTTTAGTAAACCAACGGTAGCCCTTTCATTTGATGACGGCCCCTTAAGACCTACCGCAGTTATCCTTGATGTCCTGGAAGCGCATGACGTACGCGCGACTTTTTTTATGCTGGGAAGGCTTGTGGAAGAATGGGAAGATACCGTAAAACGGGCGGCAAAAAACGGCAATGAAATTGCAGGTCACGCCTGGGCTCATCATCAGCTTTCTACATTAAGTGATCAGGCTATAAAAGACAGCATACTGTCAACAAGCGCTGTAATTGAAAAAGTAACGGGTGTTCCAAGACCCCTCTTTTTCCGTCCGCCTTTCGGAGATGCCAACAGGAGAGTTGCAAATATAGCCGCAGAACTGGGTTATGCGATTGTAAACTGGAATCTGGATGTCGGAGACTGGAGTCTTTTAAACGCAGACCTTATTTATAACGCCATCATGCGCAGAGTAAGGGATAAATCAATTATTTTGTTACACGACATTCATCCGACTACGGCGGAAGCTGTAAAACGCATAGTGCCTGCGCTTGTTGAAAGAGGCTATCAGTTTGTTACAGTCTCTGAAATGATAGAGCATTTATACGGACCGATGCAGCCGGGAAGGGTGTACGGAGAACCAGGCGTGCGTCCGTAAAAAAAGGCTGCCCGGAAACAGGACAGCCTTTTAACTAATCGTTTTAAAATATTTTCAGCTAACTTCTATCTGCTTCCCTTGTCATAGGGTACGCCGGCAGCCTTTGGCGCCTGAGACTTCCTTGAAGAGAAGGTCAGCACTACAAGGGTAGCCGCATAGGGAATAATTTTGTATATGTTGCTTGGGATATCCAAATCCTGCAGAAAATTAATTCCGTGATAAGCCGCCGCTATTGCCTTCATAAGTCCGAAGAAGAATGCCGCAAAGAGGATCCTGCCCGGTTTCCACTGGCCGAAAATCAAAACCGCAAGCGCCAAAAATCCGTAGCCTGAAACTGTTGCGTTAAACTCGGTGGATGTTGGTATAACAAATATAAGGCCTCCTACTCCTGCAAGAGCTCCGGAAATGCAGACGCCTGCATAACGCATTTTGTAAACGTTAATGCCCACTGAATCGGCAGCCTGCGGGTGTTCGCCGCAGGAGCGCAGACGCAGACCGAATTTGGTTTTGTTCAATGTAATCCAGGCAACAGCAAGAATTAAAAATCCAATCAGGGTTGTAATATAGGCATTCTGAAATAACAGGGGTCCGAAAAAAGGAATATTGCCAAGTATGGGTACTGAATCAAAACGGAATTCGTTTTTAAAGGTGACCTGCTGCACGCCCTGAATCATCCTTGCTACGAAAATCGCAAAGGCTGGTGCGAACATATTAATTGCAGTTCCGCTTATTACCTGGTTTGCCTTCATGTTAACGGAAGCATAGGCATGAGAAAGTGAAACAGCAATTCCTGTAAGAGCTGCAATTAGCATGGCAATCAAAAGCACAGGCTGCCCGGGGATTGCACCCTGTACATTATGAATGAACAAGAGCCCTGTAAAGGCGCCCATGATCATTGTGCCTTCCAGAGAGATATTCACAATACCGCTGCGCTCCGAAAACATTCCGCCGAGAGCTACAATTAAAAGCGGAATGGAAAAAAACATGGTTTGCTGAACTAAAAAATAAATCATGCTCATGGATTTTCCCCCTTGTTTTTATTTTCAGGCGCAGGATTTTTAATTTTACCCGCCTTGCCAATCGACTGTATGAATCCCTTGAAAAGGAGCGCGAAGGCGCTGAAATAAATAATAATGGCTATTATTATTTCGATTACCTGGGGAGCGAAATCGTAGAGCTGCATGATAAAACCGCCGACGTTTAAATACGCAATTAAAAGCCCGGAAAATATAATGCCAATCGGATTATTTAATCCCAAAAGCGCAACGGGAATGCCGTTAAAGCCTTCCATCGCAAGGACATCTTCCACGTTTATTCCCCTGCCTGCGCCGGCAAGATATAAAAGCGCTCCGCCAAGTCCTGCAAGCGCTCCTGCTATAACCATGGACATTATGACACTCTGGTTCTCGTTTATTCCGGCGTATTTGGCAGCGTCCTTGCCAAGTCCGCAGGCCTTAAGTTCAAAGCCCAAAGTGGTTTTTTCCAGGATAATAAAAATAACAACTGCCATTATAATGGCGATTATAAAACCGCTGTTTGCAGCCGAACCTCTGAAAATAAAATCCATTCCCATCTTCGGCAGGTTTGCAGATTCCGCCACAGCCATGCTCTGATTTCTTGACGAATCATACACCGACATTACAGGGATTAGATAATTAACAAGATACATGCCTATGTAGTTCATCATTATGCAGGAAATTACTTCATTAACATTACGGTAGGCTTTTAAAAGCCCTGGAATGAAACCCCAAAATGCTCCGGCCAGCATCGCCGCTATAAGCGCTGTAATCCAGTGCAGGGGACCGGGCAGAAAACTGCATTTAACGCCGACAAGTATCGCCGCAAAAGCTCCTGCGATAAACTGGCCGGAGGCTCCAATATTGAAAAGCCCTGTGCGCGCGGCAAATCCAACCGAGAGTCCTGTCATGATGATGGGAGTTGCCGTGTACAGCACCTGCCCAAAATCCTTAAAGCTGTGAAAACCTCCTGTCAGTATCGTGCCAAAACCGCCAAGTGCATATCTTGGGTTGCTGATTAATAAAATAATAAGACCCATGAATAAGCCTACTGCCACGGCCATAACCGAGGACAGGACATCGGCGGATCTGTCGTTTGTCAGAAAAAGCTTGAAATCCCCGTAATTTAAAAACTTCGCCCTGCGGGCTTGTTGATCGCTCACGCTGCTCCCTCCTTTTTGGACCCTGACATATAAAGCCCAAGTTCCTGGAATGTTGTTTCTTTTGGATTGACATTTGCAACAAGGCGTCCCTCATATATAACAAGAATCCTGTCGCTTACATTCATTACTTCATCAAGCTCCAGCGAGACAAGCAATACAGCCTTGCCTTTGTCACGCTCTGCCACAAGCTGCTTGTGTATATATTCTATTGCGCCCACATCAAGGCCGCGTGTTGGCTGCACTGCAATTAAAAGACGCGGATCCCTGTCGATCTCCCTTGCGATAACTGCCTTTTGCTGGTTGCCGCCCGACATGCTGCGCACAGGCGTTTTAATGCCCTGGCCGCTTCTTATGTCATAGCGTTCAATTAAATCTTCTGCAAATTTGTTTATTTCCTCGTACTTTAAAAAACCGCCGTTTTGGAATCTTTTTGTGTAGTATTTCTGCAGAGCAAGGTTATACGCAAGGCTGTAATACAGAACAAGTCCGTGTCTGTGCCTGTCTTCAGGAATATGCGCAATGCCTGCTCTTGCCCTTATTGCATCGTGTGAAATGTCCCTTCCGTTTAAAAGAATGGCGCCGCTGTCCGCAGATATTAATCCTGTAAGCGCAAAGACAAGTTCTCTTTGTCCATTGCCGTCGATGCCGGCGATGCACAGTATTTCACCTTCTTTTGCGGTGAAGCTTGCATTGTCAACAACAAGCTTGCCTGTGGTTTTATTTTTTACGCACAGATTTTTTGTTTCCAAAACAACCTTGCCGATTTTCGGCTCCGGCTTTTCTATCGCAAGGCTTACCTTACGTCCGACCATCATTTCGGACATCTCTTCTTTAGAGACACTGCTTACTTCCACCGTGCCGACATATTTGCCCTTGCGAAGGACTGTGCAGCGATCTGCAACAGCTTTTATCTCTGCAAGTTTGTGAGTGATGAACAAAATAGATTTGCCTTCCGCTACAAGGCTTCTCATTATTTTCATCAGTTCTTCGATTTCCTGGGGAGTAAGAACTGCGGTAGGTTCATCAAAAATCAGGATTTCGTTATCGCGGTAGAGCATTTTAAGTATCTCTACACGCTGCTGCATGCCGACAGTAATATCGGAAATCAGGGCATCGGGGTTTACATCAAGCCCGTATTGCTTTGAAAGAGATACAACTTTTTCCCGTGCCTTGTCCATTTTTAAGAATCCGCGGCTTGTTGTTTCTACGCCGAGGATGATGTTTTCCAGTACTGTAAAATTATGCACCAGTTTAAAATGCTGATGCACCATGCCGATGCCAAGCCGGGTAGCGTCATTCGGGCCGTTTATCTTTACTTCCTTGCCGTTTTTCTTAATGATGCCCTTATCCGGCTGGTATAATCCGAAGAGTATGCTCATAATCGTTGATTTACCGGCGCCGTTTTCGCCTAACAGTACATGGATTTCGGATTTTTTTAACTGAAGTGTGACATCATCATTGGCGATAATTCCTGGGAATATCTTTGTAATGCCGCACATTTCTATTACATAGTCCATATATTACCTCATCTCCTTTCGGTTACTATTACGATATCAAGCTGGATTTCACTTGCGCTGTTATGGGTTGTATCATCAGGGATATCAAACTCACCTGTTGCTACCCTTGCGAAGATGGCATCGTAATCAGCCTTTGAAAAGTTTTTGAATCTTGATGTTTCCATGGGAAGGCCGACGCCGTTTAATTTCGCGTTATATTCAATGGCCTGTCCTCCGGGGAATCTGCCCTCATAAAATGCTTTGATGGAATCGTATACAGAAACCGAAAGACCTTTTACTGCGGATGTAATGACAGTCGGAGATTCAAAGGACTGATCGATATCAACGCCTATCATAACTGTGCCTTCCTGTTCGGCTGCAGCCATAACGGAATTGCCCAATGAACCGCCGCAGGCAAAAATAACTTCTATGCCGGATCTGTACCAGGAAGCAGCCATGGTCTGAGCTGCGGGGTTTGCTTCAAAGCTGCCTGTGTAATGGTAGGATATAGTGACATCTCCGCGGCCATAACCCAATTCTTTTGCGGCTATCTCCGCTCCGTATACAAAACCATAACCAAAACTTACAACAGGCGGGACTGCCATGCCGCCCATATAACCAAGGCTTTTCATTCCTTCCTTGACAGCAGCGTATCCTGCAAGAAATCCCGCCTCTTCCTCCGAATAAACTATACCTACAGTGTTATTCGCAGTATAAAAGAGGCTGTAATCATTGTTATGCGGTACGCCGTCAACAAGAACAAACTTTACATCAGGATAAATATCCTGCGCAATGTAAACCGGGACTTCAAAAAGAAAACCCGGCACGACAATTAGTTTTGCGCCGCCCCTTACCGCAAGGTCAATGCTTGAAACAAAGGCATAATCGCTTTTTTCGCTGGGCTGAAAATACTTGTGGCTGATGCCGTTTTCTCTTGCATACCTTGCAAGCCCTTCCCAAGAGCCCTGATTAAAGGATTTGTCATCAACAGTAGACGCATTGGTGATTAGCGCAAGTTCAAAGGTCGGCGGTTTGCCGCATGCCAGAAAGGATACAAAAGCAAACGCCGCCAACAGTAAAAATAATTTTCTTTCCATGAATACCCTCATTAAATTAATAAAATGAACCAAATGCATTTTCGTAATTATACAATAAAAAGTGTTAAAAGTAAAATATTTAAAAGAAAATATACTAATTTCAGATAATGCTTTTTTTTTAGATAATATCTGTTTGCTGAAACTTTTTTTTGTTTTCGCGGCGTTTTTCGATTAATAAATAGGTAACCGGAATAAAAAACAGGGTGATAAATGTCGAACTGAAAAGCCCTCCGAATATACTCTGCCCCAAAGGAGCGTAAACTTCAGAACCCTCTCCTGTCGCCATTGAAAGCGGGATAACGCAGAAAAGAGTTGTAAAAGTCGTCATTAAAATGGGCTTTAAGCGGGAAATCGATCCTTTAATAACTGCTTCTTCAAGCGGAAGTTCATATTTATCCCGTAAAAGGTTTATATAACTTATCAGAATGATGGCGTTATTCACAACCAGCCCTGAAAGGGTAATTATGCCCATAATGGAAACAATATTTAAGGACGAGCGGAACAAAAGAAGCCCTCCTGTTATTCCAATAAGCGTAAAAGGTATGGACGACATGACAAGTAATGGCTGGGTGAAACGCTCAAACTGAATAACCATGACAGAGTAGACAAGAAATAATGCCAAAGCAAGCACAATTATAAGCGACTGAAAAGAAGAAAGCATTTCGGCTGTAGCTCCTCCAAGCTCCCAGCTTGCCCCCGGAACAATTCCCTGCGCTTTAAGGATAGCTTCAAGGCGGCGCGTGCTTTCGCGTACATTTGGATCTGCAAGGCTTGCCGTTACTCTAATTGAGCGTGATTTATTTCTGTGATTTATCTGGGACAGTGTTTCTTCGATGCCAAGCTCCGCAAAATTTGCGTAGGAAACCTGGTTCCCCCGGCCTGTGTTAATTCCAAGTGAATACAGTACATCCTGCGGTATATTTGCGCTGCCAAGATTTGTTCTAAGTTCGATAGGGTAATTTCTGTCAGGGCCGTAAAAAGTTCCAAGGGAGATGCCGTTAAAAACAATGCGGTTTGTCAATGCCGCTTCGTAGGATGAAAGGCCCAGCAAGCCGGAATACTGATGCAGGATACGGGTGTTCATCTCGCGCTGATTAAAACGGATATTAATATCGGTATTTACAACATTGGGATCCTGGAGCATGTACTGCCTTACCTGCTGCGCCGCAGTTATAACGGTATCAAGACTTGCGCCGTACACATTTACAACAAGACCCTCTCCGCCTGTTGCCATAGATAAAAGATTTGATAAACCTCCGTTGCGAAAATCCGCCTGTACGTCCGTTATCTCCCGTCTAATTTTGTCCTGAAGCTCATTTACAATTTCTGTTACGTGCCGCCTTCTTTCCCGCAGCCGTTTCAGCTTTATTGTTCCGTATGCCGTGTTGGGTTCAAACCCAAGAGAGAAGGCTCCGCCCTGGCCTACAATAAAATAGGACGTATCAAGTTCGTCTGGAATAATATCTTTTATTTTATTTTCGAGTAACAGGACTTTTTCCCGGGTCATTTCCAGAGTATATCCTCCGGGTGTTTCCACATTTACAACTATTTCCGCCATATCTGTCTGCGCAAGAAATTCAAAGCCAAGCAGGCGAAGAGAAAAAATGCTTAATATAAAAAGGATGAGCGTGCCTGCCAAAAATGAAAATTTATTTTTAATGGCGCTTAATAAAAGTTTTTTGTAGCTGTTATTAAGCGTTTCCATAAACTTTTCTACAGGCGCAGAAATTAACTTTCCAAGGCCCTTAAATTCATATTTACTAAACCTTACAGTGTCTTTTTCATGTTTCAAAAAAAGGCTGCAAAGAAAGGGAATTACAACAATGGCAACAAGCATCGAGAAAAATATGGAAAAAATCATTGTCCATGCGACATCTTTTAAAATGATTCCCGCAAGGCCTGTTAAAAAAAGCACGGGAAAAAAAGCCGCCATAGTTGTGGTCATAGAAGCAATTACAGCGCTGCCTGTTTCGCGCACACCCAGGGAAGCTGCCTGTTTTGCATCAAGTTTTCCCTTGCCAAAATGCCGCTGTATCATTTCAAGCACTACAATAGAGCAGTCAATCACCATGCCTATTGCCGCTGTTATTCCTCCCAAGGTGACAAGATCAAGGCTTGATCCCTTTACCCAAAGGCCGAGCATTGTAAAAAGAATTGAAAGCGGAATTGCAAAACTTATCATCAATGTGGCGCTTGTGTTATGCAAAAATATAAACAGTATTATAACAGCCAAAAACGCGCCAAGAATCGCAGAGCGCAGTACGGAGTTAATGGACATTGAAATATCCTTTGCATCGTCTTTTATATATGTAAAAGAAAGCACTCCGCCGTAATTATTTTCAAATTCATTTAAAACAGCCCTTATTTCCCGGCTGATTGTAATGCTGTCTCCGTCCTGCTGTTTTATAACAGAAAGGGCAAGAACATCCTCGCCGCCGGAAATAACATAATTTGTTCTGCGATCTTCCTTTATACTGATATCAGCCGCATTTTTAAGGCGTATGTACTGACCGTCTTTAAAGGAGATAACCTGATCCTCAAAATCATCAAGGGAAGTAAAGCGGCCGTCTGTTCTGATATTAAGGTTATACCCCTGAAAAACTCCGTCGCCTCCGGGCAGCGAAATATTTGCGGCAGGAATTATTCTTGCAATGTCCAAAAGCGGTATTTGAAGAGCGCTTAAACGATCCAGATCTGCTGTTATTTCTAAAATGTCTTTAGAGTCGCCGTTCATGTTAACATTGGCAACGCCGGAGACGCGCGATAACGCAGGAATTATTTCATCGCGGCAAAGATTGGAAAGTTCGCTGCGGCTGCCTGCGCCCTTAACAATAATTGTCATAATGGGAAGCTCCGATGTGCTGTACTGGAGTATACTCGGCGCAGATGGAAGATCTGCAGGCAGCCTGTTTGTCGCGCTGTTTATTTTTTCTCTTATTTCATAAAGCCTGTCTTCTGCTTTTTCGTTATAACCCAGCTGCAGTTCAATGACGGACACGGAGTTTCTGGAAACAGAGGACATCTGCCGGAGCCCTGCAAGAGTGCCAAGAGCTTCCTCTAAAGGGTTTGTAATTTCTAGTTCAATGTCCGAAGGTCCGACACCAGGCCATGTTGTAATAACAATAATGGTTGGCATGCTCATATCTGCAATTAAATTCCGCCTTAATGAAAAGGCCGCGATTAAACCAAAGACCAAAAGCATTACAAGCAGCATGATAATAATTTTGGGATGCTTTATGGCAAAGTCCGCAATTTTCATTCCGCATTTTCCGATAAAATATTTACGCGCTGTCCCTGCCTTATAAAATGCTGCCCCTCAAGTATAAAAATTCTTTCATGCAGTTCAGAGGGAATTTGAAAATAATCATTATTGTAAAACACAGGAATATATTCCATATACATGGCTCTTAAATCCGCAGTGACATACATGAGCCTGTTTCCGGAAGCAAAAACCCTGAAAGGCAGATAATACGCATCTTCCGTTTTTTCCAGGATGAACTCAACATTTACAAACATGCCGGGGCGCAGTCCGTGCAGGGCTCCGTCAGGAATTTCATACTCAACAAGGAAGCTTCTGTTTTCCGGGGATACATAGGGCGCAAGGCTTAGAGGTTTTAAATTGAAGGAACCCTCATCACCGAGTGCAGGCGCATGAATGCGTACAGGCATTGTTTCCCAGTTTTCCGTAAAAAATCTGTAGTGTACTTCCGGTATCGCCGTTTTTATTCTTAAATCGTCAAGATCGCCGAGGGTGACAAGAGGCGTCCCTGCGCCGACTAAACTTCCTTCCGTGCCATGGCGCATTAGCACCGTTGCATCCATGGGAGCGCGTATTTTTGTATACTCCATATTAAGACTTGCAAGTTCATACTGCGCCCTTGCAACTTCAAAAGCCATTCTTGCCTCATCATAACTCTGGCGCGACACCCCCTGCGTCTGAAAAACCTGCCTGATTCTTTCATATGTGGAACGGGCGGTTAAAAATGACGAGCGCGCCTGAAGATAAGTAAGCTCATACGGCGCAGAATCAACCTGAGCGATAACCTGCCCCTCTATTACTTCATCGCCGTTTTTAACATCGAGCGTAACAAGCGTGCCTCCAACGCGGGGAACCATCGTTATAAGCCGGCCTGTTTCCACCTGGCTTGTAAGCCGCAGCGTTTTTTCAAGATCGCCGTAAATTGGTTTTATAGTGATAACAGGAGCTAGAAACTCATTATCATTAGAAGCCTCTCTTCGTAAAATCGAAAAAAGAATAATGACAAAGAGCAGCGCAAGGCCTGCAAAAACTGCAAATTTTTGGGGAGAAATTTTTTCTTTTAGAACATTGATATTCATTTTAATCAGACTGTTATTATAATGGATTGCCCTATTTTATGGAAGAAAGGCGAAAACTGTTAAAATAAATCTTAAAGCGGATTGTCTTTTTTAAACAGATCTGATAGTATGATATAAAGCATATATATTGAACGCTCCTTGTAAAATATTACAAAAGGCTGGTATTTTTTGCAAAAAGAAAATGTTGATTTAACGACAGTAAAGTTTTCCATTGGCGCAAAACTGATAATTCTGATTTCCATTATTGTTATCGTATCCCTTGGTTCGATTACCGCCCTTGTTTCCTGGCTTATTTACGGCGATTTGCGGGTTTCGGCGGAGGAGCATAATTTTGAGACTAACCGCCGCTCTGCAATGGAAGCGGAAATAATAATTTCCAATGTAAGGGCTCATTCGCGCATACTTATAAGAACAATAACTTCGGCGGGGCAGAATACAGATGCCTTTACCCAGGATGCTGTTGAATACTTTTTTCTGGAAAATCCCGGGATCGCATCTGTTTTTGTTTTTCACGGAAGCGATACGCAATTACTGGTTAACAGCAGCTTTTTTTCTTCTAACGAAATTGATCCTGAACTTGTGCAATCCTACTTTGACAGCCAAAGAAACTCTCTTTTGCGGGTTATCCGCGGCGAGACACTGCTTTTAAATGCCGCTCCTCATTTTTCAAGAGCGGTTCTTGCCCTCTTTTATCCCCTGCAGGACGGCAGGGCAGGGGGAGTGCTTTTCTCATCCGAAAGTTTAAATCAGAATTTCGGCTTTGGGACAAACCAGTCTTACATGATAAATAACGACGGCGATATTCTCTCCCATGCCGATTTTTCTCTTGTAAGAGACGCTGTAAACTTAAAGCAGGAAGATTTTATCATCTCCATCCTGGATAGTCCGCAAAGAAGCAGGCAGGAACTTGTCGAATCTGATTTTAAACTTCTTAGAAGTGAAGGCTCGCCTGTTACAAGGAATTTCTTTTTGAAAACCTGGGATAACCTAAGGCGGAACCAGGGACAGCAGCGCGAAAGCGCAGAAGTAATCAGAAAATTTATCGCGTTTACAAAATTAAATACAGCCGGAGTAACAGTAATAACCGGCATCGAATATGATAAGGTGTTTGAAGGAATAGCCGCAACCACGCGAAGAAATATTTATCTTACAATTGCCATTTTATGTATTTCTGTAATATTTATCTGGCTGTTTTCAAAAACAATTTCCATCCCCCTTAAAGCGCTGGCTGGTGTTGCGCGTAACATTGAAGGCGGCGATTTTGCAATGGAGCTCAAGCCAAAGGGAAATGATGAAATTGGCGTGCTTACAAACAGCTTTGCAAAAATGTGTTCGGCCCTGCATATCTTCGGCAGATTTACAAACAAGGAAATCGCAGTTAAGGCAATGCGCGGAGAAATTAAACCGGGCGGCCTTCCGAAACACGCTACAATTTTCTTTTCCGATATCCGCGAGTTTACCGCAAAATCCGAAAACTTTACAAATTCATTCGGCAAAGACGCGCCGGATAAAATCGTTCACTGGCTTAACCATTATTTTACCGCCATGGTTGACTGCGTTGAAAAAACAAACGGCGTAGTTGACAAATTTATCGGCGATGCTGTTATGGCCCACTGGGGTACTGCCTACTCGGCGGGAAACCCGCGCATGGATGCGTATAACTGCGTTAAAGGCGCCTTAATGATGCGTAATGCCCTTTACGAAATGAACCAGCAGCGCGCTCCGGATGATCCTGCAAACCCCAACATCATGATAGGCTGCGGTATAAATACAGGCATTGTTACAGCAGGGCAGCTAGGCAGCGATATGAGAATGGAATACACCGTAATAGGAGACCCTGTAAATCTTGCTTCCAGAATAGAAGCTCTTACAAAACCTCTTGGCGCGGATATTTTAATTTCTGAAGATACCTATTCACTTGTAAATGATCTTTTTATTACAGAGGAGATGCCTTCTGTAACCGTAAAAGGAAAGGAAAAGCCTGTTAGAATTTTCGCAGTTGTTAATGCTACAGGCGTAGACAAGGGGCCGCAAACCATGGCGGACGTGCGCAAGCTTCTTGGAATAAAAGAACCAAAACTATCCAAGGTAGACCTTAATGCGGACGAAAAAAAATATAAAATCGGCTCCGACAGTTAACGATAAAAATACAAATGCCGCTTTACCCAAATCTTTTGGGCTAAGGGATTTAATTGTAATTATTCTATTTGTGCTTTTAGCGGCCTTGTTTGTAAATTTATTCATAGTGGATTTGTTTCAAACTTTTAATTTACGGAATGTAGAGCCTGTTGGTTTTGTTATATTAAGAAAAAACACCGTTCAAAGACGCCTTGCAGACCGCGTGCTTTGGGACAGGCTGGCAACAGAGTCGCCTGTATATCTTGGAGATTTAATCCGCGTGGCGGAGCTTTCCGCGGCAACGCTGGTTATGGACGGCAGCAGCATAGATTTAAACGAAAACACTTTAATTCGCATAACGCGTGCCGCTGACGGAGACGGCCTTCAGATTATAATGACAGAGGGAAATCTCTCATTTACAGGATCAGAAGGCGGCGGAAGGATTTTATTTGATATAAACGGAATGCAGCTTCAGCCTGGCGCCTCTTCTGCGTTTAATGTTACATCCGCGGCAAGAGGCGTATCCGTGCATGTGAACGAGGGATCAGCGCAAGTATTCGAAGAAGGAAATGTAAGGCAGCTGCAAGCCGGAAACCTTGTAATGCTTGATGCCGGAGGCAGGGAGCTGGAGCAAAGAGCGGCAGTTGTAATTCATCCCGTGTCAAATGCGCGTTTTTTAAATGATGATGTTAATGCGTTTAATGTAAACTTTTCGTGGAACAGAATTAATCTGGAAGATAATGAATTACTGCGCCTTGAAGTTGCAGGAGACAGAAACTTTAATAATATTGTTAATACTCAGGAAAATTTGTACAGGCAGACTAGAATTTCTTTTAATAACGGGTTTTGGCACTGGAGACTGTTACACGAAAATACAGAGCTGGCGCAGGGGCAAATAACTGTAATAGACAGCAGGGGCCCGTCAATGCAAACCACTTCTGAAAGGAGTTCCTTTAATGTAACAGAAGATGCTTATGTAGTTGAGTTTGGATGGAACGAAGTAAATGAAGCTTCCTCCTACATTCTTGAAGTTAGCAATACTGAAAATTTTGCAAGTCCTGTTATTCAAAGGCAGAGTCAGGTAACATCTTTTTCGCAGCCCTGGTTTACCGATTCAAAGTTCACAGAGGGAACATGGTACTGGCGCGTTAAACCGGTATTCCCGTCTGTTTTTGCAGGGAACTCATCATTCTCGCAGGCTAGTAATTTTACAGTAGAAAGAGCGCGAACTGCAGCAGTAAATGAAGATATAAGTTTAGCAGGGCTCTTGGCGGAAACCGCACAGGAAGCAGCCCCTCCCCCTGCGGTTGCTCCGGTTTTACATCTTAATTCTCCCGCGCGGGGAACAAGAATAGACGGTTTAACGGCCTTACGCAGGGAAACTGTATTTACATGGGAATGTGAAGGAGAAATTACAAGCGCAAGATTTGTATTATCAAGAAATGCAGACCCTTTTTCCGGCACTCCTTTTATGCAAATTCAAAATCCGCAAAGAAGCATTTCAGTTGAGCTTGGCGATGAAGGAACATGGTACTGGAATGTTGAAGCTCAGACTGCAAGCGGCTTTACCGTAAGAGGAGCGCAGCACGGTATGCTGCAGATATCGGCATCTTCGATGCTGCCTGCTCCGCGTAACATGCGGCCTGCAAGGGAACACCGTATTACAATGAGCGAGCTGCAGGCAAGAAGGAGCATTAATTTCAACTGGCAGGCGGTATCCGGAGCCAATACCTATTTCTTTACAATTGTACAGCAAACAATAAGCGGAAGAAGGCTTGTTTATCAAAGTCTGCCTTTAAACCGCACAAGCTATGTACTGGAAGATTTGCATATTTTAGATAACGGAACTTTTATATGGCAGGTAGAAGCTGTAAACAGCAGACAAAACGGTACGATTGATCGGCACGGGCTTATTGCGGAAAGCACATTTATAATGGACATTATTTTACCGGGAGCAATACAGGTAGAGGGAACAGGAATCGTGTATGAAGATTAAAAATACCCGGACTGCAATCCCGATTCTGGCAATATTTTTATTTTGTTTTTTAACGCCGTTTTCATGGGCGCAGAGCGAACGTTCCATAAGAATTATCTGGAGCGGAGGAGAAAACGCTCTTCATTACCTGGTGGAACTTGATAAAATGGAACGCGGTGTTTACCAAAATTATCTGCGTGAAACTACGACATCTTTATTTTTAAGTGTTTCCCTGGCGCCCGGAGAATACCGCTACCGCGTATTTGCCTATGACATTTTAGGAAGACCGGGTGAGGGATCGAGCTGGATATTTTTTGTAGTTTCCCCTCCCATTGTTTACGATTCATACGCAGAAGCAGACGAGTTTGAAAAAGCAGACACAACAGAAACTGTACCGGAAACACAGCCTGCCGGACAGGATGATTTTTATGCACAGACAGATGCAGATTCGCAAGAGCAAAGCGATACAGCAGATAGAAGAGCATGGTTTAATACAATAGGCGCTTCTTTGGGCACTTCATTTATTGATCCTGTAATTATAGCCACGATACACGGCACCTATTCTCCGATACGAAACTTTTTTATAGAGCCCGGCTTAGAAATTGGTTTTATAAGTATATATAGTGATGTAGAAAAGTTTTATTGCATATACCCATTTGTGAATTTGGGATATTTTATGCCGTTTAGGGAAAAAGGCGGCCTCTTCGCAGGAACAGGCGCAGGTTACATGACAGGCAGCTACACATTTTCGTACGGAAGCGCTGACATTAACACCTTTGCAGTAAACATTTTTGCAGGCGTAAACCTGTTTGACATGTTAAATATTTCTTACACGGTAAGAACAAACTTTAAAAGGGCAAGCAATAAACTTGCAATTGGCTATGTTTACAGGTTTTAAAGGAGCGGTTAATGCAGGGAAATAATATTATTTTCAATTTTTGCAAATTAAAGCTTGCATTATTTGCACTTTCGTTATGCGCATTAACAGCTGCAACCTGTGTTTTATGGGACGATATAGATACATTACGGGACAGGGCAAGAGGAGAAGGTGACAAAGGCACCTTGGCTGATTGCATTGAATTTGGACATTATTGGGGCGATTGGCTTGTAATAAAGGAAGCAACAGAAGACGAAGGCGGCATAGAAGAAAGAACATGTCAGCGCGAAGGCTGTAACGAGACTGAAATAAAACATACATCTGCAACAGGAGAACCTGGACATGAGCATGATTGGGGTGACTGGGAAGAAACAACACCTGCGACATGTTTATCATCAGGAGCAGAAAGAAGAGTCTGCTCCCATAATGCATCACACTATGAAACAAGACCCATATCAGCTCTTGGACACAATTGGGGTGACTGGGAAGAAACGACACCTGCAACATGTTTAATACCGGGAGAAGAAAGAAGAGTCTGCTCCCGTGACGCATCACACATTGAAACAAACTCAATAACGGCTCTTGGACATGCTTGGGGCAACTGGATAGAAACGACACCTGCAACATGCACAGCACCGGGAGAAGAAATAAGATACTGCTCTCATGACGCATCACACATTGAAATAAACCCAATAACGGCACTTGAACACGATTGGGGCGAGTGGGAAGTTATAAGAGAAGCAACAGAGACAGAAGACGGAGAAGAAATAAGAACATGTCAGCGCGATGATTGTAACGAGACAGAGACACGATATCCGCCCGCAACGGGAGTTGGTACGCCAAGTCTTGCTTTCACGCTAATAGATAATGGTACGGCGTACTCAGTCTCGCTGGGTACGGCAACTGCTGCAGAAATTGTGATTCCTGCTGTTTATAATGAATTACCGGTGACGGAAATAGGATCATATGGATTTAGTAGTAGTAATTTAACAAGTATTGTGATTCCAAATAGCGTGACAAGTATTGGTAGTTTTGCATTTTATATCTGCACAAGTTTAACAAGTATTGTGATTCCAAATAACTTGACAAGTATTGGTGATTATGCATTTGGTGGCTGCACAAGTTTAACAAACATTGTGATACCAAACAGCGTGACAAGTATTGGTGATTCTGCATTTTATCAATGCACAAGTTTAACAAGTATTGTGATTCCAAATAGCGTGACAAGTATTGGTGATGCTGCATTTGCTCACTGCACAAATTTAACAAGTATTGTGATTCCAAATAACTTGACAAGTATTGGTGATTATGCATTTGTTGGCTGCACAAGTTTAACAAACATTGTGATACCAAACAGCGTGACAAGTATTGGTCAGTCTGCATTTTCTGACTGTACTAGTTTAACAAGCATTGTGATTCCTAACAGCGTGACAAGTATTGGTAGTAATGTATTTGCTGGCTGCACAAGTTTAACAAGTATTGTGATTCCAAACAGTGTGACAAGTATTGGTGAAAGCGCGTTTGCCTATTGTGATAATTTATCTACAGTATTCTACGGTGGAAGCGATAACACAGCTTGGTCAGCAATATCAATAGGTGCTGAGAATGAATCCCTCTCCTCAGCAACCCTCTATTACTACTCTGAGGGACATCCCGGAACAAACAACACGCACTGGCGTTGGGTAGACGGAGAGCCAACAATTTGGGCAAACACATCCGACTTCAACATAACGCTTAGCTTCTCCAATATACCACCAATCACAGCGGGACCCATATACCTTCTTGACGGTGAAGGAAGGCCTTCTTCTGTGAACATAACAGTTGCCAGCTCTGCAAACTACGATGACGGAAGCATAAAATGGTATTTAAACGGAAGCCTAATTACAGATAATATTTCCGGTACAAGAGGTCAAACACTCACCGTTAATACAACTGACTACAACAGGATAGGGCTATATTCAATCACAGTAGAAGCGCAAATTAACGGCAGATTGTACAGCAGAATTGTCACCTTCGAAGTAAAACCCTAGGAGAGGACATGGCAATTGGGAATGCGGAATCATACAAGAATAATGAAAAACTATTTGTAATGGTACTTACAAGAAACAATAATAATATGATCAGGGAAAACCTTGTAAACAAGTCGATGTTCCTGTGTGATGCGGCGGGACCAATGTCCCGACAAATTCCCTCTAAGCGGTTCAGGCTTGCCAGTTCCATGGAAGGGTTCTCGTATGATTTCGATTATCAGCTTATTAATTTTATCAAGAATTTTTACATCATCTTTGGCCCATTAGCGGTATTGAGCAAAGGCAGATTCGGAAAAACTGATCATTTCTTATTCTTCGATTGTGCGCAGGTTATGGCATCTTCCAAAGTTGAAAAAGTGATAACTTTTCCTTGCTCAACTTCAAGAATAGACTTTTCAAGATGCTCGCGATTGGCAGGGGAGCGGCAAAGATATTCTGTTTCATTTTGCTCTCTGACAAATATTTCTATATCCTGGTCAGGGTATGTGTATCTGAGTGAGTTAATGAAATTATCTCCCAATTCCTTTGTATTAAGTCTGTATGTAGTTTCCATTACAGCAATTATAACAAAAAAAGCGGCGGATTTCAATCAACAACCTCACCCTGAAGTCGAACCTAAAGGTTCGGCGAGGTTGTTGTTCTGTAAGGTATGGATTGTATGCGGGGATTTAATACCAAAAAATACAAAGCGTTATGTTGTTCAAACCGCACTGAAGTGCGGGGTATTAAACCCGCCTGCGAATAACACAGAGTAATTCAAAAGGATATAAGGAGTTCATGATGAAGACCTTCTTTGCGATAATCACCATTTTATTCACAGCCGCATTGCTTTTATCCGGGTGTCCGAACTTCCTTGTTCCCGGCGGCGAAAGCGGAACCATCCTTATATCCATAAACGGGCAGGACGAAAGAACCATAATGCCCTCTACAATACTAAATGATTTTGTCCAGTACAAACTGGATTTTACCGCAGAAACAGACGGGAATGAAGACTTTTCCGTAACATGGGAAGATGGTTTTGGAATTCTTGAATTAGCCGTGGGAGAATGGGAAGTAACGGTAACAGCGTTTCTTGAAGGTGAAAACCTGGGTGAGACAGTGCAATTACTGGAAGCTGCAAAAAGCGAGCCAAAGAGTTTTACTGTTAACGCAGGAGATAACCCTCCTGTAAATATTGAGCTTCTCCCTTTAGAAGACGGCGAGGGAACATTTAGCTGGAATATAAACTTTAACGGCAGCTTTGTAAACGCCGAAATGCAAATCTGGCGCATAGGCAAGGGCGGCAACCCAGACACCTTGTTAGGTGAAAATACTGTCGTTTTTATAAATAACAGCCAACCGCAGGGTGAAAACCTTGAAAAAGAATTTATCCTTGATGCAGGTGAGTACCGCGTTATTTTCACCCTTGCAAACAACAATGAAACAGTTAAGATAAGCGAAATACTCCATGTATATAAAAACATGGAAAGCAATTTTACATATACCTTTACAGACAGGCACTTTCCTGTTGCGCTTTTAAATTATATTTTTTCCGCGTGGAACGGCTCTGTGTGGGATTTTACCGGAGCGGAAATTATTGCCGGGCATTTTTTATATTTGGGAATAGACGGAATTAATGTTGATAACTTTAATGCTGTTGTCGGGCAGTTTAATACTCTGTGCGCGGAATTCGGTGTACCGGCAGTAAATTTAATTGGACTAAAGGTCCTTGTAGACGCCGCGCTGATTGGCATTGCAAGCGGAAATGCGGAATTTTTGGATGCCGGTAACTATGAGTACAGGGGGCAGGCGCAAACTGCGGTTACTGAACTTGCAGTGAACGGAACGGATATAAATTTTGAATGGATTGATTTTAAAACACTAACTGCAGAGGCGGGCGTTTATAACCTGGTAATAGAATTTACAGAAGCGCTTCCTTTAATTGCATTACCGGCTAACGAAATGGTATTAATCCCCGCAGGCACATTTACAAGGGGAAGCCCTGATAGTGAACCGGAGCACGTAATCAATGAAATTCTGCATCAGGTAACGCTTTCAAATAGTTTTTACATGGGCAGGTATGCGGTAACGCAGGAGTTGTATGAAGCGGTAATGGGAATTAATCCCAGTTATTATTCTTCAGATCCCCTGGTTGGTGATAATCAGGAAAGACGTCCTGTAGAGAGTGTAAGCTGGTTTGACGCTGTTGAGTTTTGCAATAAACTAAGCGAGCTGGAAGGATTTACTCCTGCGTATAACATAACTAACAGGATTCCTGAATCAGGATATCCTATAACAAGCGCAGAAGTTACAATTAATTCGAATGCAACAGGTTACAGACTGCCGACAGAAGCGCAATGGGAATATGCCTGCCGCGCGGGGACAACTACAGCCTTTAATTGGGGCACTAATCAGATAACATCAGATCAAGCTAACTTTTATGCTATCGGTAATTTATATAACGGAAGTCCTGCGGGAGTAAACCGCGGAGCAACAACAGAGGTTGGAAGATTTGCAGCTAACGCCTGGGGTTTGTATGACATGCACGGAAATGTTTTGGAATGGTGCTGGGATTTGTATGGAGCATATCCATCAGGTTCTGTGTCCGACCCCACAGGAGAGGTCTCTGGCTCGAGCCGTGTGATACGCGGCGGGAGCTGGCTCGACGGCGGGCAGTACCTCCGTTCTGCGCAGCGGGGCTACGGCGACCCATGGTACGGGGACAGCGCCTACGGCTTCCGGCTGGTGCGTCCCCACACAGACGCTCCTCTTTCCAGCATCACGGTAAGCGCCCATCCTGTGGCAACAACAGATGTAATTTCAGGGAGCATAAACGAAACCCTCTCTGTTACAGCAGCAGTTACACAAGGCGCAGCGCTTAACTACCAGTGGTACAGAAACACAAGCCCTTCTAACAACGGCGGCACAGCTATAACAGGCGCAACAAGCTCAAGTTATGCATTACCTTCAGTATTAACGCGGGGGACTTATTATTACTACTGCGTAGTAAGCGCAGCAGGCGGAGCACTGCAGGTTCGCACCAATGTAACAACTGTTAATGTTGAATCGCCAGCCATAGAAATGATCCTAATCCCCGCAGGCACATTTACAATGGGAAGCCCTTTAAACGAACCTAATCGCGGTGACGATGAAATGCAGTATCAGGTAACGCTTACAAGAAGTTTTTATATGAGCAATTATGCGGTAACGCAGGAACAATACGAAGAAGTAATGCAAGTTAATCCCAGTTATTTTTCTTCTAGTCCTCTAAGTGGTGATACACAGGAAAGACGCCCTGTAGAGCAAGTAAGCTGGTATCATGCGATAGCGTTTTGCAACAGATTAAGTATTATTGAAGGGTTGACTCCTGTTTACAGTATAACAGGTATGAGCAATACCAATCCTGATGCCTGGCTGCATTCTTTAGTACCAACAGAAAGTAATCCAGCATGGAATGCGGTAACAGCGGACTGGGATGCAACAGGTTACAGACTGCCGACAGAAGCGCAGTGGGAATACGCCTGCCGCGCTGGGACTACAACAGCCTTTAACTGGGGAACTAATCAGATAACATCCGATCAGGCAAATTTTAATGCTACTTCTACTTTATATAATGGCAGTCCTGCGGGAGAATATCGTGAAAGAACAACAGAGGTAGGAAGATTTGCACCTAATGCCTGGGGTTTATATGACATGCATGGTAATGTATGGGAGTGGTGCTGGGATGTGCATGGAACATATCCATCGAGTCCAGAATCCGACCCCACGGGAGCGGTCTCTGGATCGTACCGTGTGTATCGCGGCGGGGGCTGGAACGGCCGCGGGCTGGCCCTCCGTTCTGCGCGGCGGTACGTCAACTACCCATGGTACGGGGACAGCTACGACGGCTTCCGGCTGGTTCGCCCATACACAGACGATCCTCTTTCCAGTATTATAGTAAGCGAACATCCTGTGCCAACAACAAATGTAATTACAGGAAATATAAGCGAAAGCCTGTCTGTTACAGCGACAGTTACGCAAAGCGCAACACTTAACTACCAATGGTACAGAAACACAAACCCTTCCAACAACGGCGGCACACCCATAGCAGGTGCAACAAGCGCAAGTTATGAGTTACCCGCAGAATTAACGCCGGAGACTTATTACTACTACTGCGTATTAAGCGCAGCAGGCGGAGCGCTGCCGGTTCACACCAATGTAGCGGCAGTTTATGTTGAGTATAACATCTCACCAGTATTTGGAATTGAAATGTCCTTTATCCCCGCAGGCACATTTACAATGGGAAGCCCCGCAAACGAACCGAATCGCGGTGGCGGTGAAACGCAGTATCAAGTAACGCTTTCAAATGGTTTTTACATGGGCAAATATGCGGTAACGCAGGAACAATATGAAGCAGTAATGGGAGTTAATCCAAGTAATTTTACAACAGCTAACGGTAATCCTCCCTTAGATGATGATATACAAGGAAGACGCCCTGTAGAAATGGTAAACTGGTATCATGCGATAGCGTTTTGCAACAGACTAAGCTTACTTGAAGGGCTGACCCCTGTGTATAGTATAGAAGGTATAGACAATACCGATGCTGACGCCTGGCTGCATTCTGCAGTACCTATAGTTACTAATGCAATATGGAGTGTTGATGTAACAGCGGACTGGGGTGCAAGCGGTTACAGATTGCCGACAGAAGCGCAGTGGGAATACGCCTGCCGCGCTGGAACTTCAACAGCCTTTAACTGGGGTACTAATCAAATAACATCAGATCA
>WQXU01000038.1 GCA_009781635.1 Treponema sp.
CTAAATTGGGTCATTTAGATTTTAGGCTAAATCAGGGAGCAACATTAGCTTATAATAGGCTTTTTCTACAAGCTCTCCATGCCGGTTTACCTCTCAGACGCTTTCGCGTCTTCGAGGCCGCGGCTCCGTTCCGAATCCGCAATGTTTACAAACATAAAAAAAAGCTGTCCAACCTTTTAATTGTTAGACAGCTTATAAACTTGCTCCCCCGCGCGGATTCGGACCACGGACCCAGTGGTTAACAGCCACTTGCTCTGCCAGCTGAGCTACAGGGGATACTTATAGAACCTTAATAAAAATATCAAAATTTGTCAAGCAGCCGGTTAAGCTGTATTCAATTTTAATTTACAAATTTTGAGTTTTTGTCAGGATTAGGGCATAAAAAAACCCCGGAGAAAGGAGTAACTCCGGGGAAAAGGAGAAATAGGAGGAACATGAAATCACACTAGTCTGCTGACTATACAACCATATGAGGGGCAAATAGTTACAAACAAATGTAAAGTTATTTTGCCTTTTCGGCTTCTTCTTTCTTTAGCTGGCTGATAAAATGCTCGTAAGCGGCAATTGTGGCGGACATAATTGTGTCCTGAAGACTGCCCCTGCCGTCCTGATCTGCGCCTTCCATTATATAAAGATTATTCAGTATCCCTTCTAAATCCTCAATTTTACAGTTGTTATCATGCTGCCTGCGCCGGGTCAGGCCCCTTATCTCCTGCTCAAATATTTCCCTGTATTTTATGTCCCGCCATTCCGTACTAACGCCCATATAAACCCCATTTTTGAAGCGCCTTTTTAAGCCCAACAGGCTGAAGGGTAAATACAAGCGCAACAGGCAGCATAAGCATCATATCCGTAAGGTTATCCTGATAAAACATTGGCAGAAGTTTTATCGCCATCGATATAAAAATTCCAATCACAACAAGCAGCCATATTAACCTGAGCATCTGATCGCAGACAAACAGCTTTTTCTCATTCTTGGTTAGCGCATAACATATTCCCAAAGGAACGCCGGCAATTAATAAAGGCGTGCAGTAAATCATGTTGAAGTTCTGGAAAGTATAATCATGATTTGTAAAAAGACTCATGAAATATAAAAGAAGACCTGCAAACCCGAAAAATAAACTGGAAAGGCTCATGCTTATTCCTGCCAGTACTCTGCCCGCCTTTTTACCTTTATAATATAAAAAGAAAAATAAACTAAACAGACAGGATAATACAAGACTAAAAGCAAGTTCGTAGGGCCACTGCACTAGAGGTTTATCCAGCACTGCAGGACGGCCTTTGGAAGTTATAATTGTCTCAACAGAGGAAACAAGCTTTCGCCTTACGCCGTTTTTTTCGCGGTAATAAAAATCTTCTATATATTTTCCAACCTCGGAAGGAAGAAACATATCTTCCCATGCCGTTATCGGCGTATCAATAACCTGGCCCATCAGGAAATTTAAAAACCAGTCTGCGGCGGGAGAAAACCATGTGTGACGCCTTACCTGCCCTCTGAATGTAAAACGGCTTTCCTGTTTTGCAAACTGCTCTTTAAACTGCCCGTCTGTCGCATAATCTATTATATCCCTTATCCTTGTAGAACAATTGTCATTGAAGTGATGATAAAAATAATCCCTGTTTTCCGGAAGCGTATTTATTTCGGCAAAATCTCTTACTCTTATCCTTGCTTCCGGCGGAAGATCCAGCGTGTAAAAAACGACATCGCGGTTTGTCTTTCTGTAAACATCCAGGTTCCGTTGAGTGGGAGAAACGCCGCAGCTGTACAATAATCTTCCGAACGCAAAGTTATAAAAGAAATCGTCATTTTCAAATGAGAAAAGACCGTAATCGAAAAAATTACTCTGACCAGTTCTTGAATCTTCGATAACAAGAGCAATATGCCCCCACCAGAAATAAAGCTGATCCCCGGGCCCTACTACAGCTATTTTCAGGGTCAGGTTTTCTCCGGGCACCCTCTGCGCAAAAACAGCGCAGGTGCAAATAAAAATAAGAGCCATAAAAAAAAGCTGTCTTTTTATCATTGTTTAATTGTGCATTATTTGCAGATATTTTTCAATTGCTGTCTTTCCTGCGCAGATTCATTGCAAGGTTTACTTCGGCTATGCTTATTTCAAGGCGGGATGCGATTTCCTGCGCAGGCAGACCTTCGTTTGCCAGCATGTCAATATAGGCGCGTATTTGTTTTTTTGACGGAGGCTTAGCAGGAGGCGGCGTAAAAGCGGAAATATTATTTTCAAATAAATGAGGAGAGGGAGCCGGGTTCTGCACGGGGAATTCTATGATGCCGGACTCTTGATGTTTTTTTTCTGCGTCCGCGGATGTGTCAAGAGCCGCGCGGATTCCTTTTCCAAGACTTGTGTAAAGCGTTTCATTTTTTTTACTTTCAGGCCTGCTTTGCTGCATGTTTTCAAGGTCATTCTCGTAAAGTTTTATGCGCTTGTCCACATCGAGTAAAAGCAATTTTAATTTATTAACCCTGTCTTCAACAAGCTGCAGATCCCTGTCTGTTATCCGCTCTATTTCAGCCATAAGCCTGTAGAGTTCCGTCTTGTGTTCTTCAAGCCCGGAATTTGAAGTGCGTTTTTTTACATACCACTTTAGATAAAAAAATATTATTAAACAAAGAGCAAAACAAACAATAGAAACAATTTGTAAAATATTCATTGCAATTCCAGTTACAGACTTATGTCTATTTTATTTCCCAAAGCCGGATCACGTAATACAGAAAGACGTTTTTCTTCCTTTTCTTTTTCTTCCTGCTTCTCTCTTTCTTTTTTCTCGCTGTTATTCCGGCGCTGGGAATGATCGTTTATTTTATCCGCGCCTTCGCCCGTGTTCTGGGCTTCATTCACCATATTTATCTGCTCTTCGGTCTTTTTTTGGATGTGGGCGCCCTGAATTGCCTGGGCAAGGGCCTGCCCCTCTTTCTGCGCAACCTGGGTCTTTCCAACCTTGTCAACCTGGGAAAATACTGTCTGCAGATCAATTGGAGTTATAGCCATCAAGTCCCCTCTTTGCAAGCTCGTCGGGTTCCTCATACTTGGTTACCCTTACAAGCCCGTTTTCCAGGACAAAAGTTACGGCTTTGTATTCAGTTCGCACAACTTCTTTTATTTCGCGGATCCATACAATTACACCAGGCCAAACTTTTGTAGAGGCAGATACACGTCCACGAACTTGAATTTGATTCATGAACTCCTGAACTTTTTGTATGCCGTCTATCGCTTTTTTAAGCTCTTCTGTTAAAACCTGACGGCGTTCCATTAATTCCTGCAAAAACAATTCTTTTTCTTCGGGCAGGGTTTTGCGCTGTTTTTTTGTGTTTATAAGCGTTTGCAGATCCAGTCTCATGGTTTCAAGCTCATCTTCGGCTGACGCTTTAATTGTCATAAGACGTTCAAGCTCAATTTTGCTGTGAGGATCGAAACCGACTTCGCAGATTGTTTCAGTTCCGCTTGTTGAATTACCAAGGACTTTGGCATTTATTTCCTCTCCGGCGCGCAGGCGTCCGCCCATAATATTTGCGCGTTTACCCATGCAGACAATGCTCTTAATCGCGTCAACCTGCGAGTTAATAATGCCGTCTGTAACAACTACCATATTGCCGACTTCGACATTTGCGTTTTCAATAAAGCGCGACCAGAGAGAGCGGCCTGCACGGATTTTTCCGCCGCTCTTGCCGTTAATTCCTTGATAAATAATTATATCCCCTTCCGCATCCAGTTCCGCCTTGGAGACTGTTCCTTTTACTTCGATGTTGCCGGCAGCCTTTACGGAAAAACCGTCTTCAATATTGCCTGTTACAATAACAGTTCCAAGGAATATTATATTTCCTGTTTTAAGATTTACATCGCCTTCAACAGTTAAGACGGGCTCTACATTTATTTTTCCGCCTGCCAGTATAACCTGTCCGTTTATATCCGCAAGGATTGTATCTTCATCTTCGTTAACATGCACATTGGTGCCGACAGGAAGCGGAATGTCGTTGCCGGATCTTGCCGGAAGTATTTTTCCCGTAACGGTTTTTCCGTCTACACCGTCTTCTGCAGGCATTTTTTTCGCAAGAGGCTGATTCTGCACAACGTTTTGAATGATGTTAAGCTCTTTAAAATTTACCCTTCCGTTGGTTCCTTCTTTTAATTTGATCTTTGTCTGATCTGTTTCAAAGTAATGATGGATATACGCATCCTTGCCGTTCATAGGCCTTGTACCTTCGGCAATTTCAACCTTCTCCCTGTATGTAGGCCGGTCTGCAAATTTAACAAGAAAATCATCTTTAACGCCGTGATAAACCCTGTTTTGCGCACACAGACTTTTGTATGCGTCAAAATTCAAATCCGCGCCGCCTTCACCCGGCGGAATTACAGTAACGAAGACTTTCATTTCCGCATCATCAACTTCTACCTGGGCCATACTGTCCTGCATCGGATTATGCTTAAACTCCGCTACTTTGACATACATTCCGTCTGCGGATTCTACAAGTGTTTCTACCATTGCATTGTCAAAATCAGATATATTTCTGTCGTGTAAGGCCTGCATGGCGTATGCTGAGTATATTCTTCTGCCATTGCCCTGAGGCGGAATAACTTTAAGATAAACTCCGTCAGATCTGCATTGCACATAAGCGTCCCCGTCTTCATTTACAACAACAGCCGCGCTGTCAAATTCTTCATCGACAAGGAGTTCTTCCGCATGCTTTTTCTTTTTCGTTGAGACATGTTCATAGGCGCGTATTACCCAATCTTTTTTTCCAGCGCCCATAAAACCGGATGAGCCTCTTTCAATTATTTCGTATTCAAGACGGCGTATGGATGTATCCAAAAGAGCAGCTGCTTCGTTTACGGCAGCTTCCAGAGTGGGGCCTGAGGCATCTACAGAACGAATTGCTCTGTCCTGTTCCAGTTGCTTTTTTACAATTTCCTGCAGCTGGACAAAATCGATCATATCAACCTCATACAATGCCTTTTCTTATATTGGTTAACTTGGATCTAAGATGCAGAACCGCTTTTGTATGAAGCTGGGACACTCTTGATTCTGTTACCTGCAGCACTCTTCCAATATCCTTTAAGGTTAAATCCTCGTAATAGTAAAGCACAAGTATTTTCTTTTCTTTATCCGGCAGTTCATTTATAGCTTCGACTATAACGCGGCGGATTTCTTCGTTTACAACAACCACATCAGGATTAAGGCTTGACGGCGATTCAATACTGTCGCCGATGGAAACCTTATCGTTATCATCGCCTGAATACCACAGATCATTAAGAGAGATAATTGATGTCCCTGAAATTTTCTGAATGGTTTTCATGTATTCGGTTTCATCCATTCCCATGGCATTGGCAATTTCCTGATCCGAAGCAGTTCTGCCAAGCTGGGCTTCCAGGCTGGAAATGGTTGATTCTATCTCACGGGTTTTTTGCCTTACAGAACGCGGAACAAAGTCTATAAGACGAAGCTCGTCAAAAATGGCGCCTCTTATTCGCGTAACGGCATAGGTTTTAAACTTTACATTTTTATCAGGATCATATTTATCAATCGCGTCTATAAGACCAAAGACACCGTAACCTACAAGATCGTCAAACTCAACATTATTGGGCATTCCTACAGCAACTTTACCGGCAACATATTTTACCAATGGAGCGTATTGTTTAATAAAAGCTTCCCTGATTGCAGGATCGCGCTGTTTCCGGTACTGCTGCCAGAGTTCCTCTTCTGTCCTTTCAGCACTGGAAACATCACTTTTTAAGCTCGTTGCACTAATTTCCGGCATTCCCAAACCTTTCCTTTACATCTATATTAATCTTTACTCAATACAGTTCTGATACCTTCCGCAAGGCTCCTGGGATCAAAATCGCCATCCAGCGTTTTTGGCTTGTTGCCCGTATATTGCGAGCGTATAGGTTCAATTTCCTCCGGCTGAAACATCGGCGCCATAGGTAAAACCGCCGCCGGCGCAGCTGACTTGGGCGCCGGAGCGCTTTCTGAAACAGACGAAAAAGCTCTCGCCATCATGTCCAGGTCAGGCAGACTCCCCAATCCCGAATCGTCCCCAAAACTGGGAGTAAATTGCGGTTTAAAAGCGGCTGGTTTTTCAGCAATGGGTTTTTCAAAAACGGAAAAATCCTGGAATTCATCCTCCGCTAATCCCGCATTATTATAACCTGCTTCTCTTAAGGCGTCTATACCTGATGCGCCGTAGGGATGTTTAATTCCATCATCATCACTTTTTGTTTTAAAAACTCCGGAAATAAGATCTTCAATGTTTCCAAGTTCCTGCGATTCGCTCTTATAAAGCTCAGGCACTGCATATTCGCCGCTTGAATCCACAACGATATCAATGCGGGAGCCTGCCTGATCGTATTCCTGCGATACCTGATCATCATCCTTATACAGCATTTCCGGGAAAAAATTGTTTATCATAAACCGCAAACCAAAACCAAGGCCGAAAAACACGGCTGAAAATATAAAACCTCTTAGTATAATATGAAATATGTTAACATCGGATATAAAACCCATAAAGACGGAAAAAAACAATGCGAAAATTGCAGCTGTTATACCCCATTTTAAATAAGCCAAAACTTTCCCCTCTTTTTATATTTTAGTTTACATTCGCCTCATTCGATGAAGATTTGAACAGCCTTTTCAGCATTGCGCCGAAACCGGCCGATTCGCCGATTTTGTTTCTGTCTATACGTTCAACGATATGCTGAACGCAAATGCTTGCCTTGCATTTTGGATCTACTACCATAAAAGGTTTTTGCCTTAAAACTGCATGCTGAACAGAGGCGTCATCGTAGATAAATCCAAGATAATCCACTTTTAGATTCAAAAACTGGCCTGCAATATTTATCATTCTGTCGGCAACGCCCTTTGCCTGCCCCGCTCCCTTTGCCCTGTTTACAACAAGCTTAAGCCCCATGTTAAGGGAGTCATATTCTGTAGCGATAATTTTTATTATACCGTAGGCATCTGTAATAGCAGTCGGCTCCGGGGTTGTAATAATCACCGCATCATCGGCAGCGGCAATAAAATCAAGAACGTTACTTGAAACTCCGGCGCTTGTATCTATGATGATTATATCGGCATTGGAAAGCGTATCAAGTTCAGAGATAAAATCCCTCCTGTCTTCCTCGCCCATATTCGCGATTTGGGAGAAACCGGATGCGCCTGCGACAATGGAAATACCGTATTCAGTTTCCACAAGAATTTCCCGGATCGTTTTTTGCTTTTTAATAACATGGTACAGATTGTATTTTGGAATCATGTTGAGCATGACATTGACGTTTGCCAGTCCGAGATCAGCATCCATTACAACAACCTTTTTTCCAAGTCTTGCAAAAGCAAGCGCCATGTTTACAGAAAGGTTTGTTTTTCCGACGCCGCCCTTGCCGGAAGTAACCGTAATAATACGGGCTTTATCGGCAGGTTTTACGCCTGCCCTGCCGGATAATGAATTTTTTGATACGCCGTCTTTTTTTCTCTTCATTATTTCACGTAATTTTTCAGCCTGATCTTCCATAATAGAACCCCTATCTCCATTTAAATTGTTCGGCTTCACCCGAAGGAAATCTTTTTTCAATTTTTTCACGGTTTACTTTAAAACCATCAAGATTTATAAGAAAACGTACCACAGATGCTCTTCTTATATCTACAGGGACTGTCTGCCCGTCTGTGATGTAAGAGATGCTCTTTCTCTTTTCTGCAAGCGCAGAAATAATATTGCCAATTGATGTTGTTTCGTCCATTTTGGACAGTACAACAGATTTATAGTTAAACGGCTCAAACTGCCGCATTATATCTTCTATATCTGATGTCTTTGTCGCTGCGCTTATTACAAGGTGATACTCCGCGCTTTTTCCGGCTCCTTCAAGAATCTCTTTCATTTCACCAAGCCTTGATGAATCTTTAGGGCTCTTGCCGATTGTGTCAATCAAAAAAAGATCTGTATCTTCGCTGTGAAGCGCAATCTCTTTTCTTAAATCATTTTTGTTTACAACGCAGGAAACCGGTATCTGCATGATATTCCCGATTTGTTCAAGCTGCTCTTTTGCGCAAATACGAAAAGCGTCTATTGTTATCATTCTTACATCGATTGCGGGAATTTCATCAGTGCCGATACCGTAAATTGCCGCAAGCTTTGAAAGAGTTGTGGTTTTACCGACTCCCGTAGGACCTATTAAAATCATTATCTTCGGTTTGCGGCAAGCGGCATCTTCCCTGAATATGCTGATACTCTCCCCTATCCATTCAAGAAGCCTGTCCTGAACAAAATCAGGATTACCAAGCTGTTCCATGGACATTTCTTTGCGCAATTTTTCCAGCATGCCATCTATATAATTTTGTGAAAAATCATTTGCCTTTAACAGTTCACTAACGCGCATAAAAGCCGGATGCTCATCATTTTTTCCTGTGCTTTCTACCTTATCTTTTATTTCCTTTAGAGCATCCAGTATCTGCTGCGCCGATTCCCTGCCGGCAATAACAGGTTCCCCTTTTGACATTTCGTTTCTTGCGGCGGCAAGCACTTTCTTTTTTTCATCTTCCAGCCTGCTGCCGGATATATCGCGCAGCCTTGTATCTGATATTTCCGCAGAGGCATTCTTATAACCATACATTGTCATGGCATCAGCCTGGTTTACGCCGGAGCGAACCTGATTTCTTTGCTGTTGAAAATAAAATTCAACCTGAACACCGGGCCTGGAAAAGAGACCCAAAAAACCGCCGAATCTGATTTGTTTCTGACTCAGTATCTGAAACGGCCGGTTATATTTAGAGGAAATTTTTAATATGCAATCTTCTTTGCTTTCGCCCTGCTCGATGAATATATCCATCTTTTACTCCGTTTCTTCTATTCTTATCATTCCAACCGCCTCAGGAATTACACTCGATACAATTTCCTGAACGGATAAAACCGCCAAATCCGGCAATTCGCGATCTGTCGAATTTTTAACAAGGTAGCGGGCCTGCTCCGAACAAAGAATGACAGGCATCCAGCCCCTTTCCTTTATTGCCGATACAGCCTTTACAACCGCTTTAATCCATGCCTTCTGCGTCGGCGGATCCAAAGCGCAGACAAGCCCGGAAGCCGTTTCGTATTTTGCATCTATAATTCTCTGTTCAAGCGAAGGGTCTATTGTTAAAACGCGCAGCCTGCGATCCTCATCCGCATATTGATGGCATATCTGGCTTGAAAGCGCCTGCCGGGCTTTTTCTGTAAGGAACCAGATATTTTTTGACACGGGCGCGTAATCTGCGACTGCTTCCAGAATGGATACAAGGTTGCGTATGGAAACTCTTTCGCGTAACAGGCCGTGGAATATTTTTTGAATCTCCGGCACGCGCAGCCCCCTGCCTTCTTTAAGCGCTTCGTCAACAACAGCCGGATATTCCTTTCGCAGGGTATCAAGTATTCCCTGGGTATCCTGAAGCCCAAGAATATCCGCTGCGGATCTGCGGATAATTTCTGTCAGATGAGTTGCAATAATGGAAGGAGGATCCACAACGGTGTAGCCAGCCCTTTCGGCCTCGTCCCTCTTTTCCTGATCGATCCAGATTGCAGGAAGCCCAAAAGCTGGATCCACTGTTTTTTCGCCTTCCATTTCGGCGCTTACAGTTCCCGGGTTAATGCAAAGATAATAGCCAAGGCGGATTTTTCCCCTGCCGGAATCTACGCCCTTTATTTTAAAACAGTACTCGGAAGGCTCCAGTATCGAATTATCCATTATGCGGACTTTCGGTATTACAAGGCCCAAATCATATGCGGACTGCCTTCTTACGCCCTGAACTCTTTCCAGAAGCTCCGCGCCTTTTTCTTTTTCAACAAGCGGGACAAGTCCGTAACCAAGCTCCAGGGAGAGGGGATCAAGCGGAACAACAGGAGGAAAATCCGCAGGTCTTTCTTCTTTTTGATCGCGGGTTCTTGCCATTGCTTCGTTAATGCTTGCCGTGCGTTTTTTGCGCTGTCCTGTTCTGTACGCATGAAAGGCTACAAGTGCAGCCATTGGAAGGAGCACATACCAGGGAAAACCCGGAAGCACTGCAAGAACCACAAGCACCGCCGCGCAGATCCAGTAAACAAGCGAATCACGCTCAAGTATCTGCTCAATAACCTGATCTACAAGTATGCCGGTTGCAGCGGCTCTTGTTACAACAATACCCATTGCGGTAGAAATTAAAAGCGCCGGAAGCTGGGTAACAAGTCCGTCTCCGACAGCCAGCCTTATATAAATGCTTACAACATTCTGCTCGCCTCTTATTGTCGAACCTATGATGAATCCGCCTAGCATTTCAACAATAATTATAAAGACGCCGACCTTTACGTTACCTGAAATAAATTTACTCGCTCCGTCCATTGATCCGTAAAAGTCCGATTCCTTTTGTATCTGCGCCTTTCTTCTCTGCGCTTCTTCTTCCGTAATGGCCCCTGAGCTGTATTCTGTTTCTACAGCCATCATCTTTACCTGCATGCTGTCCAGTGTGAAACGGGCTGCGACTTCAGAAACGCGCGTTGCTCCCTTTGTTATAACAATTACCTGCACGGCGATAATAATGATAAAAATTATAAAACCGACAACAAGACCCTCATCCCCGCTTGAGCCGACAACAAAGTTAGAAAAGGCCTTTATCATCTGCCCTTCAAATCTTTCACCGTCGTTCAGAATAAGACGAGTAGATGAAACATTTAAAGCAAGGCTGAAAACGGTAGAAACAAGCAGTAATGTCGGGAAGAGGCTGAACTCCGTTGGTTTTTGCGTGTAAAGAACAATAAGCAGTATCATAAGGGCAAATACAAGATTAATTGCCATAAGCGCATCAAGAAGAACGGGAGGCATGGGAAGAATTATTGCAAGCACAATTGTTATTACCGCAACAGCGGGAAAACTGTCCTTTAAAAATCCCAGAGGATTGCGGGTACCTTCATTGTTTAATACAGCGTCAGCCATCTATACCTCTTACGCGCTAATCTTCTGGCGTCTTTCTTCGTTAAGATTCCAAACCTTGATTAGAATCGCAGCTACCGTATTAAAGTAGCTGTCAGGAATAATATCCCCGACATTTGTTTCCCTGTACAGCGCCTGGGCCAGGGGTTTATTTTCTACAAGCGGAATGTCATGTTCCTTGGCAATCTCCCTTATTTTAAACGCAATCTGATCGGCGCCAAGAGCGATAACCATTGGACCTGGCATTGAATGAGGCTCGTACTGCAGGGCCACAGACAGGTGAGTCGGGTTTGTGATTACAACATCCGCTTTGGGAACTGCAACCGAAATATTCTGACGCAGCATTTCCCGGAATCGGCTTCTGATTCTGCTTTGTATCATCGGGTCTGCTTCGTACATTTTCATTTCTTCTTTTATCTCATAACGTGTCATCTTGTGCCGCTCGCGGAAACGCCAGCGCTGGAAGAAGTAGTCCGCTATTCCAAGTATAAGCAGCAATACTGCAACAACAATAAGCATTCTGCTTGCGATTGTCGCAACAATGATAAGTCCTGTATAAGGGTCAGATTTCTGCAGATTAAGAAGTTTTTCTATATCCGCGCTTATAAATAAATAGGCTATAACTCCGATAATTACAATTTTCGCAAGCGATTTGCCAAGATTAAAAAGTCCTTCTGTAGAAAAGATACGTTTAAAATACTGGCCGAATTTTGGAATTGCCTTGGTGAAATTCGGTATAATAGGTTTTGTTGTAAACAGCCATCCGCCAAGCTGCGCCAGATTTGAAAAAATAGCGGCTAAAACAGCTACGGCTAAAATTGGAACAGCAAGCCTTAAAAAATAGATAAGGGCATTACCGGAAATAATCGCATCTTTGGTTGGATCAAGCTCCACAGCTCTTAAGAAGAAGAAGCGGACCATTTCAACACAGGTGCGCAGCATGGAAGGTGCAAGGAACAAAAGCAGCAAGCCCGGCAAAAACAATCCAACTGCGCCTGTCAATTCCTGGCTCTTTACTACCTGGCCTTCTTCACGCAGGCGTTTTAATTTATGCTCTGTTGGCTGCTCTGTCTTTCCGGGCGCATCTTCATCGTTGTCATCCGCAAACCACTGGAGGTCGATTATCAATCTTAGTAATTCATCATTGTGCATCAGTAAGCTCCTCCTGTGATCTGCCGTCCGATCTGGATGTAGAGGGCTTGAATATTACTGAATCCTGAGTCGATGACGCGGATAAAAGCTTCGATTAAAAAGGGTAAGGATGCGAAAAGGAGCAAGAAGGCTGTTAAAATGGAAATTGGAAAACCTTCTGAAAGAATATTTACCTGCGGAGATGCTTTGGAAATTAAACCTGTTGTAAGGGATGTAAGAAACAGGGTTCCAAGAATTGGAAGCGAAATAATTATCGCATCCATAAACAGCCGCGAAAGGCCTGAAACCATCATGGTTACTGCAGGTTCTCTTCCGTCGATTAATGATACAATGTTTATGGTTTGCACAGAACGCCAGAAACCGCCAAGAAAAAGCTGATGAAAGCCGCCTATTGTAACAAAAACAAGCATGGATACAAGATTGAAATACTGTCCCATAAGGGGATTTTCGATTTGAGCTACAGGATCAAAAGTTTCAGAAGCTCCAAAACCCATCTGCAGCGAGAAGAATTGCCCTGCAGTAGAGAAAGCCGCAAAAATTATAGTCATATAAAAACCAATGATGATGCCAATTAATGCTTCTCCTACAACCAAAAGACCAAAGCGCAAACCAAAAACCTCATAGCGAAGATCGCTTAACGTTCCTCCGGGAAGCGTGACAAGACCGTTAGATGAACCATTTTCCATGAACGCTTCAGCGGAAGGAATTACCGCAAAGGCGGCAAGGCCTGCAAGAGCGATTCTTACAGTCATGGGAATTGCGTCAGATGAAAGCAAGGGAGCTGTCTGGATCATGGCAAGAGCGCGGGCTGCGATTAATAAAAACACAGGCCCAAAAACGAGAATGTTATTTATTACTGCGCTCTCAACCATTAAAACCTCACCATTTCCCGTATCAACGCGCCATATCGGAGATTCTCATGAACAGCTCTCTTGTATAATTTCCAAGCGATGTAAACATAAGCCCGCCGAAGATCGCAAGCATTACAAGGATAACAACCATCTTGGGAACAAATGTAAGCGTCTGCTCCTGAATTGAAGTTGCCGCCTGCAATATGGCGACAATCAAACCAACTGTTAATGCAGATAACAAAAGCGGAGCCGCCATTATTAAAACCTGTGTGATCCCTCCGCGAAGAAGCGTTACAATATCGCCGACAGTCATTTATAAACTCCTACATAAATGAACGGACCAGCTGATCCGTTAACAGCCCCCATCCGTCAACAAGGATGAAAAGGATTAACTTAAACGGCATGGATATCATGATGGGAGGCAGCATGATCATACCCATGGACATGAGTGAACTTGCCACTACCATGTCGATTACAATAAAAGGAATAAAAAGAAGTATTCCTATTTTAAAAGCCACAGTCAGCTCATTTAAAATGAATGCGGGAATTAAAACATACGTGGGAACGTCAGCTAAGGTATCGGGGCGGTCAAGTCCGCGCATTGCCATAAAGAGACGGATATTTTCAGGACGTGCTCTCATCTGCCTGTACATAAACAATCTTAAAGGCGCTTCTGCTTCCCTATATGCGCTTTCCACAGAAAGCTCGCCCGCAGAAAGCGGCTCTATGGAGTTAGTATAAATTAAACTAAAGGTCGGCCACATTATTAATATTGTAAGAAAAAGCGATATTCCAAGAATTACCTGATTGGGAGGAACCTGCTGCAGGGAAAGAGCGCGCTTAATAAAATCAAGAACAATAGCGACGCGTAAAAAACTTGTCATTAAAATGATAATGCTCGGCGCAAGAGAAAGCACCGTTAAAAGAAGCAGCAGTTGCAGAGAGAAAGCAACTTCCTGCCCGCTTGCAGGATTGCGTACAGTAAGATCTATAAAGGGAATAACAGGCGGCCCCGGAGGAGTGAGCATGTCCATGGTTCCCTGCACCGACATGTCCGGAAACAGTTCCTGCGCATATGCCGCCGCAGGCAGAAAAGATGCAATAATTACAAACAGGACAAGGGCTGCCAGCTTGTTATACGAAATGTTTTTTTTATTTGCAGATTTGCGGCGGATATTTTTCATTAAAGATCTTTTAACCTCTCGCGCCTTTTGCGAATTTCATCCGCGCCCGGCGGATTGCGCATTCCTGCAGGAGCGCCAAGCCGGCGCAGTATCGCAGCAAAATCCGGAAAGCGCCCCTGGGAACTTTCGGCGCTTTTTCTGGAATCCTCAAGAAGCATTGCGTTAATAACATCGTTATCTTCCACTTCGCTTATAACATTTACGCCGCCCTCGCTTGCGCCCAGAACCCATGCCCTGCTTCCGACAGAGACAATGTGCACATAACGGTTGGAACCAAGATGGGAGCTTGCAAGAATTTTAAGGAAGGGATCATTATTGGCTGACGGCTTTGATGCGCGCTTTATAAAATAAACAGCCCCGTAAATGGCGGCCGCAGCAAGAGCAAGAACAAGTATCATCCTGACAAGCGCCCATACAGAGGGGCCTGCGGCAGTTACTGCAGGCGCTGCATCGTCTCCAAATGTCATGGCAAGTTCCGCGGCGCGCAGAGGATCATCTGCCTGTTCAATAACAGCCGCTTCTTCCATAGCGGTTGTTTCATGGACAGCGTCCTGAGCAGAGATTAAAGGTATTTGAATTAGGAACCCCGCCGCTAAAAGCAGGGCGGCTTTCCAGGGGAAAGCGCATTCAGGCATTTTCAGTTTTCCCCTCCCAAGTACAACTGATCTTTATAATTCTATACTATTTATGGAGTTAGGGCAAGAGATATAGGGAAAAATGTTTATAAACAAGGTAAAACCGAACCTCAATTTGACAAAAGGTATTGGCTTTTATATAATTTCAAATTCAAAATGACAATTTATTTCAGAAGTGATATCTTATCAGGGATTGCTGTCCCAGAACCTGACATTTCCGGGAAGCACTGTATTCCAGTAAGGGTTTAAGTTGTGATCCGCATTGGGATAAACTTCATAGCGCAGGTTTATTATCCCAATTCCCGCTTGTCTCCTGCGGTTATTTTCTGCATTTATTGCTGCGGCAAGGGCGTCGTTCCAGGCTCTGGGAACTGCGTTATCTCTTGTTCCCTGTTCTAAAAGAATTGCTGTTCCCGGAGCTATTTTATCAAGATTTCTGATAAGTGAAAAATCATCAGCTGTGTGGGTTTCCCTAAAACGTCCTGCCCATTCAGGATTCCTGTTAAAGTGCGCGATATTATCCGGAAAGGGTATGCTTACAGGCGCCCAAAGCACAGTGGAAACAGGCTGCCCGGTTATTTCCAAAAAATGAATCGCCGTCTGCCCTCCGTTACTGTGACCCCACAAAACTATTTTTTTAAAATTTCCGGGCAGCGTTACTCTGTCTCTTTGGGCAACAGCAGGATCAAAACGAAAAACAGGCTGCTGTAAACTTTTATACAATTCTACAGCATTTATTGCCGAATAAAATTGATGCATTTCCCATGGCCGCGGAGCCTGCGAGGAAGCGCCATAACCAAAAAAATCAGGAGCAATAACAGCCCAGCCGTTTTCCAAATATCTTTTCGCAGGATTTTCAGTCCCCCTTCCTGTGTAGTATCCCCTTTGAATCTGATGTCCGCGCAGCATTATAATTATTCCTTTTACATCCTGCAGATCAATTGCAGGCACACTAAGGCGGGCGCTTACTGTTAAACCCATTGATGTAAAAATAACATTATACGCATACTGCACTTCATCTTTAAAAACCAGTCTTTGTATGGTTATAGGACTTGTTCTATAGGGATAGTTTTGCAGGTTTATCAAAGAAAAATCACTAAAATTTATTTCCTGCGCCGAAATAGAGTAAGCAATAAAAAAGAAAAAAACGGCGAAAGTTTTTTTTGTGCTTCTCATGTTAATTTTTAACCATTTATGTAAACCACATGAGGATATTGCGAAATAACTTCATCAGAGCTAAGCAATATTATTCCTTCTGCTTTAGCTTGAGCAATTAATATTCGATCAAAAGGGTCTTTATGAATTTGCGGTAAATGAGCAACCAATAAAGCGTGGTGACTTGTAATTTCAATTTCTTCATAGCCATTATTTAAGAGTCCGCCGTAAAACATTGTTGGATCAATCTGAAAATCCTTGCGGTTTAACCCTCTTTTTATTATTACTTCCCAAATGCTGGCGGAACTAAAATATAGAGTGTTTTCACCAGAAAAATAAGGAATCGCCTTTTTTGGCAATGCATCTAATGCGGCCCATAATAATAACTGCGTATCAACAAGAAGCTTCATTTGATACCCTCAAACATATTTATTATTTCTTCTTGACCCATATTATTAAAGTCGGCGGGAACCTTAATTTGATCCTTTAAAAAACCTATCCGCTGCTGGCCAGATTTTTGCGGCAAGTAAGGTATAACCTTCACCAGCGGCTTACCGGCTTTAGCGATGATAAATGTTTCACCTGCAGCGGCTTTATCAACCAGCGCTGATAACTGGGTTTTCGCACAGTGAATATTATATTGGTGCATATTTGCCTCCTATTATTAATCTTAGTCCATAAACTTAGTTTAGTAAAGGAGTATATGTATAAAAAAAGACCCGCTGCAAGCCAGATCTCTCTGCGACATTTTATTCCGCCGCCTATGGCGCGGTTTACAACACAAAAAAAAGCCCGGCTGCCCAAGCAGCCCGGCCCCCTATGGCGGTTAGCGACACACAAAAAAGCCCGGCTGCCCAAGCAGCCCGGCCCCTATGGCGGTTAGCGACGGTTTACCAAAGGTAAAGTGTCGTTAACAAATTAGTTGTACCCCATGTCATTAATCCGTTCCATCGGGGAGACAATTTCAGTTACACGCACGCCGAAGTTTTCATCGATAACTACAACTTCGCCCTTGGCGATAAGTTTATGGTTTACAAGAATATCTACAGGTTCGCCTGCAAGCTTGTCAAGTTCGATAATTGTACCTTCACCCATGCCAAGGATTTCTTTTATAAGCTTGCGGGTGCGGCCAAGTTCTACAGTCATCTCCATGGAGACGTCCATGATAAGACCTATATTGCCGGCTTCGTGAGCGCCAAGACGCGGCTGCATCAGATTCGGGAACTGTACAGGCTGCACATTGGTAGGTCCAAGATGAGAAGGCATGCCGCCCATTCCCATGCCTGGCATTCCCATACCCTGCATGCCCATGCCCTGCATCGGCATTCCCATACCCATGTTTTGCATGCCCATATTCTGCATTCCCATGCCCATGTTTTGCATACCCATGTTCTGCATTCCGCCGCCCTGCGCTGCTGCAGGCGCCTGAGAGCCGCCTGTCAAACCATTTGAAATATCCATAGCAGGAGAAGCGCCAAGTATTTCCCACATTTGATGAGGAGAGCCGTCTCCAAGATCAATATTATAGCTCATAACGGCAAAATCTCCGGCTGGGAGAGCTGCAGTCGCTTTAGGCACATTTGCTGCCGCAGGAGAAGCGGCTACTATCGATTTATTTCCGGTTTTATCGGTCATGGATGTTATCTGGGTGCCCACCATCTGGGAAACAACTTCACCTATTACCGACATCGCCATTTCATCAAGCTGGATGTCATCTTCCTTTGTCATCAGGCTAGCTATTGATCTTGCCGATTGCTCAGGAAGAATAAAAAGATGCTCGCCGGGAAAACCGGATGTATAATTTGCAGTGATGACAGTAACCATATCCGGAAGCTGTCCGAGAAAACTGTCGCGGTTAAATGAATCAACCTGCGGGCCTACAAGGGTAACAGAAGCTCCTGTAAGAGCTGCAAGGTTTGCGGAAAGCGCGTTTGTGGTTGATGCGAAAAATCTTTCCAAAGCGCCGCGATCAAAAGCGGCGCCGGAAGGAGCTGACATTGTAGCTGTGGGAGCTCCGCCTCCAAGAGCGCCAAGACCGCTCATGGAAGATGAATCTACACCTGCCAACAATGCATCAATTTCATCTTGCGAAAGGGCGCCATCGCTCATCATAATAACCTCACTTTAGCCTGACCGCTTGTATCAAGCGGTCGGGCAGTTAAATCGAATATGAGACGCAGTCTCATAAAATACTCTATAAACGGCATGGATGCCGTTTGTTATTAATTCTGAAGTTTTTATGCAGTAAAAACTTCTTGTTAAAAACTGGCATGGATGCCGGTTTTTAACTATAATTCGTCTCCTTCAGAAGCGAGCTCTTCGAATTCTTCATGTCCAAGCTCGTCAATTTTCTGCGTTATCTGCACCGCTATTTTCTTTCCGATAATACCGGGACGGCACAAAAACTTTTTACGAGAGCCGATATTCAGTGAATAGGGATCGCCAATACGGGTATTATAAAGCCGTATCACATCCCCAATCTGCAAGGAAAGAACATCCCGGACAGGAACATTTATCTTTCCGATTTCGGCCGTTACATTAACATCGACTGTTGCAAGCTTATCCTTTAGAACATTGAGATTCTCCGTGGTGGCATTTCTGCGCACAGATGAATACCAGAACTGGGCGGAAAGTTTGCCGATAATCGGTTCTATTGTGAGGTAGGGGATACAGAAGTTCATCATGCCTTCAACATCGCCGACCTTTGTTTCCAGTGTTACAAGAACAACCATTTCCGTAGGAGGCACAATTTGCGCAAACTGCGGATTAGTGTCGATTTGACCAAGACGCGGGCGCAGGTCGATAACTGTTGTCCAAGCTTCGCGCATGTTACCTAAAATACGGACTATTATGCCTTCCATTACAGACTGCTCAATGTCCGTTAATTCATGCTGGGATTTTGTGCCCTCTCCTGTGCCTCCAAAGAGACGGTCTATAATGGAGAATGTAATTGCAGGATCTATTTCCAGGATTGCATTACCTTTAAGAGGATCCATATTGATGATGGCAAGGGTTGTAGGCGTTGGAATTGAACGGATAAACTCTTCGTAAGTTAACTGATCTACAGAGGCTACGTGAACATGAACCATAGAGCGAAGCTGGGCGGAAAGGGATGTTGTTGTTAAGCGCGCAAATGTTTCATGCATTATTGAAACAGTACGTATCTGTTCCTTGGAGAATTTATCAGGACGTTTAAAGTCATAGATTTTAATTTTCCGGCTGTCCGCAGCCGGCCTGAAATCCTCAGGCTCGGTTTCTCCTGCATTTATCGCGGTTAATAGCTGGTCTATTTCATCCTGGGACAGAACTTCTGTCATAATTACCCCTGATCCTTTCTATAAGTAAAAAACTATATCTTATGTTAAACCCTTACCGGATTATTGGCAAGGCTGCAGCTAGAATGCTTCCATTACATCCAGTCTTCTAAAGAGGATTATCCGCGCTCTTGCTGTGTCCAAGAATCTTGTGTTAAGCATTTCACGTATATCCGCCTTTAGCTCTTCTTCCCTGTCGGGCGCAAGTTCCGCGGCAGTTTTCCCGGCAAAATAACGGCGGACAAAATCCTGCAGTTCAATTGTACGGCCGATTAATTCCGATGAAGCTGCCTGATCATTCAAATCATAACCTATTACCATCTCTACGCTGACAGAATAGCTGTTGGGAAAATCCCTTGTTCTGGTTTGAATGGAACCAAGCATTGTATACATTGCATACTCAGGCCTTCTGCCCACGTAAGGTGAAAGAGGGTCAGACACAACAGTCTGGGCCTTTCCACCCTTGTTCATAATGTTATAGGTAATAACAGAGACCGTTACTATAAAAATCAACGCGCCAAGGCCGATAGCCACAAATTTGAGAATACTTGGAAGCAAATTACCAAGGCCGCCTCCCCTTTTCTTGGAGGCACCGCCGGATTCCGGAGCATCACCGCCATCAAGATCGAGATCATCACTATCAGACATTCCAAAACCTCCCCAATGCGTTATTGCCGCTAAAAATCATTTTAACTGCAATTTATTCAAATTTACAGTTATTCCTATAGATCATCGGCGGGTTTTTAACAGATTTTTAGGGTTAATTTCACAGCATAAAGGGATTTTCACGGGCAAAAATACGTTTTTTTAATTTAAAAATCAGCTTTTAAAATACCTAATTTCTTAAATATCCTGGTATTTTTTACATCTAATGAAATTTTTTAATGTAATCTTTTAAAACAATATCCATTTTTCTTGTATCAATTGGCTTGGCCAAAAAGCCATCAAAGCCGTTTGATAAAAAGATTTCCGCCTGCCCTACTACTGCGTTAGCTGTAAGAGCGACAATAGGACGGGTATAACCCATCTCGCGTATGATTTTTGTGGCCTGCATGCCGTCCATTACAGGCATCATGTGATCCATGAATACGATGTCGTACTCTGTGTTCTTTATCATTTCTATCGCCTTAAAGCCGCTGTTTGCAGTATCAACATGCAGTCCGTAAGGAAGTAAAAGCCCCTTGGCAACATACAAATTAGACTCAACATCATCTACTATTAAAACCCTTCCATGAGACATATGTTCCTGTTTAACCTGTGCCTTTTTAGAAATCGTTTTACTGTGAAATCTAAAATTGGCTAATTTTTCAGCAATTTCTTTTCCGCAGACAGCGCTGCCATGAATCTTCTGCGGCAAACGTACGGTAAACACAGCTCCCCTGCCTGCTTCACTTTCCACAGATATTTCACCGTTCATTAATTCTACAAGCCGCTTTGTGATACTCATGCCAAGGCCAGTACCGGATATACCGCGGTTTGCCTTCATGTTAAATCTTGTGTATTCATCAAAGAGCTTGTCTATTTGCTCTTTGGTCATACCCTGCCCTGTATCACTTACTTTAAAGATCAATATCACGCTGCCTGTGTCATAATCTTTAGATTCGACATTGATTGACAATCCAACTTTCCCTTTCTCTGTATACTTAAATGCATTGGAAAGCAGATTGTTAAGTATCTGCCTGATTCGCAGTTCGTCTCCGATCATCTCAAGAGGCGTATTCTCATCTACTTCCAGGATAAAATCAATTGGCCTGCTCTCGTAGCGCAGACGGTTTACAAGCGCTGTATCATTTATCAGGCTTGGGATATCGTACTTATAAAGAGTAATCTCCATTTTACCGGCATCAATTTTAGAAAAATCAAGGATGTCGTTTATTATATTTAAAAGCAGGCTCCCCGATTCATAAATTCTTCTGAATCCCTCTTCCGCTTCAGGAGTTAAATTTCTATTGCGTAATTGAATTTCTGATACGCCTAAAATTGCATTCATGGGAGTGCGGATTTCATGGCTCATTTGAGCAAGAAAAGAAGATTTGGCCTGATTGGCTGCCTGTGCTTCCATTCGCATGCGTTCATCCGCCGCGCGTTTCTTTTCTGTCTCTACAAGCTGTTCGTGTTCCGCTTTTGCATCCTCCATAACTTTGACAATACAGTTATTCGGGATATTTACTGCAAGGGCAATTTTCCTTGCCATACCATGACATGTATTACTGCCGCAGGCTCCGCAGTCGATGTGGTGGCTGTCGTAATCGCTTTTTCCAAGAAGTTTAAAAGCGTTTTCTATATCCGTATCGGTTATCGGCGGAAAGTTTGTCTGCGCACCCTGATACTCTCTAAGGAAATATGAAAGATTAAGCGTGGCATCGTATGTCCTGTATACCGATTCATAATGTTCTTTTTTATTTTCTTCCGTTGCTTTTCTTCTGTTGTCGTTCATTGTTTTTTCGATTTCAAACACACTTCTGTCGTGCGAATAAGCGGTTCCTATATTACAGCCTTCCGAACAGTTAAGCACATCATACACAGCAGGTAAAAACTCATCCGAAGTCTGCGCGTATCTGTTTAGTTTTTCATAAACATCGAAGCCTTCAGCTTTTGTTATGTGAATGGATTTTCCCAGAAAAAACTCGATATTTTCTTTTAATCCGCCCGGCATGGGAAAAAGAGAGCCCAATCCGCTCTCATCATGATCAAACTCTGTTTCTTCACAGGGAAGCTCTATATTATTATTTTTTAAATACTCAAGCAGATGATCAAATGTGATGTTATATTCAGAAAGTTTTGTATCATCAAATTCATTTGTCTTTGCCATACAGGGAGAAAGTGCGGCAATATGATCATTTATGCCGCAGTATTTTGTCATGTAGATAGAAGTGCAGGCCATCGGGCTATGTACCGGAGACAGTCTTTTTAACAAGTCGTGACGGTACATTTCACAATATGTTACGATTGCAGGACACGGCTGGGTTATTATTGGAGAAGCGCCGTTTTCCCTGATATGCTTGATATGCGCCCAAATGCAGATGTCGGCTCCCAGCGACACGTCAAAAATCTTTTTTACGCCAAGCCGTTTTAAATATGTAAATAATTTTTTATATTCAGGTATATTTGTTTTTATTGCAGGCGCCGCCATGAGCGATATCGGCTTTCCGTTTGCAAGGTCGTTAAAGAACCGTCCGGTATCATCTGTAAATGTCCGTGATTCGTGTTTACATGCCGAGACGCATCTGCCGCAGGCTATACATTTATCATAATCGATTCTTACCTTGATACTGCCGGATACATCCTGATAAGTTATATTTGCCATTTCCATCGGGCATTCTCTTACACACCTGTTGCATCCTGTACATAAGCGATCCATTGCCTTAACTACTTCGATCATTGCACGTAACCCTCAAAAGTCATGCTGTTTTGCAAGCTTAATATCTTCTATATTCAGATGGGTTTTTGCACGATTATTAAGAACAGGTTTAGAAAATGGTATTGAATTAAGAGCCTCAACACCCATCTTAAAACAAGGAGATTCTGTTCCAGCATCATTTTTATCTGTCAGAAACATCAAATTTATTATATCCATACTGTTATGGAGTGTCTAGGGACACGATAGCCCTAATTGGGTGCAAATTATACAATTTTATGTTAATTATTACAATTTTTTATTCAGAAGCGATATTTTCTTCCCCAGGGAGGATTTGAACCCCCACAAGCAGATCCAGAGTCTGCCGTGCTACCGTTACACAACCGGGGACCGTATTCAAAATACTGAGGCTTATACAAGCCTATCTAGGTATAAATGCTATAGATTTAGCCGAATTATGTCAAGTAATTGGCTGATTATTGAGGTGAATTAGTGATTACCGATGACTATTGACGGTTACCGAGGGATCTATGTGTCGTTCTATGTGTCGTTCTATGTGTCGTTCTATGTGTCGTTTTCCGTTGGTGTATCAGGAGCATTTACAACTGGTTCTATAACCAGTTTAGAGACAATACGATAACTATCATATAAGACAGGCGGTATTGCTTGTAAACCACGAACGTATCCGCTTACAATATTCCAAGGAAGAGAACCCCAAGCATCAGACGGGTATTGCTCATTGAGCAGTAATTCTGCAATCAAGCGTAACAAATTTTCCCTATGGATGATTGTCACTTGTGACAAGTCAATCTCTATTGTTTCCATTAATTCCAGCATTTCGTATAATAGTTCAAGTTTGGTTTCAACTGAAATGTTTCCAAGACTTGCATAACCTTTCAAGCATTTAAGAAGAGTATTTGTGGTTAACGGTTCTGTTCCGTTTTCCAATTGGGTAAGATATGGCTGAGAAACACCTATTGCCTCTGCTGCCTGGGTAATATTGATATTTAAAAGCCGTCTAAGTTCTTTACAATACAGACCAAACTTATTTTTGGGCTTTTTTGAAGATCTTGTCTTCTTTTCTAAAGATTGTTCATTATAAGCCATTACCTATAATTTTATAGGCAAATACTTATATAATCAAGTGGTCTAAAGCATTGGTAAAAATGAGTTATTTATCATTAAAAAGACGGATTTGAGAAAAAAGCGCCTATCTCTGTTGACAATGAATACAGGTTGTACTATCTTGTAAGTATCATAACGTATAATCATAAATTTGAAATAGTACGTTTTGGGGGTAATATATGACTGATTGTCGGGTTAGAAAAGTCTATAATCTCTTTAAGACGGAAGGTCCGGTTATTCGTTCTTCAGTCCTGCGAACCGCAGGTTTTTGCGGTAAGGATACTGATGAGCTTATAAGTCTTGGGCATCTTCATCGTCTACGCAGGGGGTATTATGCTTCACCTGTAAAACTGGATGATATAGACACTTATACGATTCTCTCCGTTATGTTTCCTGATGCCGTTATATCGCTGTTCTCAGCA
>WQXU01000039.1 GCA_009781635.1 Treponema sp.
AAAAAGTTACCAAAACCCTATACCGTATAGTTGTAATTCATTGTGAGCAGGCTGACAATGTATACATGAAAAGGATAGTAATCTTTTTGTTATTATGTCCGCTTCTTCTTTCTGCCTGCGAGCTATTCGACGGAGCGGCCGACCCTTATTATCTTGATAAATTATATGAAGAAGTAGCCTGGGCAAACGCGCCCTGGGTTCCCCTGCGAATAGAAACAGGAATCCTTGGAACAGCAAGCCCGATGGGCCCCCAGCCCAACCTTGTCAAACTAGGCTATTCATTCAAACTGATATTCCAGCCGTCAATTGAATATCCTTTTATCGGCTGGCAGGCCTGGATAGACGACAATATCATAGCCTACTGGAGACCCGGAGACGAATACGGAAACGAGAAAGTGCGTTTTACTCCAACCAACTCCGGAGGCACAGAAGTTGAAGTATTCATATACGAGCTTCCGCCCGAAGGAAAACAACTGTCAGTCGGCCCCATCGGAGCCGAAGGTGATGAAATAGAAGTAGAGCTGTACGCCGGAGGGCTTGGGAATATCTACCCCGCAGCGATAAGAGGAATAAAAAGGGGATTCCCCTTTACACTGAACTACCAGCCTATGGCCCAGTATCCCTTTGAGTACTGGGAAGCCCGCTGGACAAGCGGCAATATGACACGAAGCCTTTTGTGGAAGGCCGGCATGGATTACGGCGATACAGAACCTGAAGTGATATTCCGCGCAAGGGACGCTTTCGGACACACCGCGGAAATAACAATAATGTTCGAACCGGATGACGGTAAGATACGCATAGGCCCCGCAGGCACGGACAGCCGCGAGCTTGAAGTCAGTGTAGACCCTGGAGAATTAGGCTTTGCATTTATCTCGATAACTGACACAGCTCCCGCAAGAGAAGGCTTTCCGTTTAATTTGAGTTTCCAGCCGTCCCAGAGTTATCCCTTCAGAGGCTGGCAGATAAAGTATAAAGACAGTGATGACAAAGAACATCTATTGTCAAACTGGCTGTCGATGAGCGGCCCAGCCGGAGCCGGAGCTTCCGACAGAGTCTTGTGGGATCCGCAGAATATCCAGGGAACCGATATTCGCATAACGATCAAGTTCCTTCCTGAAGACGCTGATTACAAAAAAGCTATAGTAATAAGCCCTCTTAACGCGGACAGCCCGCAGCTGAATGTCGCGGTAAACGCTGGAGAACAGGAAGGCATAGGAGGCCTTGGAGTAATAGGCCACACAATAAGCGCGGCCTCTCCAGCCAGAATCAGTTTTCCCTTTTCTGTCAGTTTCCAGCCTCACAGCGAATATCCCTTCCAGGGCTGGCAGGCTATATTCAAAAACGGAACCCGTTCCGTTTGGATGTTCGGAGACGGCGAGCGGGAAATATACGGAGTACTGTGGGCTCCTAAAAACGCAACCGGAACTGAAATAAACATAACGATAGAGGAATTGCCTGAAAACATTTTATACTCTGATGCGATAACGATAATGCCTCTTGGCGGAGACAGCCTTCCCGCCAATATAATTTTATCAGTCCCCGACGGCTGGGGAGCAGTCTCCCCCGCGCCCGGAGCATTAACAGGCAGAAGGCAGACCTTTCCCTTCGCGGTAGAGTTTACCCCTTCAGCATCCCGCGCCTTTGTAGGCTGGCGCGCCTATACCAATTACGTGTCTTACGTGAGTCCCGGTTTGCAGATAACGGACACCAATGTTGTAAGGTTCACCGGTATAGACGGCGGAAAGGCTCAGGTGATGGTGAACACCGGAACACAGGTGACCCTTGTCCCCTGGAGCGAAGAGAGGCCCAGGGTGAACAGGTCAAATCCTTCTCTTATACCAGCCATTAGCGCTTTTCCCTATGACCAGACAGTCACGCTGTGGTTCAGCGATACCATAGACAGAACGTCAGTGATGCTTGGCAACGCCGGAGGCGACACCATAAGCGTAAGCGGATATTCGAACCAGGGACTTGCCGGCAAGAATCAGGACGGAGACATATCGGATTATTTTAGTATTGTCTTTTTCGAAGACGACACCCGCATAGACCTTGTAGTAAAAAACACAGATGAATATCCGTCTTCAGATTTACAGTCTCTTAACATCAATGTAGTGGCAGGCCCTGGCATAAGAAACAAGGCCGGGAATGACACACAGAAAAAGAACGCGTACAGCCATCAGATGGCATCTGCGCAGACAGTATCGTACCTTACAGGAATAACCGAATCCCAGAAGATATACGAGGCTTTTGACATACAGGCAAGCCGGGTAAACGGCAGCGATTATTTCCAGAACGCCGGAACCCAGTGGAACAACCCTCTTATAGACAGGCGCTTTAACACTAACACTGTATTTCTTAGGTTTAACGTCAGTGCTCCAGAGGGAGTCTCTCCTGTGCCTGACCGTTTTTACATAGTGGAGCAGAAGACAGGAGCTTTGAACGGAGAGTTTGAGTTTTCAGAGTTTACAGGAGTAAGGACAGTTACAACATCCGGCGGCTTTTATAACATGCAGCATACCTTGCAGACGTCTGTTCCCGGAGGGATAATCCGTCTTGTAGTGATTCCTTGTCATACAACGGAGCTTCCATTAGTTGAGGGCACAACAGAATTCGGCCTTGCAGTATCAGCCGCTGTTACAACCGGCCGCTATGTCACTGTTGTAAGGGACGCGGCAGCTCCTGTTATTAGCGGCTCTGTTACAAACATAAGCGGCAACACCTCGGTAGATGAAGAAGAAGAAGATGTATATGTATTCGGACAGAACCCTGTGATGACAGTTAGCCTTGGCAGGCTGAATTTGTTAAGCGACAACGGCGCAGCCGGAGGCATCTCCGCCGCGCTTGCCTGGAACAGACCCTGGACAATGGACGACAGGGCAAATTTACAGTGGCAGGTTCTTGTGGGGACTTCAACCGCAAACGCAACTGCAAAAACCGGCTGGCTTGACGTATACAAGACTGACGGCGATCCCAATGATTCAGGAGGGATTGAACTTGGTTCAGGGACAAGTCCTGTTCCTATAGATACGGTACATACGGTTTGGATTAAATTCAGAGATCGTATAGGCAACGAATCAATTCTTTACGAAGCAGGAAAAATAAAAAGAATCGAGCTGATATTTGATCCGGTAACAAATCTTTCTGCAGAGGTTAATGCATCTGGTAATCAAATAACTGTAAGCTGGAATACGCCTTCCGGTATGAGCGGAGCTTATGTGTATGTTAACGGCGTAAGGCAGGCAACAGTAACGAGTACAGGTTCAAGCAGTTATCCCTTCTCTGTTACGCCAATAAACGCCAACAGCGTAAGAAGCGGACAAAGTGTAAGCGGCATTTTAAATTACGATATCAGCGTGCGGTCATATAACGCCGCAGGCGATGCAGATGAGCGGCTGGTTACAATCTGGAATATTCCTGATATGCATGTTACTGAAGCTAATGCCAATACTGTACTTCTTACTAACGTTAATTTTAAGGATGCTCTGGCTGCCGGCTGTACAAATAATTTTGTTCTTACTGAGAATGTGACATTGTCAGACTGGACACCGTTTTCAACTTTTACAGGAAAGTTTTATGGTAATGGCAACACAATAACGATAAACAACTTTAATACTGCGGATAATTCTCCTTTTGGGCTTTTTGGTATTGCAGACGGCGCATTAATCCGCGACCTTCGTGTTGAATATGCAGATATGACTATAAGCAGTGAAAGTGAAATAAAATTTGGCGGTATTGCAGGGCAGGCAGATGGAAATAATATAATCCGGAATGTAATTGTTGGAAGAGATAAAGGTAAAGTAACAGTTACTAACACAAGCCCGGAAAATAATGCAAATTCGCCGACTTACGCGGGAATGATCACAGGTTCCATGCAGCCGGCAGCTTCTATCGAAAACAGTTATACCTCCCTTGAACTGATTGTAATTGCATCCGGTATCAGCGGAATCCGCGCAGGAGGTATAGCCGGGTATATCAGCAGCGAATCTGTGCCTGCCGTTAAAGTGATGATAGACAGTGTTACCATGGCAGGAATTGTTGATGCCCGGACCGATAATAGCAGCAACTTTAATCTTATTTATCTGGGAGGCATCGCAGGAGAAAGCCTTGGACAGGGACGTATTCAAACTTCAGAAGTTTCCGGAACTCTTACAATGACAGCTAACAGTACCAATACAAGTAATGGTGTTGAATTTAGCAGCGGCGGAATAATCGGCAGAATGGGGGATGGGCATATTAACAACTGTCATTTTACCGGAAAAATTGATTTTGGCTCTTATTCAGTAAACAGACCGTCATTTGTCGGCGGCGTAGTCGGAAGAATTAACGGAATAAGTTCAATAGTAGAAGTAACCAGCTCAACAGCAAGCGGAGATTTATCATTTTTAAATAGCGGTTCAGGCGAACTTTCATTAGGAGGCGTGTGCGGTGAAGCAGGTGATGAATCTTCCGCTATTTATATTTATTTTACAGATTGCGAGTACCGCAACGGTTCAATAGAAAATGGCTCATTAACAAAAAATAAAGATACAGGCAATGGTATGCGGGTGATAGGCGGTTTCATAGGAAGGATAGTAAAATGTGTTGAACTAATAAGATGCAGCAGCAGGGCTGGAATAATTAATCATTATTCGAATGATTCAATGGTTTATGCAGGAGGTTTCGTTGGTCAGATAGGGGAACGCAGCGTTTCAACATTTATTAGTTGTTACAGTACATCACCTGTTGATTTAACGTTTGACGATTTAAAAACTTATACCGGTGATCCAAATGCTATCCATGTTGGCGGTTTTGTCGGGTATTTATATCAAAATGATCCAATAAAAGATGAACATAATAATGATATAGTGTTTCCTAACAATATAAAAGGCTGCTACGCTGCCGGATCTGTAAAGGTAACAGTAAACGGCGGAGAAGGAAGGGTAAGAGCAGGCGGTTTTTTAGGGTTTTCAGGACTATTCAATTATTTATATGATTGTTATGCGCTAGGCGATATTATTATTGAAAGCAAGGTGGCTACAACTATTAGGGCAGGAGGATTTTCTGGTGAAGCTACAAACAGTTCTACCAAATATTCGCATTGTTTTTCTGCCGGTTTTGTTTATGGAAGAACGAATAGTAACACTGTTGCTCTTGGAGGTTTTAAGGGATTTCAATATACTAACAACGGACAAAATATATATAACAGTTGTGTTGCTCTGGGCGCAAGTGTTACTGCTATGAGTCCTGCTTCTGGTGTAAACAGAATTTTTGACGGATTAGCTATCCGCACAGAAGGTGATGGAGAAGACACTGGAAATAATAATTATGCCATTAATTCAATGCGCCTGGAAAAGGGCGCCTTTAATGGTTTTGATCCTGTTTTACAGAGTGTATCCGATGCAGGGCATAACCAAAGAAATGGTGACGCTGTCAGCGCCAGTACTCTGCGTATTCAAAGTTTTTGGAATAATACATTAGGTTATTCCAGCGATTGGTGGGACTTTAGCACCGTAGCAAGCCGGGGTTATCCGGTATTAAGAGGCATGAGCGGACAATGAGGATGAAAACAAGGCAAGGCATAGAAAGTGATTTTCAGGCTTATTTAACTGAATCTACCCCCGGAAAAGGCAGGATTAACAGTTTATTTGCTAAAAAAAACGCTAAAAACCCTATACCGTATAGTTGTAATGCTTTGTGAGTAGATACATAATTAGGGTATGAAAATCGGGCTAAAACCGGGAAAAATATTTTTTATACTCCCATTTCTGTTGCTTGTCAACTGCTCATTGCTTTTTGGTTTTGACTTCTCCCTGCGCCCTAAAGTCTTTTTCTCTATCCCGATGGGAGAGGGCAATCTGGCTCCGGATGGCAATGAAATGTACAGCACAGGCGGCGGCGGCGATATTGGCCTGGAAATAGATTTTTCTACGATATGGCCGAATCCTCTTGGCCTTGGTTATACCCTGGGTGTCGAGGGCGGCATGATAATTAATCCGATGCAGGGCCGTAGCGCTGTAAATGTAAACTTTTATTCATTTGGCGGCGCTTTGGGATTGTATTTCTTCCCCTTGTCACGGCTCTTAACGCGCGCAGATGCTGCGTTAGGCATTGGCTTTTCGGCAAGAGACGGAGCAAGGAGCGAACCGGGTCTATTCTGGCGCGCCGGCGGCGAGATTGGTTTCAGGTTTACGCCGGGTTTTACAATTGCAGCTAACGCAGGATGGCGGCAGTACGAAGAATCGGGCGGCAGATTGTTAAATACCGGAGCGTATGCAGGGCTTACAACGCAAATGACTTTCCAGACAGGACGCTCAAACAACGAAGGCGTAAGCGCGGCATTTGAGCAATACGGCGCTGTGTTTCCTGCCTTTATACAGCTTTATCAAAATAATGCCATCGGGAATATCGTTATACGCAATAATGAAAGCGCGGAAATCCGGGATGTGCGGGTAAGTTTCCGCGCCGCAGGATATACGGCTTCGGAGTTTCTCTGCGGTTCTGTTTTTATTATTCCGCGCGGGCGCAGCGCGCACCTGCCTTTACTGGCGGACTTTTCGCCTGAAATTCTGCGGTTTACAGATAACGGCCGGATAATCGGAGAACTTGTTATACGATACAGATTTTTGGGACAGGAACGGGAAGTTATAAGAGCTGTTAATGTCGCTACATACAACCGTAACAGGATAACATCGGTTGCTTCACAGCCGGAGACTCCATCGCGGCCTCTTGAAGATATTTCTGCGCTTGCTGCATTTATTTCTCCCACTTCGCCTGAAACGCTTGACTTTGCAAGATTTATAGCAGGCCTGGAACGCAATAACCGGCGGACAGGACATAACAAGAATTTAAATTATGCAATATGGCTTTTGGAAGGGTCAAGAGCTTCTCAAATAAGAGTTAATAATCAGTCCGAAGAAAAGTCAGCAATCAGCTCAGTACAGTTTCCGGCGGAAACTCTATTATTCAGATCCGGATCCAATATTGATCTTGCTTTGCTCTTTGCTTCGGGGCTTGAAGGAGTGGGAATCAGGTCGGCGTTTCTTCAGACAGATGATGAATTGCTTGTAGCTCTTTCGCTTGACGTTGACTGGAATGCGGCGGAAACGCTTTTTAACGGAACAGGAAGAATCTTAATTGTTAATGATAATGTGTGGCTGCCTTTGTCAATGAGCGCATTGGATAACGGGTTTATGGCGTGCTGGACAAGAGCCATAACTATTTTGAATCAGGCTTTTACAGAAGGAATGATTGTAGATTTTTCTGTAGTGGAAAATGCCTGGGGTATTTATCCGCCCGCGCCCTTGCCTGAACTGGGAAGAAGTATTCTGCGTACAGACAATGCAGCCTTAACAAGGGAAGCTACCCGCGTTATACAGCAATATGTTGATCAGGAACTTGCAGGTGTTCTCAGGCAGGTGCAAACTCAGATAAATACAAGTCCAAGCGCAGCATTGCATAACAGGCTTGGAATTGTTCAGGCGCGTATTGGGCGTACTGCAGAAGCGAAGGCCGCTTATGAACGCGCGGCGGGAATGGGATTGGTTCCGGCAATGACGAACCGGGCTAACCTTGCTTTAATGGAAAGAGATTTTACTACAGCTGAAAGATTTTTCAGGCAGGCGCTGCAAAGGGACAGCCAGAACAGAATTGCGGCGCGCGGGCTGGAAAGAGTAGCAGAGAGCAGATAGTTACGGTAGTTAACTGCCTGTTAAATATATTTTGGAGGTAAGAAGATGAAAAGAGGTGTTTTATTATTGGTGATTTTCTTGCTGGCGGCAGGTTCTGTTTTTGCGCAGAACTACATTGTGGAAAGCGTATCGGGGCGGGTTCAGAAAGAATCCGGCAGTAACAGGGTAAATTTGGCAGCCGGCGAAAGTCTTAATTCCGAAACAATTGTTCACACCGGTGTCGGAGCAAATCTTGTTTTGCGGCTTGACGACAGAACATTTAATATTCCGGCAGCCAATAGCGGCAAGATTAGTGATTTAGTCGCTACTCCTTCCAGAGTCAGTATCGGCGGAAATATTTCCCGTGTGGAAACAGGAGCAGTGGCGCGTACAAGCGGACAAGCTTCAACAGCTTCCGCCCGCGCAAGCGATGCTGCAATGGAAGATGATATTGCAGCGGAATAATGCAATAAATCAGCCTTTGTGCTGATTTATTGCTTGAAGTTTTTACGTTGTAGAAACTCCAGGATTTAAGACAGGCGGTATCCATGCCGCTTAAAAGAGAAAAAGTGAAACATCAAAAAAATTATTTAATTATTTCCGTTGGAGCCTGTCTTGTGTCGTGTTTATTATTTTTCACAACACTGGACAATAAGCTTTTTGATGTATTCCTGCGTTTTTTGCCGCCGCTGACAGAAAGTGAAAAAGTTTTCGTTCTTGCGCTTGACGATGACTCAATGGAACTTGCCGGAGGGTTTCCGTTCAGGCGTGAAGTAATGGCTGACATTGTAATTTTGCTGAAAGAACTGGGAGTTGAGCAGATAGTATTCGACTTAAGCTACCTTGATGAGAGCGCAAGACGTTTTGATCCTTACTACGCTGTTAATTCATTTGCCCGGCATTTTGATTCTGATTATATAAGCCTGGACGAAGCTATTTCTGTAATTCCGATGATAGGCAGGGATGTTGATGAATATTTTGCAAAAACGCTTGCCTTTAGCGGCTGTTCATGGCTTACGCTGACAATGTTCTCCGCAGATTTATATGATAATGCTGATAATATTCCTACAAATAAAGAAATAGACAGCTTTCTTGCGCAGTATATTTCCGCTGACGGCGTGACTGGCAAGGGAGATACTAAAACGCCTGTTGCCGTTAATGTTTTGCCTGCAATTCAAAAACTCCTTGGCAATGCAAAGGGCGCAGGTATTGTAAACGCTCTTCCGGATGCCGACGGTCTTCGCAGGCGCGTGCATCTTCTCTGGAAATATCAGGACAACTATTACAAGCAGCTTTCGTTAGCTGCAATACAGGAAAAACTTGGTTATAACACAGTTGAAGTATCAAACAGGGCTATTACCTTAAATATGGATAAGGGCGGTATTTTACGGATACCAAGAGCGCAGGACGGCAGTGTTTTAATCAGGTGGCCCCAGAAATTGTTTAAAGACTATAATTGGATGTCTCTTGTCCCGCTTATTCATTACACGATGATAGTAGAACCTTCGTTTGCAGAGAACATTGCAGTGATGCGGGATTCAGGGTTTTTCTATTGCTGGGAAGGAGGGTTAACGCCCTGGGACTGGTATTCTATCGCAGAAGAAATAAAAAATGAAGCTTTTGAAAATAACAGCGCGGCTGAACAGGAATGGCTTCTTGCAAAAAAAGAATTTTTTAATACAAGCAAAGAGTTTTTATATAATGGTTACGAAGATATAATTCTTGCCGATGTAGGCGATGATTATTATATTGCGGAATTTGTACGGGATATTTTTAACGTATGCCGCTCTGAATTTGAAAGGTTAGCTGCAATACGTGAAGAGGTTGCAGTTTTGGAAGGGAGCTTCAGCATAATAGGCTCCGATGCCACTTCAATGACGGATCACAGCATTGTTGCTTTTGAAGAAAATTATCCGAATGTAGGCAGTTATGCTGTTATTGCGAACATGCTTCTTGCGGGAGATTTTGTTGTTGACTCTCCGTGGTTTATATCATTGATTATCGCTTTAATATTTTCATTATTAATAGGTTTTTTTGTCAGCCACTTTGACACACATTTTTCTGTAATCACCGGAATAACCGGTATTACTTTATTATGCGCTTCTTTTGCAGTTTTCTTTTTGGCAAGCAGGATATATCTTGGGCTTGCCGTTCCGCTTGCCTCTGTAATTTTATCGTTTATTACAATTATGGTAAGCAAGTTTTTAACAGCAAGCCATGAAAAAACATTTTTACATAACGCTTTTTCCCGGTATCTGGCACCGGAAGTAATTTCTGAAATTATAAATGATCCTTCAAAATTGAATCTTGGCGGCGAAAAACGTGAAATGACAGCAATGTTTACCGACATTCAGGGTTTCTCCACGATTTCTGAACAGCTTGATCCCGTCCATCTTGTAAAATTGCTTAACCGTTATCTGACATTAATGAGTAATATCATTATGGAAAATGTCGGAACAATCGATAAATACGAAGGGGATGCGATTATCGCATTCTTCGGTGCGCCGGTTTTCCGCGCAGATCATGCTGTTTTAACCTGCCGCAGCGCTGTTGCCATGAAAATGGCGGAAAGAGAATTAAACAAAACAGTAGTAGAAGAGGGATTAAGCCCCGTTCCCTTATTTACGCGCATAGGCATTAACACAGGCGAAATGGTAGTCGGGAACATGGGCGCAGAAAATAAAATGGATTATACGATAATGGGAAATGCAGTTAATCTTGCAGCCCGTCTGGAAGGAGTAAATAAACAGTACAGAACAGGCGGAATATTGATAAGTGAATATACAAAGGATAAAATAGGAGATGAGTTTTTGCTGCGGCGTCTGGATCGCGTGCGGGTTGTGGGTATAAACACGCCGCTTAGATTGTATGAGATTCTGGGAATGAAAAATGAGGATACAGCTGTAGATATTTGGGAAAGCGCAATTGATTTATTTGAAACAAGGGAATTTGCGCAGGCTCAAAAATTATTTGATTCTGTAAAGCAAATGCGCAGTGATGATTTGGTTGCAGGCCTTTATATTGAACGCTGTGAAGCGTTTGCAAAAGATCCGCCGCCTGAAGAATGGGATGCGGTTAGAAATTTAACGGAGAAATAGATGATGAGAGTTTTGGGAATAGTAATATTTATTTTAATTTTATCTGTTCCTCTGTTTGCGGAAAACGAATTTTCTCTGCGCGTAGCTCCTGCTGTCGAAGCGCCTTTGAATATCCCCGAGTTCAGTCCGGGTATGGGAGCGGCAGTTTCTATTGACTGGTCGTTCATTCAATTTGCCGGTAATTTCGGCCTTGGGGTGAATGCAGAAGGAACTTTTTCTTCTTTACCTTTCCATGTCGGCGATTCTCTTTCTTTAATGGCAGGCAAGGCAGGATTATTTCTGCGGTGGAGTCCGTTTGACAGATGGGCATTCAGGGTTGCAGCTAACGGAGGAGTGTATCAGTACTCAAGATCAGGAAGCAGTAATTCCAATTTGCTTGGCTCATTTACTTTTGGAGCGGAATATCACCTGTCGCCGTATTTTTCAATGTTTGCAGACGGCGGATACACTTATAGAGTTTTCAGCAAAGAGCCCTTAAACACTTTTGGAGCAACTATGGGGATAAGGCTTAATTTGTCGGAGATAATGAGCGGCAGGACAAGGGTGCATGTAATAAAAACAGAACAGTACAGGGTGTTCCCTGTTTCGTGGGCCTGGTATGAGAACAATCCTGTCGCCATGGTGAATGTCACTAATGATGAGCCTAATTCCATTACCAATGTTCAGCTTTCTTTTTTTATGGACAGTTACATGAGCCAGCCGTGGACTTTTGCAGTGCTGCCCAGACTTGGAGCGGGCGAGAGTATCGATGTCCCTGTAACTGCATTATTCAATGAAGCCATGATGAATTTGACAGAGACTGTGAACGCCAATGGTTTATTGCAGATTAATTACCGCAGTCTGGGTACAAGAAAAGAAACCAATACCGCTATTCAAATGCCCATTTTTCACCGTAATACTCTTTCATGGGATGATGATAGAAGAGCGGCAGCGTTTGTTTCACCTTACGATTTTGCAGCGAGGTTTTTTGCAAAATATGTAGAGAGCGCAGTAAATTCAAATATCCAGTCCGGAACAGCCCGGTTTGGAAATACGCCGATCAATGTTGTGTATGCAGCGGCTTTGTTTGAAGCCCTGCGGTTATACGGAATGAGTTATGTAGTTGTTCCGGCAACATCGTTTGCCAATGTTTCCGCAGACGAATCGGTTTTGGATAATGTGAGTTTTCCCTATCAGGCGCTATATTACCGCAGCGGGGATTGTTCTTATCTTTCTATTTTGTTCTGCTCAATGCTGGAAGCGCTTAATATTGAAAGCGCGTTTATTACGATACCGGGGCATATTTATATTGCCTTTGATGTGGGCAATTCATCCTGGAACGCAGGCAGCGCGGAAATAATTGAGATTGACGGAAAACGCTGGCTGCCTGTAGAAATTACAATACCAAGAGAAGGATTTACCCGCGCATGGCGCGTAGGCGCAAGACAGTGGAGGAGCGCCGGAACAAACGCCGCTATATACCGGATTCGTGACTGCTGGGATGTCTATCCTTCTGTAACAGTTCCTGCTTCTGGAGATCACCTGCCTGAGATGCCCCAGTGGAGTGAAGTACTCACAGCGACAGAAAGAGAATTATTAGGACGCAGATAAAAGTCGTTATTTCTTATAATAAAAATGATCGCAACAATCATGTCCTTCCATAAGTGTTTTGGTTCTTTTTAATCCAATGTTTTGATTAAACCCCTCAGTAATATAAAAATCATTTTGACAAAACATATGTAATCCTTCCTTCGTAATTCCAAAATGTTTTGCTAAATCAACAATAGGACAATAAGTACATTTTAATTGCACTCCAGCTTCATTTTTTTCTACAACTTCATATTGAAAACCTTCTTTTCTCAATGGCTCCCATAAAAGTTTTATTAGTTCATCAATAGAATTATTGCCGTTTTTTTCAGCAATTTCTTTCCATTCGTTAAAAGCCTTATCTCCATTTAATTTTGCAACTGTTTTATATACTTCATCACCAAATTTTTCATGCAAAGCCCTGATTAATTCTGCCATTCCTGTATAATGCATAACACGAAATTTTTCTGCTTCTGATAATTCATTTGACATAAATTTAACCTCCAATAATTAATACATATATTTATTTAAATTATTTTTTAATATTCTAATATTAACAGAGCTTCATCGTCATGTAGTTCACCTGTTTCATAAAACCCTAATTTTTTGTATAATTTTATTGCAATGGTGTTTTCTGGATTGGTGCTTATTTTTATTTTATTATGTGTTTTATCCTGTTTAATTTTTTCAATTATTATTTCAAGTGCTTTTTTTCCAAAGCCATTATTTTGATATTTTTCATCAATCATTAACCTGTCGATCCAGTATTCATTATTATCACGAGGTTCAATCCCATACATAATAAAACCAACAGGTGTGTCATTATTATATATTGCAAGTGGTATAGCATCAGGAAATATTTTAGCTTGTGCTAATGAATATATATTTGAGGCACAGTATTTTTCCACATTTAATGAAATAATCTCATGAAAATTGTTTTCATTAATTTCTTTTAATGATATATTCATATATTTTTCTTTGACATTCTCTTTTAATATTATTTTAACTATATTTTACAATAATTGGCTATGCTATAATGAACTTTTTTGATCATATTTTATTTTAATACTGTATAATATCCGGCAATGGAAACTTCACCCTGCGGGCTCGTTGTAAGAACAAATAATATACAGTATAAGTCTAATACCTTATTTAAATTTTACAGGTTTTAATAAATCAAGCTGTTTGTCGTAGTCTTTTACTTGTTCAGAAAGGTAAAGTATTCCATAGCGTAAAGGTCAAGCTTTTTTTAAAATATTTATACCGCTACAATAGATAATTGTTTTCTTTATTTCCGGCTTGCAATGTACCAAGCTTATATGTTGCATAGCCCTCAGCGACAAATGGCTCTGATTTACAAATCCCCTTAGCCTCTTTATCGTTTTCTGCCTTAAAAATGATCATTCCAGCAATGCCAGGATAACCTTTTAATGGACCGCAAAGCACCAGCTTTCCTTTTTTATCCAAATCTTTTATATGCTCAACATGCTTTATAACCATTTCTTTATTAATTTTATTATACAATTTCCCTCTTTCGATCATCATAACATACAATAAATTTTCCATAAGTCACCTTTTACCCCTTCTGTATATCTTTTAATATTTCAGGCCCAATTTTCATTTTTTTAAATAATCATTCATTGCATCCCAATACCCGCGGCTGCCGGTAATGCCTGTCACATAACCAGGCATGGCTATTCCGAAATTAGAATATTTCCATTTATATTCTTTATTTTTATTCAAATAGTACCTGAAATTGTTCCGCTTTAAAACTGTTATTAAGTTCAATAATTATATTCCATGTAGCCATATCAGATGTGCCAATTTCAGGTATTAACCGGTTAATAACAATATCACTATTACTGTCAATCCTTTTAACTATATGCCTGTTAGAACCGCTGGGTTCTTCAAGTAAAATAATTACAAGAAAATTATTTGTAAAATAGTTTTCAGAATATTTTGAAATTGCATTTATATACTCAGCTTCCCTGAAAGAACCATCATTAAATATTCTATAATATTGCTCAAGCTCATTCACGGAAGATATAACTGTCAAGACCGGATTTATTGAACCCAAACCTGATCCTATCCTTATATACTGGACAACAGGATCCGTTTGACTGCCATTTAAGGCGCTGCCTTTATTTACACAAGCCGTAAGTGACATTAGAATTACCAATGAAGTAATAAAAATCATAATTAACCTTTTCATTCTAACCTCCGTATGATGACTAAATAATAGTTATAGTAATGTCAATACAAGTATATTGGACATGTTCGACAACTCGGTTAGTTGCCGAACATGTCTTGCAGTTTTTAAGGCTAAAGCCTAAAAAACTGTTTTTTCTGAAGAAGTTATTCGTAAACTGAAGTTTCCGAACAAATCTATTATATAATTATTTTGGTATGTTATTCAATGCAAAAACCTCAAACGGAGCAGAAGAAATGCCTGACATTCTAATAAAATAAATATTATTAATATTAGATATAAAAATCTCATATTTTTCCCGCCTGTTAGGAATTTTTTCTTTCAAGTACATTTTACTAAAAAGGGACTTTCCTGCAGGTTTCTTATGGGGGAAACTATCAAAATTAATCAAAATAATTATGATTAAAACATCACAATTTATTTAAATTTATTGTAAATATATGATACTATTTTAATCATGGGCAGTGAAAAAGACAGAATTGGTTTTATTATACCCACCATTTATTCCACAGGGTGGGCGAGAAACGCCTTGCCGATATTTGTCAGAACTGCACGCAGTGAAAATAAAAGTCTTTATATTTTTCCCGGCGGGCGCTTAAACGGTCCAATGGAAATGGAGGCCCTTCGTAATCCAATTTATTCTTTGATAAACAATGATAATCTGGACGGGTTGATTAGCTGGAGCTCCACTCTTAGATATAAAGAGGATGAGGAGACTTTTGAGCAGTTTCATTATAATTTCGCTATTCCCTTTGTTACATTGGAAATAAAGATACCCGGTTATTCCAGCGTTAATTTTGATTCTTATACCGGAATGAAAAAGTTAATAGCTCATTGTATAAAAGTTCACGGAGCAAAAAAAATAGCTTTTATCAGAGGGCAGCCTCTGCATCCAACCCATGAGGCGCGGCTAAAAGCCTATGAAGATGCTTTGCATGAAGCCGGTATTCCGCATGACAGAAACGGTCCTTTGGTAACAAGGCCGTTTGTAGATGAAGAAGGAGACGCTGCCGCGGCGCAGTTATTCGAAGACCGGAAACTAATACCCGGAAAAGATTTTGATACACTAATCGGATCAAATGACCATTTAATATTTAAAGCAATCAATTATTTTAATTCAAAGGGTTATTATGTGCCGCGGGATTATCATACCGCAGGATTCGATGACTCTTTGGAAAGCCGGCTTACGGAGTGCCCCCTTTCTACAGTGAAATCTCCGTATTTGGAAATGAGCATTGAGTCCTTCAGGATATTGGACAGGATCATATCCTGCAAAAGGAATAATAACCAGGACAGCATAATAGATGATGTGCTTCTGCCTGCAGAACCTCTTATCAGAGAATCCTGCGGCTGTATGGATTTCTATAATATGTCGGCCGATCCATTACTTAAAAAAATTGAAATAAAAAAATCTGACATTGCTTCATCTCAGCAGAACAAGATAGATGCTTTAGTAAAAATAATATCCGATTATTTAAAACTCAGTCCCAGCGAAACAAGAGGAATTGTAACGCCGCTTATACACTCATGGTTAAAAATACCGGAACCTCTGCCGGTCACAAAGTGCGCAGGTTCCCCTCAGGCAGATGACAATTCCATAATCCTTTCACAATCTGACCTTGATGTTTTCTTTATTCATCTTGAAAAAAACATAAAACGGTTCTTTAAAGTTTATAAGGATGTAGATATTTTTTTAAAGATACTAAAAATAATTTCAGATTCCGGTCTTATCTCTCCTGTTTTATTCAAGAAGCTGGAACCTGCCATATTACGAACTGTTCTTAAGATTTGGCAATGGTCTACAGAATACGCGCATTACGAAAGAGAAAACCTGAACACGGTATTAAACTCGCTTAAGTGTGTTCTTCTGGAAACAAGAGACAGAATTTCCCTGATTTCCAGTCTGGCGCAGTATCTGCCGAAAATAGGGATAAAAACTGCAGGGATGGCTCTGTATATTGATGATAAAACATCGCTTTGGATAGGCCATTTTTCTCCAGGCGGCAATTGCTCGGCAGAAGGAAAATCTTTTTCCAGAAAATTGCTTGTTCCGGAAACAATAAAACATCAGTTTTCGAATAACATTTTTATAGTACAACCTCTTTTTATTGAAAACCAATCGCTTGGATATTTTATTAATACTGTGTCAAGTTATGACGGAGTTATTTACGAGGATATTCGCAGCACTATAAGTTATACCTTAAAGAGCATTTTACAGTTTGAAGAAGTAATTAAGGCGCAGCAAAGCGAGCTTGAAAGCATTGAGCAAAGCCGTGCGGCGCAGGCAGCTTCCGAAGCAAAAAGCCAGTTCCTTGCGATTATGAGCCATGAAATTCGTACGCCTATGAACGCAATCATGGGCATTACAGAAATTCAACTTCAGAACAAAGCGCTTTCCTATACAATAAAAGAGGCATTTGAAAGAATTTACAATTCAGGCGATTTATTGCTTGGAATTATCAACAACATTCTTGATCTATCCAAAATTGATTCCGGAAAACTTGAGTTATTATCTTTTCAATACGATATCGCAAGCCTGATTCACGATACTGTAAAATTGAACCTGTTGCGTTACGAGAACATGCCTGTTGAATTCAAACTGACTGTAAGTGAAAATATTCCTTTATTATTAATCGGCGATGAATTGCGGATAAAACAAATTATGAATAACCTGCTTACTAATGCGTTTAAATATACTCAGGAAGGTCATATAGAATTAAAACTTTCTTTGGAACAGCAGAAAAATACTTCAGGCGTTATTCTTGTTATCTGCGTAAGCGATACCGGACAGGGAATGACAGAGGAACAGGTGCGGAAACTCGGCGATAAGTACAGCCGTTTTAATATGGAAGCAAACCGTAATACCGAGGGCGCTGGTCTTGGCATGAATATTACGCGCGACTTAATACAGATGATGAATGGTGAAATTGCCATAGAAAGCGCGCCGGGCAGGGGATCGGTTTTTACAGTACGTTTGCCGCAGGAATGCGCAAATCCCAATCCAATCGGCAGGGAATTGGCAGAAAACCTGATGAAGTTAAACATTAAGAATACAGCAAAAATCAGGAGCGCGCAGATAACGCAGGAATTTATGCCTTATGGCAAGGTATTAATTGTAGATGATGTAGAAACAAATTTATATGTAGCGCGCGGGTTAATGGCGCCTTATGGATTATTTATTGAAACGGTTTTAAGCGGAATTGAGGCAATAGAAAAAGTAACAGCCGGCGCAAGATATGATATTATTTTTATGGATCACATGATGCCAAAAATGGACGGTATCGAAGCGACAAAAAAAATACGTAAATGGGAAGCCGAACAGATTGAACAGATTGTTTCCGCGAGTTTCGCTAAGGATGAAAGTATGGAGTTTTCGGAGAAAACTCCTAAACAATCGGGGTTCGTTAGAACCCCGATTGTAGCACTGACTGCAAACGCGCTTGCAGGGCAGGCTGAAATATTTATGAAGAATGGTTTTGATGATTTTATTTCCAAACCCATAGACATCCGCCAGTTAAACAGCGTGTTGAATAAATTAATACGCGACAAACAGCCCCCTGATATACTTGCCGAAGCCGAAAGGCAGAAAAACATTTTATATACTGCAAACGCTGCCGGTTGTAATACAGCTATTAAGCAGGATTATGCGGCGAATTTTCACGCACAGCTGATAGAATTTTTTATACGTGATGCAAAAAAAATAATAAGCGTTTTAATTGGTATAAATAAAAATAAATTCCAGGGAAACGAAGACATTGCAACTTTTATATTTAATGTGCATGCAATAAAAAGCGCGCTTGCGAATGTCGGGGAAAGCGGGCTGTCTGCAAAAGCATCTGAGCTGGAACAGGCAGGACGCGATCAGAATGTCAGTTATATATTATCTTCTCTTTCTGATTTTATTGAGTCCTTGCAGAAAATAATCATAAAATATAGTCTGCCCGAAGATACTGATACAGATACCCTGGAAGAAACCGATCATGCATATCTCCGGGAGAAGATGCAGATTATTTTGGAAGCATGTTCCTCCTATGATAAAAAATCCGCTAAAGAAGCGCTGAACTGCATTAAACATAAGAAGTGGCAGCGTTCAATAAGGGATCAGCTTAGCGATATTACTGACCATTTACTGCACAGTGAATTTGACGAAATCACAGCTATTATCCGAAACTACCTGTTCAGTTAATTTAACGCTGCCAAATTACCCATGATTACCATTAATATAATCAATGCGATAAGCACTGCCGGCAGTATGGTAACAATTTTCTTATGCGCGAATTTTTGAGCTGCAAATAATATCCCAATAAATAATGATATATACAGAAAACACTCAAAATATCCCATCAAATGTATTTCTAAAGGCAATTTTAAATATATATAACCTTCATATGATGAACAGACAGCTCCAAAAGTAGATATCACAGAAAATCCGAATACTATTAAACTCAATTTTAACAAGCCCCATTTTTCTTCAAAAAAAACTTTTCGTAAGGGCAGTATAAATAATGCTATTAATATTCCCCGGGGTATTTGCAAAAGCGGCCCAAAGCTGACGATGGTTGAATCGATAGGCCGGTAAAATGAGGACATTATTTCTGTTGCCCATATTGCTTCGTAATTCATAAAAATCATTGCCATCACTCCGGCAATAAAATACGCAATTGTATGCGCATAAGTAACCTGCCAGAAGTGTTTAATTAAATTGTCTTTGTTTTCCATAAAATTCTCCTTAATAAATACTAATATATAATTACTGCTTTACCAATGAAATCTGGCAGCATAAAACTGTAACTTGGAGATGTTTTTCCGTAACTTAAGCTATATACAGATTGTTCGTATACGATAAAAACTTTATAATTAAAAAATGAAACTCACTATTAATACTAATGAGCGGTATACAGAGACTGAAATAAACATTAACTGTAACTGCATGAATGAATATATCGAAAAACTTCTTGCCGCTATACGAATGTTAGATATGAAACTTGCATGCCGTAAAGACGGCCAGCAGCATTTTATCGATCTTTCGCAAATAATATATATTGAAAGTATAGATAAACGCACTTTTATCTATACTATATCTGATGTATATGAAAGTCCTTTTAGGCTTTCTGAACTGGAAGAAAAACTTGCAAAACTGGATTTTTTGCGGGCGAGCAAGAACTGTCTTTTTAATATCAGGCATTTATATTCTCTTAAATCAGATTTGGAGCAGAGACTTATCCTTACAATGGAAAAAGATATAAAGATTATTGTTTCACGGCAATATTCAGGCGCGGTAAAAGGAAAATTGGAGGCTTATCATGGAAAATGACAGAATAAAAACTGGTTTTTTAACAGGCTTTTTAAGGGAGTTTGCAACAATTTTTACATTGCTGATTCTTTGTTTTTCCTTTATGGGAAAATTCATTTATATTTTTATTCCTGATATTCAAAATTTATCTTCGATATTAATTCTGGAAGGAAAAGGTTTGCCTTACTCTGCTATTCTGCAGGCTTTCGCATTTGCATTTTTTATGGCTTTTGTTTCCAGATTTTTATTCTCAGAAAATTTAAATTTTAAAATACCGTATATATACAGACACATTATTTTTCTGTTAATAACATTAGTAACCACCTCTGTTTTTTCGACACTCTTCAACTGGTTTCCGGTTAATAACATACAGGCATGGATTCTTTTTATACCCTTCTTTTTTATTGCCTGTTCCATCGCAATTGGGTTATCATTTTTATTATTGAAACTCGAGGATAAAAAATACAACAAACTTTTAGAGAATTATAGAAACAAAATTAAAGTGTAGGCATCAGAGGGCGAAGTTTCCAGTATCACTCGGAGTGGGGCGGGATTTTAAGAGGTGTGGGGCGGATAGAGTTTAAGAGCAGGTAATTCAATCTTTAGCAACGATAACCATCTTACAAATTTAGAGGTGTAAATGTATAATGGATGTAAGGAGTACAAAAGGTGGAAAGTCAGAATGTCGAGTGGAAAGAATCTTGGCGTGATGAATACCTCAAATGGGTGTGCGGTTTTGCGAACGCACAGGGAGGCCACTTAGAAATAGGGCGTAATGATAAAGGCGTGGTGATTGGGCTTTCCAATACAAAGCGTTTACTTGAAGAACTCCCAAATAAAATCCGTACAACGATGGGTATTGTTGCAGACGTTAATTTATTCATTGAAAACGGACTTGAATACATTATTATTGATGTTAAAGCACATCCGAACATTATTAGTTATCGAGGAAAATACTACCTGCGATCTGGGAGTACAAATCAGGAATTGACAGGCTTTGCTCTTGACGAACTCATGCTTCGTAAATATGGTCGAACATGGGATTCAGCTCCAGTACCACGCATCAAAATAAGTGACTTCTACCACGATGCATTTGATATTTTTAAAAAGAAAGCAGTGACGAGCAAGAGGCTCACAGCGGAAGATATTGAAGGCAGTAACGAAGAACTGCTCAAGGCCTTAAAACTTACTGAGGGAGATTACCTGTTAAGAGCAGCAGCTTTGCTGTTTCATCAGGACCCGGATGAATGGTGCCTTGGTTCTTACGTTAAAATTGGCTATTTTGAAAATGATGCCGATTTACGTTATCAAGATGAAATCAATGGTTCACTTATCAGTATCGCTGATCGTATTATGGATATTATCTACACTAAGTACTTCAAAGGGTTGATTCGCTACGAAGGTTTACAGAGAATAGACGAATATCCAATGCCGCGTGATGTTATGCGAGAAGCTGTTTTAAATGCTGTCGTACACAAAGATTATAATACAGGTAATCCAATTCATATAAAAATTTACGATGACAAGGTGATAATATATAATAACTGTCAGATACCGTCAAATATTGATACAGAAAGCCTGCTTGCAGGTGTCCAATCGAACCCTCACAACCCGCTAATTGCGAACGCTTTTTTCCGCTCAGGCCAAATTGAAGCGTGGGGGCGAGGCATTGAGAAGATGAGAAAAGGCTGCTTGGCTGACAATCTACCGGAACCGGAATTCAAGATATTGCCTAACATGTTTTTTATTTGCTTCCGTATTCGAAACAATAACAAATCAGTTAAAGACGGTATAAAAGACGGTATAAAAGACGGTATAAATAAAACCCAGAAAAAAATTATTGAACTAATGGTTACTAACCCGGAAGTGACGTTAGAACAACTTGCTGAGGGTATTGGTATATCAAAAAGAAATATGGAAAAGAATATCAGCAAGCTAAAAGCATCTGGTTTCGTGGAACGCACAGGCTCACGTAAGAGCGGGCGGTGGATTGTTAAAATATGATGACTTTCTTTGACTGCATGTGAAACTAACTTTTCTCCTAGACACTTTCGTGTCTTCGGAGCCGCGGCTCCGGTTCAATTCCCTTTAGCTCGGTTGCAATTATTAAGGCTTGTGTATCAGTATATATCACAATGTATCAGATTGTCAAATTCTGAGTAGTGTCACTTTTAGCAAAAAAGTGTCACTCGAGGTGTCACATGGGGTGCAGGCGTTAGCATAGGGCGCTTGTTAAAAGCAGATGGGGGTGTGTTATTGTAGAAGACTTAATCTTGGTATAAGATGAATATTATGGGAAATGCCAGAAAAGCACTGCGTCCAGTGGAAACAAGTTTGACTGATAAAAACGAAACCAATTTTTTCGCTCAATTGCTAAACTGATTCAATATGCCAAACGAAGTATGGAAAAACAGGTAAATTCTACAATGGTTGTCACCTACTTTGAAATAGGTCGGCGAATTATTTAAAAAGAGCAACAAGGAGCAAAGCGAGCGCAGTATGGAAAAAAGGTTTTGCAAGGGCTTTCCGATTACTTAACCAAGCACTTAGGTAAAGGGTGGTCTGTTGATAATTTGAAATTGATGCGCCGTTTCTTTGTTGTTTATTCTGCAGTAAATCCAATGGGGCTGTCCGAGAAGTAATTCTTGGGCAGCCTTTTTTTATGATCAAAATAACCTTAAATTCCACACATGCGGAATTCTGAGGTATACAATTCTACACGTATGGAATTCTAACCAATATTA
>WQXU01000040.1 GCA_009781635.1 Treponema sp.
CTTATGCTCAAACACCCGAAGATTGGGACAAACTACTTCCTTGGAATATTTTTAAATCTTAAAATTTTATTCTCTGCTTTTTTACAAAATGATGGGTTTTCTCCGCTTGGTTTGACGGTTACGTATGCGGAAAGATATTTATCAGTAAAAATCAATAGTTATTATATTGATTTCTTAGTATATTTTTACACAAATAACATGGTGGGACATATTCTTTATAACTGTCAATTCTAGCGGTAACAGCATAGTCAAAACAAATGATAAAGTTTTTGGATCTAAAAATATTTAAAGGCATATGTATATATTATCTATTTTCATTTTTTAAAGTATATCAGGCTCCTTGAATTAACAATCTGTCCATTGACTATCTGTTTGTCCTTTTAAAATTTTAAACTTTCCTTTACCGTTAAATTCAACCACTAAGTAACCACCCCATTGCCAATGTCCCATACATAGACTTCTTTGCTTACGGAAATTAGAACCAATGAATTCTTTAGTTTTTATATTTTCTAACCCCTTAAATTCATATCTGCCTACATACTGTTTTTCTTTTGTGGGAAACCAATTTATTATTTCGTATGCAGTTTCAGCATAACCATCAACTAATCCTACAACAAATTTAAAAATGTCGTTATTCCGATGTTCTTCATTAATTTTCCAATATTTGCAAGTAGAATTATAATGATTTCTTCTTTGAAAACCTTTTAAGCCATGAAGGGCATTTTTTATATTCAAGACTATTATTTTGCATGGGAAACTAGGATTTACAACTTTTCTAATCATTTACATACTCCTCATTATATATAACTCGATTATTAGAATTATTTTCTTAATAATCCCATGCACCGCTAATGGTTGGTGGATTTACTGTCCCATTCCATGACAAATTAACTTCCGGGCCGGCATCGGTTTCTTTGCGTATTGAAATAATGTCATATAAGACAGACACCGCATGTCCCCTGTTGCTTTGTACTATTCCATTAATGTCCTTTACCGCATTGCTGTTTACAACACCATTTGTATAACCGTAAATTGTTCCGCCTGTTTTTGTGAATGTACTGGTTTGAGGGATATAAACACCGCCGCCATATTGCGAGGAAGTATTATCAGAAATAGTTCCATTAAACATTGTAAATGAGTCGTTAACAAATATTCCACCGCCATTGGTAGCGGTATTGTTAGAAATGATTCCATTATGAAAGTTAAAACTACCATACACTCCACCGCCATTTTGGTTAGCAGTGTTATGGGAAATAAACCCATCATACATAGTGAAAGTTCCATGCCCAATATACACTCCGCCGCCATTATTAGCAGTGTTATGGGAGATAAACCCATCGTACATAGTGAAGGTTCCATTAGACATATGTATACCACCACCTGAGGTAGAATCATTATTTTCAGAGATATATCCGCCATTCATGGTAAAAATGCCATAACTTATATAAACACCGCCACCATGTGAATAAAGAGAGGGGCAATTGTTGTCATTAATATTTCCGCCATTCATTGTAAAACTCCCGCCAGCCATATATACACCGCTCCCATTTATATAATAAAGACGAGTATTAACATTATAATTATTATTATTTCCAGAAATATTACCGTCATTCATGATGAAGGTTCCACCAGACATATACACACCACCGCCAAAAGCAAAGTTATTATGATTTCTTGTGGTAAGAATACTATTATTAGATATATTTCCACCGTTCATTGTGAAGGTTCCGCCAGACATATGAACACCACCGCCATATCCATATATATTATTAGAAGAGTCAAGTGTTATATTATTATCAAATATATTTCCATTATTCATTATAAAGTTTCCGCCAGAAATGCTTACCGCACCGCCATTAATCGATATTGAAGAAAGGATATCGTAATTTGAAATATTTCCGCCGTCCATTGTAAATTTACTGTTAGAGGAAACAATTACACGGCCTCGAGTAATAGCTGCTCCATTATTCATTACAAGTGATCCGCCTGTAATATTAATCAAAGAAGAAGAACCTCCGCTTATTCCTTGCAGGGTAATATTGTTATCCAAAATTAATGTAACGCCGGAGCCTACAGTAAACATTGTATTGCCTGACGAAAGACTAATTGTTCGAGGTGCGCTTGTGCTTATCAAGGTAATATAAATATTACTCTTGCCGGAGTAAAAAAGATTAAAACTGGGAATAGTTTCATCATCAGAAATATCAATTACATAATTGCCGTAACTTTCAACGAGATTTGAAATCCAAAACAGGTTTCCGCTTAATGTAGTTCCCGGAAGACTAGAGGGAAGCCCGATAACTGCGATTGCATGGCTAGTCTTGCTGACATAGGTTTGTGCATTTGCGGTTACAGTATAGCTTCCAACTGAATCAGGTATGAAATTCGCACTTGTCGCACTTGGAATGGGAGAGCCGTCTCTGTTCCATTGCCATGTAACAATTTCTTCTCCGCTATAAATGGCGGTAAGCTCCGTGCCTACAATGACGTGAGTATTCTGACTAATTGATATAGTTCCAGACAAGATGCGCTTTAAATCTTCTCCTGCAAGAGTGATAATTTTACTGCTGGTAAAATAGTTACGCACTAAAACAAGTTCTGAGATTACTGCTCGTAATATATTCCCGCTATACAGGCTAAAATTAATGAAGTAGTCACCTGAAGCAATCTGTTCATTAATATAGATAAACTCTCCATTGTTATTAATAAAAAAATCTTCTGAATCTATATCACCGCTTACGCTTATTCGCGTAATTAATGCTTCTTCAGGAAAATTAAATGTAATTTGTATAGAACCTGTCCCATTATTTATTGCGGATAAGGAAAAAGTTACAACATTACCTGGAATATTAGGGCCGGAGATATATCGAGCTTGAACTTTCCCCTGGAGTATATGTTTGCCAGAGCTGTCGTATGCATTCAAGGTAAAATTCCATGTTCCGCTCTCCAATAAAACTGAAGTTCCTGCAGTACTAAATTCAGCAAGTTCTGTTTCTGCAGCGCCATTAATCCCACCCATTAGTTTAAATGCAGCTGCTTCATCAAGAGAAACTTGCGGGAATACAGTTCGCACAGAACTATCTGCAATTGCAAACGATACTCTTACTTTATTATCATTCTGTTCATTAAATTGTACCGCATCAAAACAGGCTAAAAATAAAATAATAATGGCAAACATAACAAAAAGATTTAATGTCCGCCTTAGAATTGTTTTTCCCATAAATAATCCTTTCTTTTCATTAATATTTGATAAAGTCATTTATTGTACCTCCGGTCTTGATGTACCAGTACTGAAAACTATGCCATAGGTTCCAATTGATGATGAAGAAATATTTGCTGGTATCACTCTTATATAGACAGTACCTGATTCATTAGCAGTAAACGATCGAGGTGTGCTCCAGCCACTTTCAACGGAATAGGTTGTTCCGCCGAAAATCCAACTATTTGAGTCTAGATAAAGAGCACCGACAACAACACGTCCATTTTTTGTGCCGTTACCTTGATTAGCACTATTCCACCAAATACGATAAGTAGTCCCTTGAATAACAGGAAACGAAAACCAACCTTCATCAAATATACTTGTTAGGATGCTATTTACCCATATATTTTCATTCAATATAATTGGATCGCTAACAGTAATCCGGCAACGTCCTGAACGGCTTTCTCCGTTATTGTTTGTTACAATTACAACAAGTTGATATGTATTTTTTTCTGAACTGTTAAAAATATAGTTTGCTGATGTTCCAACAAGTACGCCATCCAAAAACCATCGATATGTTGAATAAGTACCACTAACGGTAAATTGTTTACTTATATTGACTGTGGCTTGTGCTGTTTGCTCTATCAGTTCCCATTCATTCATGTTTGTCAGATTAATGACGATTCCAGTTAAAGGATTTACTATCGTTAATGTTCCACCCCATAATCCAGATGCTGCATTCCACCCTGTTGCCGCCGTAACATCAAATGTTATTGAGTATGTACCAACCTCCTGTGGGATTTCCGGATTACCGTTATACCGAATGTTAACTATCGCACCTGGGGATTTTCCGCTGTTAGCTGTTATAGTAACAGCAGTTACATTTCCTGTATTCTGTTCACGATTACCAAAGGTATAATCACTTGCAACAGGGGTTTGGTTATAAACAAATAGATTTCCTGCTGATAACCCAATAACTGCATTCCACCCTGTTGCCGCCGCAACATCAAATGTTATTGAGTATGTACCAATCTCCTGTGGGATTTCCGGATTACCGTTATACCGAATGTTAACTATCGTGCCAGGGGATTTTCCGCTGTTAGCTGTTATTGTAACAGCAGTAACATTCCCTGTAATCTGATTACGATTGCCAAAAGTATAATCACTTGCAACAGGGGTTTGGTTACTAACAACAAGGTTTCCTGCTGATAACCCTGCTGCATGGTTCCAGCCTGTTGCCGCCACAACATCAAATGTTACTATATATATACCGGCCTCCTGAGGAATTGACGTGTTTCCGTTATACCTAATGTTGAATATCGCTCCGGGGGATTTTCCGCTGTTAGCTGTTATGGTAACCGCAATTACATTCCCTGTATTCTGATTCAGGCGGCCAAAGGTATAGTCACTTGCAACAGGAGTTTGATATACGTTATTACTTGGTTCTCCCTGTGCCTTTACTCCCGTGTCGGTCATACCAATCCACCAGTTGCCGTTAATTCCAATGTATGGCGTATTGCCAGCCTGACCTTGCTCGCCTTGCGGCCCTTGAGCTTTTACTCCTGTATCGCTTGTGCCGATCCACCAGTTGCCGTTAATTCCAATATATGGCGTGTTGCCAGCCTGACCTTGCTCGCCTTGCGGCCCTTGAGCTTTTACTCCTGTGTCGCTTGTGCCGATCCACCAGTTACCGTTAGTCCCAATGTATGGCGTGTTGCCAGCTTGCCCTTGCTCGCCTTGTTGCCCTTGAGCTTTTATTCCTGTGTCAGTCGTGCCAATCCACCAGTTACTGTTTGTTCCAATATATGGCGTGTAACCATCATTACCAGCCTGACCTTGCTCGCCTTGCGGCCCCTGCGCTTTTACTCCTGTGTCGGTCGTGCCAATCCACCAGTTGCCGTTTGTTCCAATATATGGCGTGTAACCATCATTACCAACCTGACCTTGTTCACCTTGTGTCCCTTGAGCTTTTACTCCTGTGTCGGTTGCGCCGATCCACCAGTTGCCGTTTGTCCCAATGTATGGCGCGTTGCCAGCCTGACCTTGTTCACCTTGCGCTCCAGTTGCAGATATGCCGGTGTCAACACCGTTAATAAACCAGTTACCGTTTGCGCCAATACTGACAATGTTATTTAATAGTTCATGATTTGTAATATTTCTTGTATCTAAAGTAGTTGTATCTCCGCCTGTTACACTTATGGTAGTTAATGCATTGCCAGAATAAAAAACAACAAAATCTCCTCTCATTATTAAAATGGTATAACCTGTTTTAGCAGGTACTCCGGTTATTTTAAATTTACCGTCTGTGCCGGACATAGCCATAAAAGATGTTCCTGCTACACAAACCAGAAAACCCATTGGGTTACCGCTTTCTACAGTAATTGTGCCTTCAATGCTGCCGACAGGAGTTAGATTTAATGTTCCGGCATCAAATATCTGATTTGCTGTTACAGTTACATTGGCAGTGACAGCTTTTTCTAAAGAATTTTGCGATGATGCGTATAATACATACATTCCAACAGGAATATCATGTAGAGTGAAAGAACCATCCGATGCGGTTTGTGTCAGACCTGCAACAGAACGGGTTGCATCAATATTTCCCGCACCAGAAGCGATACTGCGATTTGCTTCTACTACAGAAGCGGGACGTAATCCATCAGTTCTCTCAAGTGTGATTGTAATTCCTGAATGATTATTACTGTTTGTGAAGTTAACTTTGCCGCTTATGGAACCAGTGGAAATTTCATTGCCATTTCCTGGAAAATTATTTGAAGGCTCTTTACAGGATATAATTGAAAAACAAATTATTACCATAACAAGAATAAACTTGGGCAATTTTACTAGATTTTTCATACAACTACTCCTTAATCAATAAATGACAAAATGCCTAAATATGTCAAAGCGAAAACTTCTTAACCAATGTTAGTCATATACAAATTGTGAAATATCTAAGAAATGTAATAACTAACATTCTTTAAAAACTTCTTAGCTCTATAAAAATAGCCTAAAACTATACCTGTTTCATAAGTATACTTACTAAATAGATAGTTAGTCAACAATAAATAAGTCTATATTATTACCTAACAGGTAAGAAGACTGAAAAGATGGCATATGTTAGAGAAATTTTCGCTGAAAATCTAAAGAAAAATCGCCGGAAGCTCGGTATTTCTCAGGAAATACTGGCAGAGAAAGCTGGAATATCAACACATTATGTATCTATGATTGAACTTGCAAGAAATTTTCCCAAATCAGAAGTTATAGAACGCCTTGCTATTGCTTTAGATATAGAAGTTCATGAGTTATTTTTAGTATCCCGGACACCCGCAGACGAACTTGAAAAACTGCATCAGTCGATTTTAACATCTATTAAACATACAGTTTCAGAATCTGTCACATCATCAGTAGAGAACGCTTTCAAAAAAATGACCAGCATATAAACCCAAAAAAAGTTTTGATTTTTTCTCAAAATACCTCTACAAAAATTACTCCCCCAGCAGCACTAAAATCTTATCAATAATTTCATCAATTTTTTCAGGGCTTATTCTATAAATAAATTCTATTTTTCTTGTTTTCCAGTCAAGACTTTTTATCTGGTCAGCTAATACCGCGCCGTTAATATTTTTGTTTTTAATTTTTACTTCAAAGGGATAATCTTTTATTTTATTTGTTATTGGACAAAAAAGTCCTAGTCCTGTTTTTATGTTGTATTCTCTTGGAGAAATAACAACGGCTGGTCTTTTTCCCCTTTGTTCATGGCCTGCCTGAGGATTAAAGTTCAGCCATACAATATCTCCGCGTCCGGGAACATATTCTTTTTTTACCATATTTCGTTTCCAAGAGCTTTGCCGGTGTCAATTTCTGCATGAAGATTTTGTTCGTTAATTTTATCCAACATTTCGGACAGACTGTTTTTTTTAATGGGCATGATAATTATCTCTTTTCCCTTTTCACTGATGTCAACGAAAGATCCATCTTTTAATGATAGCTCGCGTGCAATGAAGCTAGGTATCCTTATTCCCAAACTGTTCCCCCATTTTTTTACAACCGCTTCCATAATTCTCCTCAGCTTTACAGTATAAACATTGTTTATACTATTGTCAATCATAACCGAAGAGGATTTACTGTAATTAAACATCAATTTAATCTGCCTCAAAAAAAATCACGAATACCATCCTTGATTGTTTAACCTTCCGGATGTTGGTTATTGTTGTACTTAATATTGTTCATACAGGGTCGGGTGATTTTTTTAGAATTTTATTCTAATTTAGATATTAATAACTTCAATATTACACATCCAGACTAAATCAAATGGAATTATTAAAACGCATCATCATCATCGGGCTTATCAATAAAATGATTTATTTGTTTTTTTATTTTATCAACAGGCAATGATTTTCTGCGTTCAAGGCGTTCTTTAGCCTCATTCAATATTTCTTTAATTTTCTTTTCAAAAATAGTTTTTGGTGGCAGGACTGTCCAATATTCAGCAACTGCTATCCCTGCCTTATCCATTTCCATTAGTTCAATTTGGCTTCGGCTTGCTTCTGTACAAAGAATAATTCCGATAGGCGTATTCTCTCCATCTTGCCGTTCAAATCTGTTTAACCACTTTAGATATAATTCCATTTGTCCTTTATATTGCGGTTTGAATCTGCCAACTTTTAATTCAATAGCCACAAGCCGCCTTAAACCACGATGAAAAAAAAGCAAATCAAGTTTAAAATCATCTTCGCCAATGGTTATACGTTTTTGCCGTTCCACAAAAGTAATACTATGTCCAAACTCAAGGATAAAGTTTTCAAGTTCTTGTAAAATGACTTTCTCTAAATCAACTTCAAGGTAATTCTCTTTTAATTCAAGAATGTCAAGCAAATAAGGATCTTTAAAAACATTAAATGGAACAACAGTCGCTTCTGTTAATTGTGTGTTTGCTATTTCTGTTCTTTCAAAGGCTTTCCGGGAAATTTGATTTCTCAATTCCCTAACTCCTAACTGTCTTAAAACTGCGTCTTTAGCATAGAATACTCGTGCTGTTTCATCTTTTATCCTGATAAGTTCGCAAATGTGAGACCAGCTTAAACACATTAATAAGTCTTTTACTGTCTTGGCATCAGTGAACACATTGGCAAATTGAGTCATTCTATACAGATTCTCTTCCTGAAAACTTTTACCGTACTTTTCAGCTAATTTTCTCGACAGTGTCGAGAAAATTGACTTTCCGTAAGGAGCGCGTTTAAAATCAAGAATTACTGAATTGATATGACGGCCTATTTCCCAGAACATTAAGTTTATTTCATTATTCGCATAAACGGCTGCTTTAAATTTTCGAGTCTCAATAATTTTTGATATGTGGTCAAAAAGAGACGTCTCATTTATAAAATTCACAGGTTTTTTATTTGAAGTTTTTTTCATAACTTCATCTGCCTCCCAATCAAAGCTGTCCAGGAACTGCTTCCTGAACAGCTTCAAAAAATTAATACCTTCCCTGGTTGTTTGGTCTTCCAGGTGTTGCGCCGCTTGTGACTGTTACATACCAGTTGGCTGCCGAGTTTGTGTTTGCGGTAGTTTCATCACGGTTAATTGTACGTGTGTTGGTTGTTGCCGCACTTGGGATAGCATCTGCAGGGCGGCAGGTGATTCCGTCTGAGGATTTCCATGCGCTCTTTTCAAACAAAAAGTTTGCAGTCTCCGTAAAATAATCTTTGGGCCATGGCAGATTTGGATTTTCACAGAGCATTACCGCATTTAGCACATTGTCATCCTGATCCAGCACATAGATCATCGATGTTTTATGAATTAGCTTTGTATTTCCCGGAATCCAAAAATCCCGCGCTGTCGGGGATGCGTTTCTGCCGCCCGACTCATCAAGATTACTGCCGTATTCATTCTTGACCGAATCTTCAACCGATCTTAAATGAAGCACAACATACTCATCTTTCTTTACCTCTACAGGCGAAAACTCAAAAATTGTCCGGCTGCTGGCGGCGGAATTTCCAATGATAAAAACCCTCATGGCGCCCAAATTCCCCGCTGTCTTCATCTTGAACTCGATAAACTCTGTTCTCGGGTTAGAGTACTCGGTGCAAATTTCATTGATTACAAGCTGCGGCATCCTGTTGTTTTTTGTCCGCAATGTAACAAGCACATTAATTGTGTTGCGCTTTTCATCCTCCGCAAGTAAATCGGCTGTTATAAGCATGCCGCCCTGCGGAATTTCAGCGAGCATCACCCTTACGGTACTGCCGTCCTCTTCTATAGAAGCGATTGAGATTTCCGGCTCGAAACTTAGGTGTTTGACATTCACTTCCCGCGAAAAATCAAACTCAAGTTCGTCTTCCGAAACCGCTCTGCAGCCCAGAAAGGTCAATGCCTGTGAGCTGCCTCCAACAATCCGCGCTGCTGTAAGTGCGTCCCCTGTCGAACAGGAAACCAGCAAAAAACAGGCGCCCAGCATCAATAAGAAATTTTTCATATTTTTACCTCCGCTTATATATGGCGCGAAGGTGCCGTTTTGCTTTAGTGAAAATGAAATTCTATGTAAAAAATGTTTAGTACCTAGACAAAATGGGTAAAAAATGCTACTTTACTCTGGCATCATTATTTTTTGAGGTATTTTATGGCAAAAAAGGATAAAAAAGATTCGGTTCGGGAGAAAGAGTCAGCTTCTGAAGCGATTTCCAAAAAATTCAAACAGAGCCCCGGCATATATATTGGGTCTGTCATCGTTCTTGTTCTTATTACTATTACCTTTATTGGCGGTGATTTTCTTTCCGGCGGCGGATTCGGCGGGAGCGATGATGATTTTGTTTTTGGCTATTACGACAATATCCCCATTTCATGGGTTCCCGGGAATATGTTTTCCCAGTTTTATGAGCAGTCAAGGCAGCGTATTCAGTCCCAGGCTCAGTCCCAGGGTATCGATATAAACGATTTTAGGGTTACTGCCCAGATTTGGCGTTCTGCCTATGAGCAAACCGTAGTGCATAGCGCCTTATTGCACATGGTCAGTAAATCCAATTACAAAGTGCCTGAAAAGTCTGTTGACAGGGCTGTTGCGCAGCTTCCTCAGTTCCAGAACAACGGGCGTTTTTCTTCGGTTTTATATAATCAAATGTCCGAATCCCGCCGTCATAACCTTTGGCGGCAGACACAGGATGAGCTTGCGATAAATATGTTTGTAATGGATTTTTTCGGCTTTGAAGGTTCTTTCGGGCTTTTGATCCCACAGGGAGAAGCTGACTTTATTGGCTCCATGATATATCCCATGAGAAGTTTTGAAATGGTATCGTTCAGAATTGACGATTACCCTGAAAGTGAATATCTTTCTTTTGCGCAGGATAATACATCTCTTTTTAATTCCATTCACATGTCGAAGATTACAATTACAAGCAGTGAAAGGGATGCAAGGAGAGTTCTTGCTTCCATTAAAGACGGGACTGCTACCTTTGAAGATGCTGCCATAGCCAATTCACAGGACGGCTATGCGGACAGGGGCGGGGACATGGGAAACCGCTTTGTTTATGAACTTGACATTGAGATTCCCGGCCAGGCAGACCGCAATGTAATTTTTGGTCTTCGCAGGGGAGAAATAAGCGATGTAATAGCTGTGAGTAGCGGCTGGGCTGTATTTAGAATAGAAAATGAAATGACGCCTCCTGATTTTGATGATTATGCTGTTATGGACAGAGTGCGTTCCTATGTAAGGAATGTTGCAGGCGGACGGATGGAAGACTGGGCAATTTCACAGGCGCAGGATTTTATTGACGATGCGCTTGAATCCGGTTTTGACAATGCCGCGCGCTGGCGCAATATGGAAAGGCGCAATTTCGGTCCGCTTCCCATAAATTATGCAGGAGTCGATCTTTTTCCTTCGCTGGAATCGTTTACAGAATCCGGGATAAGCGCTCAGGAGCTTTCAAGCATTGCGCGTAACGAGAATTTCTGGAAAATTGCTTTTTCAACAGAGATAAATGTTCCGTCGCAGCCTCTGGTTCAGGGGAATAATGTTTTTGTTTTTCATCCCCTGGAATATGCGGATATAGATGAATCATATATGGAAAATATTGCATCGATATATAAATCCTACTGGGTAAATTTTATAGCAGAGCAGTCATTGCAGCAGTATTTTATTAACAGCGATAAAATGTCTGACGATCAATTTTTCTGGGATGCATATTTCCGTTATATAATGCCGTAAGCATGCAGGGGCAACCCTGCGCCGGCGGGCGCTTTGAAAAAAACGGGAAGACTCTTCTTTCCGGGATTGATCCTGTCCGCCGCGCTGAAAAAATTGCAGATTCTGTTTCTGTCACAGACAGGACGCTTTACTTTTGTCCTTCTCCCATTTACGGTTACGGGCTTTCACATTTTTTATCGCGCCTTGAAACAGAAGCGCCCAATTCTGCGGTGCTTTGCATAGAGGCGGACAGCGAACTTTATGATCTTTCCATAAAAAGTATCGATTCATCCCTTAGCTCGGGTAAAATGCTGCGTATAACAAACATATGCGAAGACAGTAAACTTTACGCATTTGTCCGCGATACATGGGGCGCTATGGCCTTCCGCCGTATTGAGACAATAAGGTTTACAGGAGGTTTTCAGCTTTTTCCGCAATTGTACGACAGCCTTTGTGAAACGCTTCGCCGTGAAATTGCCACAGAATGGAGTAATGCCATTATCCTTGCAAAATTGGGACGGCTCTACATCCGTAACTTTCTTCGCAATATTGCCCTTACAGAAAAATTTCCGTCTGTGAGCAATTTGTCTTTTGGCAGGACGCCTGTTCTTGTTCTTGGCGCGGGCCCCTCGCTTGATGAAACGCTTGATGCGTTAATCCGCGATTTTGGCGGCAGTCACGATAAACGTCCTTTTAAAATTGTCTGTGTTGATACCTGCCTTGGTCTTTTAAAAGACAGAAAAATTATTCCGGATTTGACGGTAATTCTGGAAAGCCAGCACTGGAATCTTGGTGATTTTACAGGCTGCCGAGGCTGGAATGTTCCTGCCGCTATTGATCTTTCATCGCTTCCGGCATCTGCGCAAGTTCTTTGCGGGCAGGGATTTCTTTTTTTTACACCCTGGACCAATCTTCGTATTTTTGAAAGATTAAAAAAACTAAAGCTGCTTCCCGCTATTATTCCGCCTCTTGGCTCTGTAGGCTTAACTGCAGTAGAGCTTGCAAGGCGGCTGACTTGCGCTAATATAATATGCGCAGGAATTGATTTTTCATTTACACAGGATAAATACCATGCCCGTTCCACACCGGGACATCGCAGTAAACTGAACTTGCAAACCCGTCTGCAGGGTTTTGCCAATACCGCCGCTTTTTCCACAGGCGTTTTTGAAACAGTTTCAAAATCAGGTTTTTCTGTTAAGAGTTCTGTCGTTATGCGAAATTACCGTAATCTTTTTGAAAATGAGTTTGGAGGAGATACCCGTATATTTGACATTGAAGGAACAGGGCTGCCCCTTGGAGTAAAGACTCTTACAATGAATGAAGCTATGAAGATGTTAAAAGGAGATGAAATTGAATTTCACGCTGAAAAGCACAGAGAGAGTAATATTGAATGCAGTGAAAATATTTTTACTTTTTATAAAGAAGAAAGAGAGCGGCTGGAAGAATTACGTAATATGCTTACAGGGGATAAACAGATGGACAGAAAGCGGCTTAATGTATTAATAGATGAGTGCGATTACCTTTGGGCTCATTTCCCTGACAGCGCCCGCGCAGATTACTCTGATATATCTTTTCTTAAAAGGATGCGCGCAGAAATTGATCCGATGTTAAAGCTGCTAAAAAGCCAGACTGTAATAAATCATTCATAATTTAAAAAAAGTTGTCACACCTCCCACACAGGCCATGCAACAGTGTGCCTGTTTAATGGCAAAGGAGAGGAACGTAAACAAAGAACGGCTCCCATTCCAATTGGCTTTTTAAGTTTTTCCAAATGTATAAATTGCCTTGCGTTTTCTTCGACAGGAGCGGATGTTTTTTTTACCTCAATGGGGTAGAGCGTCATGTTTTTTTCGATTATAAAATCAATTTCACGCTGATCTGCATCGCGGTAATAGTAAATTGCAGGGTCTTCTCCGTTGTGCCAGTAACTTTTAAGGATTTCTATGAATGCCCATGTCTCAAGTATCGCGCCGCTTAGATAGCTTGCTTCAAGCGCTTTTGGAGTATCCATGCCGGCAAGAAAGGCGCACAAACCTGTGTCCATGAAATAGAGTTTTGGTGTTTTAATTAATCTCTTTGTAATATTGTTAAAATACGGATAAAGCAGTTTAACAAGGCCGGAGCGTTCAAGAGCGGATAGCCATGTTTTTGCAGTTCTTACGTCAATATCGGTATCTCTTGCAAGATCAGCGTAGTTTAAAAGGCTTCCCGTTCTTACTGCGGCAGCGCGGATAAACTTATAAAATTTAATGCTGTCATCAATACCCTGATAATCTTTTATATCGCGTTCTATGTAAGTTCTAAGATATGAACGGTAAAAAAACTCCCAATTTTTTCCATTCTGAACAACAAGGCGGGGGAAGGAACCTGTCCAAATAATTTTATAGAAATCCAGGATATTCATGTTAATTCCGTTAGGCGAAACATGTTTTATGTTTTTTGAAGGAAGAAAGGGAACGCTTTTTGCCTGTCCTGCCGCTTCCCGGTAGGAAAAACCCAGCATATCCAAAATGGCAACTCTTCCTGCCAGCGATTCCTGAATTCCCTTCATAAGACTGAATTTTTGCGATCCCGTTAGCCAAAAAAGCCCGTTTTGCTTGTGGGTATCCACATATATTTTTATATAAGTGAGTAATTCAGGCGCGTATTGCACTTCATCAATAAGAAGAGGCGGCTTATATCTTTGCAGAAAAAGATCAGGATGATTTTTTGCAAGTTCGCGCTGATCGGGAAAATCAAGGGAAACATACTGCCTTTCAGATTCCTTTATTTTTTCCAGAAGATATGTCTTGCCTATTTGCCTCATTCCGGCAAGTAAAATTATAGGAAATCCTTTTGAGACCCTTTTTATAACAGGTCCGATTGTTCTTTCTATATCCATAAATCACCTCGTACAATCATGCAATACATTGAAATATTATACGAGTTTTATGGATACGTCAATATGCTTCGTATAAAATTACAGTATATTGCCATTTTATACGAGTTTAACGGGTTAGCCACATGCTTCGTACAATCATACAGTAATATGCATGATTGTACGAGATTGTTTAATTGCTCTTTTTTGCCTGTAAATAATAAAAGATGTTATTCGTCACGGCTCTTTAAGACTGCCAAAAACGCGCTTTGAGGAAGTTCGACATCGCCGACCATTTTCATGCGTTTTTTGCCTTCCTTCTGCTTTTCCAGGAGTTTTCGTTTGCGCGTAATGTCGCCGCCGTAACACTTTGCAAGTACGTCCTTGCGAAGAGCGTTAACAGTTTCGCGCGCGATAATATGACTGCCTATGGCTCCCTGTATGGGTATCTTAAACTGCTGCCGCGGAATTTCATCGCGCAGGCGTTCGCAGACTTTCCTTGCGCGCTCGTAAGCGTTGCCTTTAAAAACAAGCTGCGAAAGTGCGTCTACAGGTTTCCCGTTAAGCAGTATGTCAAGTTTGGAAAGCTCTGTCGGTTTATAGCCGGAAATGTCATAATCAAATGAAGCGTAACCGCGGCTTATGCTTTTTAAACGGTCGTAAAAATCGAATAACACTTCGGAGAGGGGCATGTCGTAAATAAGCTCTACGCGCTTTTCGTCAAGGTATGTCATGTTTGTCTGGATGCCTCTTTTTTCAAGGCAGAGTGTCATGATGTTTCCAAGGTAGTCTGTCGGCGTAATGACAGAGGCGCGGATATAGGGTTCTTCTGCGCTTTCAAGATGGCCTTCATCGGGGTAGTCAACGGGGTTGTCAATCATGATATCTTCGCCGCCTTTAATTCGCACCTTGTATTTAACGGACGGGGCTGTAAAAATTACCGATTGATCAAATTCGCGCTCAAGCCGTTCCTGGATTACTTCCAGGTGCAAAAGGCCCAAAAAGCCGCAGCGGAAACCAAAGCCAAGGGCGGCGGAAGAATCTTTTTCATAAATGAGGGAAGCGTCATTCAGCTTTAATTTTTCCATGCTTGTGCGCAGTTCCTCGTAGTCGTTTGAATCTACAGGATATATTGAAGAAAAAACAACGGGTTTTACTTCACGGAATCCGGGAAGCGCGCTTGTGCAGGGTCTGTCTGCGCCTGTTACAGTATCGCCGACACGTACATCGCTTACAGTTTTTATTCCTGCGATAATATAGCCGACATCTCCCGCCGACAGCTCGCCTGTCTCGACAAGCGCAAGTTTGAAAACGCCGGCTGTTTCAACCTCATAAACAGAGTTGTTGGACATAAAGGAAATTTTCATTCCTTTTTTGATGCTGCCGTCGAACAGTCTTAAATGCACGACTACGCCGCGGTAGGGATCATAATGGCAGTCAAAGATAAGCGCGCGTAGGGGATCCTCACTTTTCCCGCCGGGAGCAGGAATGCGATCTATAATTGCTTCGAAAAGTTCGTCTATGCCTATGCCCTGACGCGCAGAACATAATACGGCAGTCTGCGAATCCAGACCAAGGTCTTTATCTATCATTTTTTTAACGCGCGGAATGTCCGCGGCAGGCATATCAATTTTATTAATGACAGGTACAATTTCAAGATTGTGTTCAAGCGCAAGGTACATGTTGGAAAGGGTCTGGGCCTGCACTCCCTGGGTTGCATCCACCAAAAGCAGAGCTCCTTCGCAGGAGTTGATCGCGCGGCTTACTTCATAACTGAAATCGACGTGACCCGGGGTATCAACAAGATTAAGCGTGTATTTTGCGCCGTCTTTTGCGGCATAGGGAATAGTGACAGCCTGGCTTTTTATCGTAATGCCGCGCTCCCTTTCAATATCCATGTTATCCAATATCTGATTTTTAAAGTATCTCTCATCTATGATTTCAGCTTTTTGAATGAGCCTGTCTGCGAGGGTAGACTTGCCGTGATCGATATGCGCGATAATGCAAAAATTTCTTATATATTGCGTCTGTGCCATTGTACACACTATAGCGGGAATGTTATTATTATACTAGCCATTTTAAACAATCAGCAGCTTCGCAGGAGCGTGATAAAAATTAAGGAAGGAAAAATGATCGAACTTTTTAATTCAGGCGCATATCTTATTAACGGAAAGGAAATTATTAGCGATGACGCTGACGCACAGGCAAAACTTGCGCAGCTTGGCATTTCTGTTTCCGGACAGCAGGCGAAAAAGGGAACAATAGCATACGGCATACTTTGCGCTCATAATAAAAACGATGCACAAAAAGACGAGCGCAATCTTACTTTAATATTTGATTCTCTTACATCCCACGATATTACCTATGTTGGAATAATTCAGACAGCGCGGGCAAGCGGCATGGAAAAGTTTCCGATGCCCTATGTGCTTACAAATTGCCACAACAGTCTGTGCGCAGTCGGCGGCACAATTAATCAGGATGATCATGTGTTTGCGCTTTCTGCAGCGCGCAAGTATGGCGGCATTTACGTACCGCCGCACCTTGCCGTTATTCACAGTTACAACCGCGAAATGATGGCAGGCTGCGGAAAAATGATTCTTGGTTCGGACAGCCATACTCGTTACGGAGCGCTTGGTACTTTGGCGGTCGGCGAGGGCGGAGGGGAACTTGCAAAGCAGCTTGCAGGCAGAACTTATGACATGCCTTATCCCGGCGTTGTCGGCGTATATCTTGAAGGTGATGTTCCAGCGGGAGTAGGGCCGCAGGATGTTGCCCTTGCGATTATCGGCGCTGTATTTAAAAACGGTTATGTTAAAAATAAAGTGATGGAGTTTGTCGGCCCGGGCATTGAAAAGCTTTCTGTAGATTTCCGCAATGGCATCGATGTTATGACAACGGAAACTGCCTGCTGGTCATCAATCTGGAAGACCGATGATAAAATTAAAACATACTTAAAGGAATGCGGAAGACAGGAGGATTACAAAGAGCTTAATCCCGGCGCTGCCGCCTATTATGACGGCTTTATAAAAATAGACTTGTCAAAAATAGAGCCCTGTATTGCGCTGCCTTTTCACCCTGCCAATGTATACACGATAAGAGAATTAAACGCAAATGCAAAAGACATTCTTGCAATGACAGAAAAGGAGAACAGCGCAAGCGGTTTAAATCTGAACCTTGGGCTTAAATACCGTGACGGCGGTGTTTGGGCGGAACAGGCAATTATTGCAGGCTGTTCAGGCGGTATCTTTGAAAACATCATGGCAGCATCCGACATAATGAAGGAAACCTCGATTGGAAACGGCAATTTTACAATGAGCGTTTACCCTGAGAGCCAGCCTACATTCCTTGAGCTTGTAAAAAACGGCGCGGTTGAAACTTTTATGAAAGCCGGCGTCCTTGTAAGGGAAGCTTTCTGCGGCCCGTGTTTCGGCGCGGGGGATACTCCTGCGAACAACGAACTTTCGATACGCCATGTTACGCGCAATTTCATGAACCGCGAAGGCTCAAAGCCGAATGACGGGCAGATTGCATCAGTTGCGCTTATGGACGCACGTTCAATTGCTGCAACAGCCGTTAATGGCGGAAAAATAACATCTGCATCAGATCTGAATGTACAATACGGAAATTACAATTTCTTTTTTGACAAAAGCATATACGACAAGCGCGTGTACAACGGAACCGGAAAAGCGCAGGGCGGACTTGAACTTGTATTCGGCCCCAATATTAAAGACTGGCCGAAAATGCCGGAGCTTGCGGAAAACCTTTTAATAAAGCTTATCAGTTTTATTACAGACCCTGTTACTACAACAGATGAACTTATCCCGTCGGGGGAAACATCATCATACCGTTCCAACCCTTTAAAGCTTGCTGAATTTACGCTAAGCCGTAAAGACCCGGGCTATGTAGGGCGCGCAAAAGAAGTGCTTGCAATGAGCGCAAGGGGGCAAAGCGATAATGAGCTGAATGCAATCATGGAAAAAATCAGGGGAATAGGCTCTTACTCGCAGATTAAATTCAGCGATATTGGAATTGGAAGCGCGATCTTTGCGCGCAAACCCGGGGACGGCTCTGCAAGAGAGCAGGCGGCTTCGTGTCAGAGGGTATTGGGCGCAAGTGCAAACTTCGCACTTGAGTACGCTACAAAACGCTACCGCTCAAACCTTATTAACTGGGGCATCCTTCCTTTTATTATTACAGATGAAAATGTTTTTTCAAACGGGGATTATATCTTCCTGCCGGGAATCAGATCCGCCGTTAAGGAGAAAAGGGAAACAATCACAGGCTATGTGTTAGGTGACACTGTAAGGGAATTAAAGGCTGCTTTGGGCGAACTGACAGATGCGGAACGGCAGATTTTGACAGACGGCTGTTTGATTAATTATTATGCGCGTTAATTGCTGCGCTGGCGGTTGACAATTTCCATGTTTGATAAAAGCTGACGGTTATCAGGAAATTCCAAAAGCCCTTCGTTAAGGATGCGCTGCGCTTCTTCGTAATTTCTTCTGTTCCATTCGGCGGCAAAACGGTTGTGGTAATCCGCCGCAAGATTGTTCCTGTATGTTTGCAGCGCCTGCTCAAGTTCCCGGTTTGCGCCTAACAAAGAAAGATGGCTTTGTATATAATTAACAGCAAGGCGCCAGTCTCTTGCGGGAGCTGCGCAAAGAGAGGCGGCGGTTCTTTGAATTGTATATGTAAGCAGTTCAATAGCTCTTCTTTCATTCATTCTGCCGGCATCACGCCCGTTTTTTATATCATTAATTATTGCATCCCCTTCTGCGGCAGTTCTGCTCTGGTTTGCGCGGTTTAAAATGGCAGCATCAAAAATTACAGAATCAAATTGCGCATAATCTGCGTCTGTTAAAAGCGCTTTATTATTTTCCAGAAAAACATCCGCCTCATCCGTTTTTCTTTCTCTTAAAAATCTTGTTATTCTGTTATTTACCGCCGCTGTTACATATTCCTGCCAGCGGCTGGAATGCGGATATTTTGATGAGGCTATTCTTGCCCAGTGCAGACTGTCATCTTCCCTGTTGGCCCTAAGCAGGGTTGCGCCGAAATTTAAAAGCCTGTCAACAAGATCCCTGCGGGGATCCTGGAATATGGAAGCAGATGAGGAAGATTCAATGCCGGCAGTTGACGACTCGCCCAAAAGCAAAGCAGCCCTGTCGACTGCAAGCGGAACAGAAGCTGCAAAATTATTTCTTCTTTCCTGTTCTGCAATCCTGTTATTGAGTATTAATGAGACAAGCTGAATATTGCTGATCGTCTGGCGGTCGCGGTAATTTTGCGCGGGAACATATGTGAAACCTGTCAGCCTTCCGAACTGATCATGGAACTCCCTTCTGTTGCCGGGATCAAAGCCGTAACGGTTTGTTGTTTCCACATCAATGTCCTGCCCGTCAATATGAACCATTGCAAAGGCATGATCCCTTGTTATAACGGCGCTTGTTTTTATTCCGGCCGATTCGCAGAGGATTGTAAAAAGTACAGCGGAGGATACACAGTTAAAACTGCCGTTTACAAATACAGTATCTACCCTTGTCTGGAAAATGGAATATGATTTTAAAATGTTTCTGTGTAAATACGCAAGTATATATTCTGCTTTTTCCCTGCCGGAAGCAGGAAGGGAAGGGGAACTGTTTAAACCGGCAGCCGCCGACATTATTCTTGCAAGAGAGGCTCCCTCATCCTGCGCTCCGGATGCCCAAATGCTTATCTGTGCAAGCTCTGTCCAGGTATAGCCTGAGTTCCGTCTGCCAAGTTCGTAGTACTCAAGTGCCCTTGGATCAGGTTCAAGGCGCGGAAAGAGGCTTGAATCCTGCGGAAAAAGCTCCGCCTGCGGGATGAAAATTGCCAAAATGAGTAAAAGTGTAATTGACGGTTTTGTGCCCACAATTTACTATAACTTAAACACTAAAATATGTAAGATATCGCGGTGCCTCATGAAAAAAGTAACCGAAAAGGAGTTTTGCCTCATTATGAAAATGTAACCCAAATTATTAGAGACTAAACGATAGGAATGCTATCCGGAGGTCAATGTGGGGTTAACAATGA
>WQXU01000041.1 GCA_009781635.1 Treponema sp.
AGATTTGCAATATGCTGTTCATAAAGCCATTAGAGTGCTGTTTGCAGCACATAAGGCTAAAGTTACTTTTTCTAAATGAGGCACCCATTCTTTTCGGTTACTTTTTTTAATGAGGCACTACGGTATGCAGGCGGGTACTCTTCAAGTGCCTTTTTTAAATGAAGGGCCGCGCTGTGTTGATTTTAACACTATATATTCGTATAGTCGGGAAGAGGTGAAAAAAGAGAAAATATGAATGTAGAGACAAACAGATTGATAATCCGGGATTTAATAGCAGACGATGCGCAGGCAATATATGACATTAAATACGACAGGCAAGTTCAGCTCTACATACCGGATTACATAAAAAATAACGCTACAATAGATGACATAAAAGAAAAAATATCATATTGTATTGCAAATAAAAATACAGGCAATTTTGAGCAGGAAATATTTTATCCTGTCATTTTAAAATCTACAAAAGAAATAATAGGTACTGTTACGGTTTCTAAATTGGCTTTTTTATATGAAATACAGATTGGCTGGCAAATTCGCAGTGAATATACCAATAATGGATACGCTTCAGAAGCCGGGAGAGCGGTTTCTGATGAATTACTGGAAAAGTTCGGCATTGACTATTTGGCGGTTGTAATGAACATTGATAATCCCGCTTCTTTTAAAACCGCAATAAAAAGCGGGTTTAAATTTTTTGAAAAGCGGATAGGGTATGATTATCATTACGGAGATATAGATGCAGCTGACTTTGAAGCTTTAAGTGAATATATGATAAAAAAACAAAATGGCATTGAATCGCCGTATTTTTATTTTCGTAAATTTAATCCAAAATCAAAAATAACTTCTCAATTTTACGGCGATGTAAAATACGAGGGAAGATTTGCATGATACAATAAGGAGAAAATTATGCTTCTATATATAATCCGGCACGGCGAACCTGATTATCAAACTGACAGTCTGACTGAGAACGGACAGAAACAGGCAGATGCATTGGCAGAAAGATTATGCACTCATGGACTTGATGAAATATACTCTTCGCCTCTGGGGAGGGCTGTTCAAACAGCGCAGCCAACCTGCAGCCGGCTTAAATTGCCGTATGCGATAGAGGAGTGGATGAGCGAAAGCATTGCGTGGGATGAATTTTCCGTGGTTGATGACAATGGAACACGGAATTGGGCATTTGGCTGCAACAACACAAAACTAATCGGCAATGATTATTCGATTAATGATTGGCATACCAATCCTGTGTTTTCATCCTGCAAATCGGCTTTTGAAGGTTACAGGCGCATTACAAATTGCTCAGATAATTTCCTTGACAGGCTGGGTTACAAACGCGACGGTAATTTATACAAAATTATTACACCTAACGAAAAGCGGATAGCAGCCTTTTGTCATCACGGGCTTGGAACTGCATGGCTGTCGCATTTGCTGTCAATTTCCCCGCACATTTTTTGGTCCAGTTTTGATATTGCGCATTCAAGTGTTACAATATTGCTGTTCAGAAACAATCCTGACGGGTATACTGCTCCGACATGTGTTTGTCTGTCAGATATTTCCCATATTTACAGGGAAAAACTGCCGGTTAATGCGGCTATCAAATTCTATGATGACAATTAATTGAAACAGAAATCAGGGAATTTCTAAAAACTTTGGTTATTAAAAGTTTTCAAATATTATTTATTTTGCCGTTTTACTTCGTACAACAAAATGCCTGCAGCAACTGATACATTCAATGAATCTATTCTGCCGGATGAGGGTATTCCGATAAAACCATCGCACTTCTCGCGCAGAAGCCGCGAAATACCAGAGCCTTCACTGCCAAGAACAAGCGCGATTCTGCCGCTTAGGTTTTTTTTATAAACAGGTTCGCCGTCCATGTCGGCGCCGTAAATCCAAAAACCGCACTCCTTAAGGTCATCCATTGCGCGGACAAGGTTTGCAGTCTCCGCCTGCGCTACCCAGGAGACGGCGCCTGCCGATGTTTGAGAAATTATTGCAGCATGTTTTGCGTTACGGCGGTTGCGGCTGATTACTAAATCAACGGCAAACTGATCGCAGCAGCGGAGTATTGCGCCGTAATTATGCGGGTCTGTAATTTCATCAAGAATCAGAACCAGGGAATTTTTTTCATCGCCGAGTCCGGCAATAAAACTGTCAAGGCTGATATCCGCGCTGTCTTCTCCGGATACATGATCCGGAACCTGTAAGGCAATGCCGCGGTTATCAGGTGCAATTTTGTCCAGCTCAAATACTCCTGTTCTTTCCAGGCGTATTTTATTTTTAACAGCCAGCGCAGTAATTTCTTTTGCGCGCGGACCTGCTTTTGCTACAAGAAGGGGACCGCAAGATTTTCCGGATCTGATTCTTTCCTCAATGGCATGAAACCCTGTTAAATATATCATACAAACCTGCCTTCATATTTTCGTACAAAATCGCAGGGTCTGTAAGTCATCTTCGCCTGGCGCAATCCGCTATTCCCCAGATCCTGTTCGCGGTTTATTAGTGTAAAAAAACGCGGCAAAGATGCGGCAAATGACTGATTTGCAAACTGATACAATCCCCTGTATTCGTCAATAGCTTTTTCAAAATGAATTGCGAACATTCTTCCTCTTGCAAGGCTTTCTCCCAGACAGTAAGCGGCTGGTTTTCCATCGATAAAAAATACAGAGCCTCTTAATGCAAGCGAATCAAATTGTTCCAGCGCTTCCAGTGAGGCAATATAATCGCCCTCGCTTCCGGTCTTTTGAAGAGTTGACTCCTTCCATCGATTCAGAACATCAATAGCTGCCGGGATCAATTCCCTGATCATGGGCCGCTGCTCATGATTCGGATATGCGCTTAAAAAATTATTAACATGGTTTTTCTTTTTATGAAACTTTTTGCCTGAAAGCTCCGCCAAATCCCTGCGGCAGTAAAGATAATCAAAATTATCCCTGTCTTCCTTTATATGGATGCCGCGGTTTTCCAGTTCTTCTTTAACCGGAGATAAAACAGTCTCTGAAATGTTTTTCCAGTAATCGTGACTTTTAAAAAGAGATTCAAGCGTTTCCCAATCCGGCGCTGTGCAGGGTGTCATAAAAAATGTCTGGCCGCTTGCAGGCTGGACTCCGGAAATAATAAAACCGCCGTCTTCACTTTCTCTTGATATCCGGTATTTATACTTGTTTCTGAAAAGATAAAGACCGGAAAAAGTAAACTCCGAAACACCGTCGAATGTTAATGAAAGCCGCGGATGCAGTATATCTCTTAACCCAATATCCAGAGGAACAAAATCCGGGTAACAAGGCACTTGTTTAGAAAGCATTCCCTGCAAGGGCGCAGTCATGTTCATTGTCATAATCTAGGTTTCATTTTTCTCGCTTTCTGCAGCGATGGCAGCTTTTTTGGCAAGAACAGATTTCCGCGAACCTATCAGAATTGAAACCGGTTCCATTATAGGAATATTTTCACATACAATTTTTATTATAACAGTCATCGGAACAGCAAGAAGCATTCCTGCAAATCCCCAGAGATAACCCCAGATTGAAAGTGAGACAAGTATAACAAGCGGCGAAATTCCCACATGGTCGCCTATTATTTTTGGATCCAGTATATTGCTCAAAATTAAATTCACTACAAGAATTATTGCAACCACAATGATTATTGGTCCTGGTTCAGGCCAGAATTGAATCAATGCAAAGAGGGATATTACAACGCCTGCCGCTATGCTGCCAAGGGTTGGAATAAAATTCATGAGAAATTGAATTACACCCCAAACAATTGCAAACTCCAGTTTGACAAGGTAAAAACCAACAGCATAAATAATGCCGTTTGCAAGGGAAAAAAGAAATTTTGCGCCGAGGTACCGTGTGACCTGGGATATAATTTCATTGCCCATGTGGTCGATACGCCCAATGCGGTTTTCAAATGCGACTATTAACTTTTCTTTAAAATAACTTGCCTCAAATAAAATAAAAACCATAAAGAGTACAATCAAAACTGCGCCTGATACAAATATGATAGAAAAGTTTGACAAGGAAATTGTAATATCACTGACAAAGGTGCGTATCGCCTGTTGATCCCACAGGTTCCGCCAAATACTCTGCGCCTCATCATTCGGAAGATTAAATAAATCGGCTATAAGGTCATACACTACTTTTATGCGGCCTTCAAAGATACTGTTTTCATCATAAATAAATTGATCAATTATTATTTTTCCTGATGAGAACAATACAAATCCAAAAAGGAACATGCCCGTAACGATAATTATTACAATCAAAAGTATTGATATAGTGCGCGGGCACCGGATTTTATCAAGCGCTTTTATCACCGGGTACATAACAAATGCCAAAAATGCGGCAATTGTAAAAGGCAGGATAATTGACGCTGCGAGTTTCAGTACGGCTGCCGCAATAATAATACACAAAAAAACCATCATAAAAAAAACAGCGCGGCCTGAATGAAACGTTTTAAAAATCTTGTTCATAATCAGAGTATGCCATAATTGGCGCTGAATCTCAATAACTGTCAGGTAATGCCGGTTTTTTGAGGGATAAAAAAAAGTACTTGACCTTGATATGGAAAATCACTATGTTAATATCAACTGATGATACGGTTTAGATGAAATCAGCAGTTAATGCGCTCTTTATTGTCATCTATACAATCAGGCAACTATTGGTTTACTGCTGTCGTATATCAGCAACCCCCCGGGTTTCCTCACCTCCTTTTCCCGGGGGGTTTTTTTATAATTGGAACCTTACCCCGAACGAACCTCCGATGCTGCTGTCCATGACATTGTACATGGCTGTAAGATCAAGTTTGATAAACAGCAGATTAAAAGAAATGCCCCCGAACAGCCGCGCATTTAATGCAGTGCTTTCTATCACACGCTCAAAACCGCTGCCGCTGATACCGGTAAGCCCCAGTTCTCTTAACTCCTGAATATATTCTGCAGTAACAGGATCACCGTCAACCAATACTTCCGATTTTACCTGGTAGCCTGCTTTTGACCATGCATGGCTTACGCCAAGGCCTGCATACGGCGTAATCAATACAAGGGGGAAGGAAACCTGCGCTTTAATTTCGATGGTGTTTGTTTCCCATAAAAGTCCGACATTAGGATCGGTCACTTCCAAAGTATTTATGCCAAAATCGAAGGCTTGTCCCATATTAAGAGTTTTGGAGATTCCTCCTTCCAGACGGTTAAATCCAAGCCCGACAGACAGCCTTATGGGCATTACTTTGCTTGTAATAATCGCATAACGGATATCCGCTCCCATGAGCTGATACCTGATGTTAACAAAATCAAGTAATTCATCTAATAACTGGTTTTCCGGCACTATGCCGTATTTTAAACCAATATCGAAAGGAAGAAAAATGCCCCCAACTCTGGCTTCCAGCGCATAAGCCGGAAGCGGGAAGCCTATTTTAATGCTTGGCAGATTAAAATTAAGTACTTTTGCAAGATCGTTTAAGGAGCCGGCCGGCATGCTGATTGCTCCGAATGAAAGACCGACGCCAAACTTTGGCGGCACATCCAGCAGCTGGCCTATATAGGCATCTGACCAGTTTAATCCCAGCGTTGAATAGAAAGGCAGCGCTTTTGCTATTGCTGATGAAAATGCGTCAGCGCCTGCGTTTAGATCCCCAATCGTATAATTTTCCTCTTGTGAAAATACGGGGCTTGCCGCCAACACAAAGATTATCGTAATAAATATCGATATTATTGCATATTTCTTCATACTGTGCTCCTTGCTTATATTAAGATTAAAACATTATCTATTTTAATTATATAACCAAGATGTAGTATTGACCAGTCTGGGGCTTGCGTAATAACATGAGGTGCTCTGCGTCAGGAATCGTGCGAGCAGGCGCCGCCTAACCCCGCCAGGTCCGGAAGGAAGCAACGGTAAGCGGATACCTGCTGCGCCGCGGCTCTCCTGCCGCAGAGCACTTTTTTTTTTTACGTTTTTTTTGTACACTAATCCCATGGCAAATCCGGCAGTCCGATACGAAGTAACAGCTACAAGATACAGGCCCAAAACCTTTGATGAACTGGCAGGACAGGAGTTTGTTGTCTCTACCATAAAAAACTCCCTTAATAGCGGGCAAATTGCCCATGCCTACCTTTTCTCGGGGCCAAGGGGCTGCGGTAAAACCAGCGCCGCCCGCATTCTGGCGCGCTCGCTTAACTGCTCGGCAAACGATAAGGGTAAAGTATCAGAGGGACCCTGCGGAATATGCGATAATTGCCGCGCCATAAGCCAGAGCGCCAGCATGGATGTTCTTGAGATTGACGGCGCTTCCAATAACTCTGTAAATGACGTTCGTCAGATTAAGGATGAGGTTTTATTCCCGCCGCAGACCGGACGCTATAAAGTCTATATTATCGACGAAGTGCATATGCTTTCTACAAGCGCCTTTAATGCGCTTTTAAAAACGATAGAAGAGCCGCCGCCCTACATTGTTTTTATTTTTGCCACAACAGAACTGCATAAGGTTCCGGCGACAATTAAAAGCCGCTGCCAGCAGTTCAATTTCCGGCTGATACCTGTTGAAACAATTCAGGGGATACTAAAAAAAATCTGTGCCGAAAACGGCATTAAAGCCGATGATGATGCGCTTTTCTGGATAGCAAGAGAATCCACAGGCAGCATGCGCGATGCCTTTACCTTGTTTGATCAGGTTGTTTCTTTCAGCAGGGGAGATGACGGGGCTTCGGTTTATATCCGCAGTGAGTTAATCCGTGAAAAGCTTGGTATTATAGGCCTTGAAAAACTCAATGCGCTTGCGGAAGCCTGCGCTGCAAATGATGCGCCGCTTTCATTCGCGCTTACAGATGAAATTCTCGGCAGCGGCGTTGCCATCGAACAGTTTATTATCGATTTTTCAGGGTATTACCGGAGTTTGCTGCTGCTTAAAAACGGCGTAACAAGGGAGTCCATTTTAGGCTACCGGCCTGCGCTGTTTTCCTTAAAGGCGCTTGAAGCATATGATTCTATCCGGCTGGAACAGGCGCTTGATATTCTTCTTGACTGCTACCGCGATGTACGCTATTCGGTTTCACCGCGCTTTGAGCTTGAAACCGCTGTTTCCAAACTGACATGGCTTAATAAATGGGTTTCTCCTGCGGAACTTAAAGAAGCTATAGACGATGCGCGTAGTGTAATGGCTTCTGCGGGGAAAACAGGCGCGGCGCCGAAAGCCGGCGTTTCGCGTAACGATGAAGTTCAAACTGCTCCCGTTTCATTCAGCAGCGAAGTTCCGGCGCCCAAGTCTTACAATGGCGCAGATGACAAACGCTCCCTCACAGATGAGTTTAACCGCATGCTTGCCGCAAAGGGGAATAACCAGGGAATTTCCAGCGAGCCTTCGAATCAGGAGGAAGATGTTCCCATGTGGAGCAGCGCAGTGCGTAAAACACAGAATGAAAATATCCCTGAGGTTGAAAATGTGTTATCGGTTATACCGGGAACTATTGTTCCATAAACGGAGTATTTATGAATATTAATCCATTTGATGTATTGAAAAATGCGCAGAAAATTCAGGAACAGATGAGCGGCTTTCAGGAAAAACTGGGGTTTATAAAAGCGACAGGAGCTGCCGGCGGCGGCCTTGTAGAAATTGATATCAACGGGAAACTGGAAGTGCTTGCCGTACGTATTGCGCCGCAAGCCATGGATGATGCGGAGATGCTTCAGGATCTGATAATGTCCGCTTTCACAGATGGCATGACAAAGGTAAAGGAAGCAATTACAAGCCAGGTTGGCTCTATGACCGGCATGAATCTGTCTGGTTTTCCGGGCGTCATGTAAATACAGGAGACTCTGTGAACGCTCTTGACAGGCTTATTACCTTGCTATCAAAACTGCCCGGAATAGGAAAAAAAAGCGCGGGGCGGATTGCGTATCACATTCTGGACAGCAGCCCTGTTCTGGCGCAGACGCTTGCAAAGGAACTATCAGGTTTGCATCAGGCGATCCGGCGCTGCAGCGTCTGCGGCGGTTTCACTGAAACAGATCCCTGCGCTGTCTGCTCTGATCCCGCCCGCGATAAATCGCTTATCTGTGTTGTGGAATGCGCTCAGGACATGCGTATCATAGAAGAGGGGCGCGAGTTTTCCGGCGTCTATCATGTTCTTGGCGGGTTGATTGCTCCGCTGGAGGGGATAAGCCCTGCAAATCTTTCCATAGACAAACTTATTAGCCGTATCGGCGGCGTTAAAGAACTTATTTTTGCGTTAAACCCCACTGTAGAAGGCGATACGACAGCGCTGTATCTTCAAAAAACTTTTAAAAATTACCCTGTGTTAATTACACGCCTTGCATCCGGAATGCCCGTGGGCGGAAATATCGAGTATATTGATAAACTCACATTGTCGCGGAGTTTCCGGGGCCGCGTGAAGATCTAATTTTTCCCCGCCGCTAATTAGTGGTCAGTCTTTTTTTTCTGCGCAATATCAGATAACTCTTTTATTGAGTTGCTTAATTTTTCTGTCATGGACAGCATTTTTGCATAGACCGATTTTACCTCGTTGCTTTGAACTTTAAGGCTGTCAAGCGCAATTGTAATCTCGCTGCTCTCCGTCGACAGTTCATTAAAGGTGTTTATAAGACTGGTCATTGTTTCTGCAAAGTCGTTTATTTCCTCTGACATTTCCGTTATACGGGCATCAGTATCGCTTGACTGTTTTGATGTTACAGCTATTCCGTCTATAATATTCTTTAATGTCTGGGAAATGTTGCGTGAATTTTCCCTTGTGCTCTCCGAGAGGCGGCGTATTTCGTTGGCGACAACAGCAAAGCCCATTCCGGCATCGCCGGCATGCGCAGCTTCGATTGCGGCATTCATGGACAGCAGGTTTGTGTTAGCTGCAATTGCACTGATAATTTTTATGGCGGAAGCAATACCATCGACCGATTGGGAAATGCCCTGTACCGACTGGATTGTTTCCCTCATGGATTTTTTACCCAGCTCGGCGTTTTTTATCAGTTCTATAATAGCTTCCTGCTTGCTCCTGGACATGGAAGAAGTATCCTTAAGAGAGTTAACCATTATTTCAGTCTTCCTTGAGGATTCTTCTACCGCAGAGGACTGCGTATCGATACTTTTGCTTAAGTCATGCACTATCGTGTTTATACCGTAAATTAATTCATTGGCGCTGTTAATGTTCTCTGTAAGCAATTGAACAAGTTTTTCTACTTTCATTTCCTCATGAAGCCGCGCAAGTATGTAATAGGAACAGTTTTCCTGTTTGTTAAGTTTATTAAAAATCGCCGTTGCCATCGTTTTGCAGTTTCCGTAACCGCAGGCTGTACAATCGTACCTGTCTTCCTTGCTGAATTTTTTCAAACTGCGGTATACTTCATCAAGTTCAGCCTCGTTCGGCGTCTTGATAAAATTATTGCCGGAAAGATCAACATAACTGCGGTTGTAAAGATTTTTTTTCCAGTATTTATCAAGGGTTTTATGGTATTTTTTATATGCCGATGAGCTGGTTTTCCGTGTGAGTTTTCCCTCAAGCTGATGCATTCTCTTGCGTATGGGATTTTCCAGTATCGCTGTAGGCACGCCGCTGTTTCCTGTTCCCGGGCCGCCATTGCATCCCTTTTCGCAATTCAAACAGTCAATCAGTAAGGGTAATTCAACATCAGTATCCAGAAGCTGTGACATCTCATCAAGATATGGATAGATATTATGCACCCCTTCGGATTTGTATGTATTCCGCCTGATACCAGGTATAAAACGTTCTGCAGTATCCAATAAACCGCCTGGAGTGGAAAAACCAACAGCGCGTTCTGCCAGAGGTCCCTCGTATTCAACCTGCGGATAAGATGAAAGATCTATATTACGCTCTTTGAGGTAATTCTTAAGAGCATGCATTGTAATGTTGTAATCTACCATTTTAGTTTCATCAAATTCTCTTTTTTTGGCGATACAGGGAGAAATCATCGCAATCTTATAATCGTTATATCTTGGATAATACTGGCGGATCATTTTTACCGTGTGCAGCATAGGGCTGTCTGCAGGAGCAAGATACGGTATTAATTCAGGGTGATAGATTTCTATGAAACTGACAATTGCAGGACACGGCTGCGCAATTACAGAGCGCGGCTTGTTGTTTTTAATATAATCAAGATAGGAAACGACTGTTAACTCAGCGCCGAAACTAACATCAAAGAACACTTCAATACCCAATGACTTTAGCCAGCCGTTAATATTAAGATATTTTTCCGGAAAGACCGAAGCAATAGCCGGAGCTACAACAGCAACCATTTTTTTTCTTTGCTTTGCATCGTCAATAAAACGCTGAGTATCATCAATAAGATAGCGGGCATTATGCGGACAAACAACAATACAATTTCCGCAGCCAATGCAAAGATTGTTGTTTATTGTTAATTTTTCGCCGGAGCCATCCATGCAGAACTTGGCAGGACAACTGCCGATACATGAATAACAATTGTTGCACTTCTGCTCATCTATACCAACGACCGGAGTAAGTGAAACCTTTCCCATATATTGCCTCTTGTAAAAATGTATTTTCTTTTTATTATAGGCCACTTGCTCGCATTGTCAATGAGATTATGAAACAATATTAGTGAAAATTTCCCCATTTATTACCGATTTCTACAGTAACACGTAAAGGAATACATAATGATACCGCTTTTTCCATTTCTGCCTGCACTAATATTGCGGTTTTGTTACATTCGTCCTTTGGACACTCAAAAATCAATTCATCATGCACTTGTAATAAAAGACGGGCAGAACATGCCTGTTCCGGATCTGCAAGCTTTTTGTCCAGATTAAGCATCGCAGTTTTTACGATGTCTGCAGCAGAGCCTTGAATCGGCGTATTTACCGTAATGCGTTCTGCGGCGGCTTTTTCGGTTTTATTATTTGAGTTGATGGTTGGGATGTAACGGCGGCGGCCGAATAATGTAGTAACATAACCCAGCTGTTCAGTTTTTTTTATTGTGTCTTCTATATACTGCCGTACTCCGGAGTATGTATTAAAATAAGTTTCAATAAATTTTTGCGCATCACTGCGGCTGATATTCAGTTCGTTCGCAAGCCGGAAAGCGCTCATACCGTAGATTACGCCGAAATTAATTGTTTTTGCCATACGCCGCTGTTCGCTCTTTACATCGCATTCGTCAATTCCAAAGATGAGCGCCGCCGAGCGGGCATGAACATCTTTGGCATCCATGAAAGCGGAAATAAGATTTTTATCCTGTGACAGATGAGCTAGTATTACAAGTTCTATTTGATTGTAGTCGGCGGAAATTAACATGCAGCCGTCTTTGGCGATAAATGCCTCACGTATACGTCTGCCTTCTTCAGCCCGGATTGGGATGTTCTGCAGATTTGGCTCGCGGCTGGAAAGGCGGCCTGTGGCTGTCCCGGTTTGTATTAGGTTTGTATGAATCCTTCCCTCGCTGTCTGCAAGGCATGCAAGCGTATCAACATAAGTAGATTTTAATTTTGATAAGGTGCGGTGCCTCAGAATTAATGCAGGGACAGGATCTTCACGGGCCAATTCCTCAAGAACCGCAACATCGGTTGAGTATCCTGTTTTGGTTTTCTTCCCGGGATTTAATTTGCGTTCGACAAAGAGCACCTGCTGAAGCTGTTTGGTGCTTGAAAGATTAAACTCATGTCCGACAATTTTCCATGTTTGCGCTTGTATTTGATCAAGCTCAATTGCCAGTTCTTTACTGTAATCTTCCAGCGCCTTTGGTTCAATTTTTATTCCCTCGCCTTCCATCTCGGCAAGAATGGGAAGCAGCGGCATTTCCAGGTTTTCAAAAAGCTTAAGCGATTCTGTCTTTTTTAACATGGGTTCAAGATGATACTTTAACCTGATACAGTAATCGGCATCTTCGCAGGAGTATTTTGCCGCAGTTTCCAGAGAGACAGAATCGAATTTTGCGTCCTTTGGCACGATATCATTGTATTTTACCGGCGTGCAGTTAAAAGTATAGGATGCAAGGGAGTCAAGGGAATAATTGTTGCGTTCAGGATCCATTACCCAGGCCGCTATCATGGTGTCCCAGATTTTGCACCGCCAGCGTTTTATACCCCAGCCCCGGCTGGTCTTATAATCATATTTTGCGTTATGCGCAATAATTGTCATTTCGCTGTCTGCAAAGACCGGAGAGAGCAGAGCGCAGACTTTTTCAGGTTCAAGGAAGGCCGAAGGCAGAGCATCGTTTACACCGTGCGCTGCAACCGGTACATAGAATGCCTCCTTTGGCTTTAACGCAAGAGAGATTCCAATAGGACGTGAGTTCCATGCATCAAGCGAATCAGTTTCAAAATCTATTGCCAGCAGTTTTTGTTTTTTTGCCTGTTCCAGAATTGATTTAAGCTCTTCAAGCTCCAGGATGATTTTGTAAACGCCGTCTCCAAGAAGCGCAGCCTCCGCCGTTATTTCCCGCAGGGGCGTAAACGAAGCGGAAGATTGCAGGTTCGCGCCGGCCTGCGGCTGATTTGTTTTTATCTGCGCGTCAAGTTTTTTCGCGCTCTGCCTTATGCCTTCGCGCATAAGCACACTTGCGCCTGCAGAACGGTTCAGGGTTTCAACTGAAAAATCATCAATATTATTTACCGGCAAATCAATATCATTTTTCAGGCGGATTAATGACTGGGAAAAATAGGCATTGTCTCTGCCCTCTGCTACTTTCTTTCCTATAGAGCCTTCTATGGCGGCAATGTTTTTATATATTTCATCCAGCGAACCGTAACGCGACATCAGCTTGATTGCCGTTTTTTCGCCTATTCCTTTTACGCCGGGAATATTGTCGGAGCTGTCGCCTGTAAGCGAGAGTAAATCCAGTATCTTTGAAGGCTCCACTCCCCATTCGTTTTTTACCTCATCCGGGCCGACAAGTTCCAAGGAGGGTCCCATGCTTATGTCATTTTTGTTTATTTTTGCCGGACGAAGTTCGTATATTCCGTTTCCTGCAAGCTGCAGAAGATCTTTATCAGATGATAAAATATAACATTGCCTGTTTTCGCTGCGGCACTTTTCTGCAAGGGTTGCAATTATATCGTCAGCCTCAAAACCTTCAGCTTTAATACATTTAATTCCAAGCGCGCCCAAAAACTCTTCAACTAACGGAACCTGCTCATGCAGATCTTCAGGTGTTTTCTGTCTGTTTGCCTTGTATTCGCTGTACATATCGTGCCGGAAAGTGGGAGAGGGCGAATCAAAAATCGCCGCAAGGCAAAGAGGTTTTTCCGGTTTATCTTTTAATCGTCCTTCGCTGTCTGCCGCAGGCGCGCCGTCATCGAGCAGTGAAACAAGCGTCCGCGCAAAACCAAACAGAGCGGAAACATTTTTGCCTGCGCTGTTGCGAAGCGGGTGGTTTAAAAAAGCAAAGTATGAACGGTAAATAAGACCGTAGGCGTCAATTAAATAAAGGGGGGACAGGCTTTTCATGTTATAATATTATCATGCGCGGATAAACCTTGCAAAGGGAGGAATTGTAATGTGTGATACCATGTGCGTGTTTGGCAAAGACGGCATAATGTACTTTGGAAAAAACAGCGATCGCAGTCCCAACGAACCTCTGCTGACAATACATGTGCCGGCAAAGAATCATGCGCCCGGTTCCCGGGTTTGCTGTACTTATATCAGCATACCTCAGGTTGAGTATACCCGCAGTATGATTCTTTTTAAGCCGTCATGGATGTGGGGCGCGGAAATGGGCATTAACGAATCCCGCGTTGCAATCGGAAATGAAGCGGTATTCACAAGGCATGTTAATAAAAAGCCTTCGTTAACAGGAATGGATATGCTCCGCCTTGCGCTTGAGCGGGCGGATAACGCAAAAGAGGCAATTGAAATCTTAATTTTTCTTTTGGAAAGCTACGGACAGGGCGGCAACTGCGGATTTGATCATCAGTTTTTTTATGATAACAGTTTTCTTGTTGCCGATCCCCAGCAGGCCTATGTTCTGGAAACATCAGGAAAAAATTATGCTGTAATAAAAGTAGAAGACAGATATGCCATTTCCAACAGATTGACAATAGGAAAAAATCATATAATGCGCAGCGGGAAAGTAAAGCCGGATGATAATTTTTCCAAACGGTTCACAGAACCAGTGTATTCATTTTTTTCCGCCGCAAAGGCAAGAAGACGCCAGGTCTTAGATCAGCTTGGAAGCGGGCAGAATGCAATTGAAGCGGCAGACATAATAAAAATTTTAAGAAGCCACAATCCCGGTCTGCGCGGAAAAGAATTTTCCCGCGGCAGCGTAGGCAGCGTGTGCATGCACTCAGGCGGATTAGTAGGGGATCATACAACAGGCAGCGTAGTTGCTGTTTTGCGCCGGGAAAAACCGGTAACGCTCTGGTGCACCGGCGCATCAACTCCGTGCATTTCGGCATTCAAACCTGTATTTTGGCCCTCGTGTGCAGCGCCTGTTTTTGATGAATCTGCCGCTGACCAAAGTCTTGCATACTGGTTAAAACGAGAGCGCATTCACAGAGCGGTTATTGCAGGAAAGATTGATGTTAATTTATTCAGAGAAAGAATCGCGCAGATGGAAAGTGAATGGCATCAACGCGAGGAAAAAATAATGAGCGAAGACGATTACAGCGAACTAGCAGCACTTTCGCGTGATGCCGCCTGCCTTGAACAGGGGTTGATTGACGAATTGTATACAGAAGACTGGCATGATTTAAAAATTAAAGGCAGGTTCGCGCGGTATTGGAAGCGGAAGAATAAGGCGTTGGGTGTGTAAAATAGTTTTATTGGTGTTAATAGTTATACATTTAGAATACGTTATACGAAATAGTGATTAAACTTTATATATAGAGATAATTGACAAATTGATTAAAAAGTGGTATAAAATAATTTAAGGTAAAGGAGAAATAAAATGAAAAAAATTATTATTTTATTTACTATGGCATGTTTTTTAGTAGCAGGTTTAGCCGCGCAGCAAAACAACATGGTACGCATAAACGGCGGCACTTTTACAATGGGAAGTCCTGCGGGGGAAGTAGGACATGAAAGTGATGAAACACAAAGGCAGGTAACAGTTAGTTCATTTAGCATTAGTAAATACCCTGTAACAGTAGGGGAATTCCGCAGATTTGTAAATTCGGCAAATTACAGAACACAAGCAGAAAGAGACGGAGGTTTTGTGATTATTTATTATGATGTTGAATTGAAAGACGATGCAAATTGGAGAAATCCGCGTTTTACACAGGGGGATAATCATCCTGTAGTGCTAGTAAGCTGGTTTGATGCAATAGAATATTGTAATTGGTTAAGCAGACAAGAAGGACTTACGCCTGCGTATACGGTAAGCGGAATGAATGTAACATGGAACCGCAACGCAAACGGATATCGCTTTCCTACAGAAGCGGAATGGGAATATGCATGCAGAGCCGGAACTACGACACCTTTCAATACAGGAAATAACATAACTACCAATCAGGCTAATTATGATGGCAATTATCCATACAATAATAATGCTAAAGGTGAAAACAGAGAAAGAACAACGCCTGTGGGAAGTTTTCCGGCAAACGCATGGGGATTGCATGATATGCATGGTAATGTATGGGAGTGGTGTTGGGATTGGTATGGAGATTACATAACAGGAGCGCAAAATAATCCGACTGGAGCGGTCTCTGGCTCGGACCGTGTGATACGCGGCGGGAGCTGGTCCTTCTACGGGCGGTACCTTCGTTCTGCGCAGCGGTACGGCTACGACCCATGGTACTGGTACTACGATGTCGGTTTTCGGCTGGTTCGTCCCTAAAGTTCTGCGAAAAATCGAAGGGCAAGCAACGGAGCGCCAAAGCGGACGGCGAGCGTGCAGTGCGTGCCCTTCGCTGGAATTGCAACAGGCAATGGTCAAGGAAAATTCGCAGTAATGACACAGGAAAATATACATTATGCTTTTGGCAGATAGGTATTTATACTAAATGGCTTTGTCGCAGTTTACAGAATTTAATCGTTGCTATGGTTTTTTAAGCATTTCATATAGGTTTAAAGCATTTTTTATAACTATACGTTGTTTAGTATTTGAAAGTTTTCTTAATGATTTTAACAATTGTTGAATATCGTTATCAATCCCATGTATAAAAGGAACGGAGGATTTATTCGGTATTTCTATACCAGTTACAAGGTATTCTACAGTAACCCCAAGTACTTGAGCAATCTGTACCGCTTTATCAGCAGATGGAATAGATGCATTTTCCCGTAGATAATTTTCAATGTTTCGTAAGCTAATGTTCGCTCTATATGCCAGTTCCTTTTGTTCTAAACCACTGAAATCAATAGCTTCTCTTAGATTGTCTTTAAAGCTCATATTATAAGACTACTTAAAATTAGTGGTTTATGTATTGACGAATGTTATATAATGTGGGTTATAATTACTGAACCACCGAAATATGTGGTTTTGGCGTTGGTATAACCACCGTTTTAAATTCCCGAGTTTCAGGCATATAAGTGTAAAACAGGAGGAGGGTTTAAACACATGTCAACTGAGACAAAAAACATTAAAGGAGGATATGTAATGAAAAGTTAACTGGGACGTAGATTAGAGTAAACTATCTGGAGACAGATAGGGAAAGGCTGTAGCTCGACAATTTTTTTAGTCCAAGAGACTGTAAAGGAGGAGTACATGGGAAAATATTATTAAACCCACTAATAATTTAAAATAGATTTACGGCGTATAAACGCTATATACCATTTGTTATTTGTAAAGAATAATAGTCGAGAGACTTTAAACGAAAAGGATAAATTATGAAAGATTTTTTAATTAAAATATTTTTAAAAAACCCAATTGGTCTAACTATTACAGGAATTATAGTAAGTCTTACATTTGGTATTGGGATTCTAGAACAACAAGATACGCCCGCTTGGATTTTTGTGGGCAATGCCATTAGTTTAATAGGTATAATATGGTTTATTAAAAACAAAAAAAAGGTACGTGATGTTATGAATATTTATACACCAGTTTATCTTGAAGTAATAAATGCTTTGAAGGATAGCGGTTATGAAGTAAAAGAATTTGAGAACAAAAATAATTTGATTAGAACAAGTGTTCTTGTAAATGGAAATAATCTTGGTGAGGTTTTCCTTGTAGCTCCACCACCAGGCGGAAAATATGAGCAATTTAGACGTATAGCAAATATGACTGATAAAGATTTTAAGTATGCTTATTCTAAAAAATTTGGAAAAAACCCTGGAATGGCTGCTTATTATTGGCCAGTTGATAGTTTTATTGGATCTTTTATCGAAGAATCAGCTGAAAATTCTTCGGAAAAAGAAAAATGGTTAATAGATGTAAAAAATATTTTAAATGATAAATTATCAAAATAAAAATTAACAAAAAACGCAAGCGTCGTTTAACCAGTCTGTCGAATTTCTCAAAATTTGACAGACTTATCTTTTGGTAAACAGATACTCAAAATGTTCTATATTATTAATTTTCTACAAACTGTCGGGCTGCGAAAAACCGCAGTTGCCCTCGCCTTTGTTCGATTTTCTCTCTGCATCATTTGGGGCAGGGGTCAATTACACTATTGCCTTCTTTAATCGTCATCAATCTAATATTTAATGCGCCATTTCTAACTTCCGGCTAAATATATGGGAAAAGAAGATTTTTGTATCATTTTTTTTAACAAAATAATAGATATATAATTCAAAAAATTTCTTTACATTTTTTGAATTATTAGTATATTATGAAATGTATGGAGGCTAAGAATGGATACAATGGTTATAGCAACGTTAATCGCTACTATCATTTCTACCGGGTTTGCAACATTTATTTCTATATACTTAAATCGAAAAAGAGAACGTGAAAGATTTGATTTGCAATTGGAGAATATTATAGCCTATTCAATTAAATATCCATATCTTGGGAATAAGTTATTTGTTGAAAAATGGGAGCCGCTTTTAATAGAAAAAGATGAGCGATATCAACGGTATGAAATTTATTGTACGGTAATATTTAATTTTCTTTATGATGTTTGTGAATGGAAAAAATATAATCAGAAAAAAATAGAAGAGTATATTGGCATTAAATATTGGTTAAGAAAACATGAAAAGTGCTGGAAATATCCATCATCTTCATATGTAAATACTGATATTTATGGTGAAAGATTTTCTAATTTAGTAAAAACATATATATCATAGGGGATATTAAAAAGTAATATAGATATCCGCTATATAATTTTTATACACCTAAAATGTCGATTATGAATATTGAAAGCTATTAAGATATTATATATTTGTTATAAATTTTATTAGTAATGAAAAAAAAAGAACAGCGCAAAGGATTGTATAACATACGCTAGCTTGAGGTTGGTAAGGCTGCAAAAAATCACAGCCAACGTCGCTTCTCGCTGACAAATTCCAGCTCACCTAAAACCTTCAGTTTTCATTATAAAGCGGGCTGGGACTTTTTATACAATCTCTTTCGTTAAACAAATGTTGAAAAGAGTTGATTAGAAAAAACCAATATATTGAAGGTGATTTTTTGTTATTTAATGAAGAAAATGAAACTGCTGAAGAAGCAATAAAAAGAGAAGTATTGGAAGAAGTTGGATATAATAATTGATAATAAATGCAACTCAACATCCTGGATAAAAAGAAAAACAAGATTGCTGGAAATATTAAAAGAAAAATAAGTGGATTACAGTGCTGCTTTGTATAAATATAGTTAAGCGAAATTACACTAAAATATTAAAAATGCAATTGACAAAATAATAGATTAATGTTAAAATAGTATAAAATGTAACAAAAAGAGAAAAATTATGAAAAAATATTTATGTGTGTTTTTCATTTTCTTAATCATTATATGTAATAACATATTCGCTCAAAGTAACGTATCATCACCATTTGAAGGTGTCTGGAATTCAGATATAGATACATATATTTTCAAAGGTAATAACATTATGTTAATAAGAATTGTTGGAACAAGTAGTGATATATTTTCTATGGCTACTTTTTTTGAAGGTACATTTACGTATACATCAAATACTATAACTATAAATTATATTGGTCAGAACATTCTGTCAATATTTAATTATGCAATAGTAAATAATCGTTTGACTTTGATAAGAAATGATGGTGAGTTAATAGGGACATTTAGAAAATTACCATATTAATAAAATGGTGTAACTTCGCTTAACACACGGTTAGCGCAAAAATGCCTGTTCGGCATTTTTGGGTTCCGCAAAACACCGTTCGGGCTTGCGCCCTCTGCGGTATTTTGCTCCACCACATTTTTGCAGCCCTGCAAAACCTTCGGTTTCGCTTAT
>WQXU01000042.1 GCA_009781635.1 Treponema sp.
TTCACAGCCGAAGTTATTGGCGAAAAAACCAGTATTCTTGATGTTCGTGTCGAAACCGATAAGGGCGAAAAGATCAATATCGAGGTGCAGCTCAAGGATTTTCACAATATGGCACGCCGCACCCTTTTTTATTGGGGACATGAATTTATAAGAGGTATTTCAAAAGGTGATGATTATATCGAACTCCCAAATGTAATTACAATAAATATAGTTAACTTTGATCATATAAAGTTAGATGATTTTCACACCTGCTTCCACTTATGGGAAGATGATCATAAAGATTATCTATTAACAGATGCTCTTGAAATTCATTTTATAAATATGGTCAAGTTTAAAAAATTAAAAGTCAAAGATGTAGAAAAAAATCCGCTAATAAGATGGCTTACATTCCTTGACCAAGACACCCCCGAAGAAAAATTAAAGGAGGTAATTCAAATGGATACCGCAATCAGCGTAGCAAATGAACGATTAGAATTTGTTTCTAAGGACAAAGAATTCTTAAGAGCTTATGAAATGCGTGAAATGGCAATGTCCGACTTGACTACTGTTGTTAATACTGCTGTTGTAAAAAGTAAATTGGAAGTTGCTAAAAAACTAATAATTACCGGTGATTCAATAGATAAAATAATCACAGTTACTGGATTAACTCGTGAAGAAATAGAAAATATACATGGGTAATACAAATGGATACCGCAATCGGCGTAGCAAATGAACGATTAGAATTCGTTTCTAAAGACAAAGAATTCTTAAGAGCTTATGAAATGCGTGAAATGGCAATGTCCGACTTGACTACTGTATGTTTCGTAAAAATAGACTATGCAGATAAGGAATTGGGGGCGGGCTTTAACCCAATTCCTTATTGAGTCTGGAAAAGAACGGATTCCGTTCTGATGATATTCTATCAATCACAGAAAAAAACATGGATCGTTTTGCAGGCGAAACTCTGGATGTGTTAGTCGAAGAGCGGATTGCAGCTAATGCCGAAGCTGACTCAGATCTCTGGCTAGGCCGGCTTTATTGGCAGGCCCCGGACATTGACGGCGCGGCAGTCATTGTTTGCAATAGCGGAGAAAAGTTAATCGCCGGAACATTCGCTAAGTGTAAAGTAACAGCCCGCCGCGGTTTTGATCTGGAAGTGCGGGTTGTTGTATAGACGTATAGCGAATTTACTGGTAACATTAATAATTATTAATTAAATTTTAAATTAGGAGAAAGGGGATGATACGATTTGACAGCATGAATGTAACTAACTTTGGCAAAGTAATATTTATTCCCAAGAATCATACTGTTCCATCATTACCAGATATGAATCTTATTGTTTTAAAGGGAGATGATAAATATCATGCTATCTGCATAGATATAGAAATTGACAGCATTGGCGATAGCGTAGAAGATGCTTGCAATAACTTAAAAAAAAGACTCCTCCTTTACACCACGCAAATGGTAAATAATTATGACAACAATATAAAAGCTGCCGCAGAAGATATTATAAACATGGCTTATAGCCAAGGTGATTTAAAACAGTATTTGTTTAAGAGATATATTCAAGCCAAGCAGCAATATTTACTAAGTAAGATAGCAAAGAAAAATAAGGCAAAATCAAGAAAAGAAGAAATTAAAAACGCATTTAACAGAATTTTCCAAATCGAACCTATTCGTTTTGACTTAACGCTTGCTGCTGGCATGGCATGATTGAATATTACACTATGGAATCTGTATGAGATTTAATTGTCAGCAGATATGACACTAAATCCTGTGTGGAAAATCCTATCCCTCATAACTGGAATAGATACCCTTGTAAAATAATAAACCTATGTGAAAGCAGAAAAAATAAAATGTGTATTGGCTATATATCTATTTATATAAATACAGCAAACATAAAGTGGATACAACTTGAAATATGCTACTTTAGAGAAAGACAAAGAGCATTTATTAGAACAGGTGAGTTGCAAATAAACAAGTTATTTGAGTTAGGTATTATTACTGATAATACGCTTGAAAGAGAGTCTTTTTAGCCTAAAGCAAAGAGCGGTCATAGTAACATAAAAATTAATTTTATTGTCTTGTCCATGTATTGGAACCTGCTTGCCGTGTGTATGTACCTGGACCTTCTGCAAGATATTTACTTCTTAAATCGCCGGGGAAGGAATTGTTGGAGCCAAAATTGTTTGCATCAATTCTGCCTTCAAATGTAACACTGACAAGTACATCACAACGGGAAAATGCACGATTTCCTATACTTGTAACACTGGCAGGTATGGTTACACTGCCTAGAAATTTTGAGGCATCAAATGCGCCAAAGCTAATAGCAGTTATAGTGGGCGGTATAACTACTCTTGTATAAAGAGAATTAAAATAAGCATTTTGTCCTATAATTGCCGGGGTGTCCGGCAATATACCGATAAATTCATCAAAACCGGTTGCCCAGATTGCCCCTGATGATACGGATTGTCCGTTTGAATCAAGCTCCGGAACAATTCCTAAAGCCATTTGTATGGGCGGCGAAAAATTATACAGCATATGCCTATTGTGTCCCGGAGAATCTCTCCATCTTGTAAATATATAATTAGCCGCCGCTACGGGATCTGAATTCAATCTATGTACACTTAAGGCATTTTCCGCAAATCTGGTGTTCATAAAATTTTGTGAATTATACCAGCCGCTTCCTGCAGGAGTACCATCTGGTCTGGTATGTCCAAATCTTGCTTTTTGTTCTGCTGCCCTGATATCTGCATATTCTTCCAAACGTTTATGAACTTCCAGTTCCCTTACTCCGTTGGCTCTTCTGTGAGCATTAACAAGCCTGTAAAATTCCTGCCTTAGAGCATTCTTGTATTCACTTGACAGCAAATTTGCATTACTTTGAGCATTTAAGAATACAATGCTTCCCAATAACAGATAAAGAAATAATATTTTTTTCATAATTGATACTTTCTATTATATTCCTTAATATTTGCCTTGCCAAGCATGGTTACGCAGCGCTTCTGGAGTACTCAACATCTCTGCATAAATTCCCTTATACAATCTGCCACATGGGTTAATCCTTCTACGATTCTGTCTTCCGGCATGTTGGAAAAATTTATTCTGAATGAGTTTTCTCTGCCTCCGTTGGGAAAAAAAGAACCGCCGGGAACAAAGGCCACATTTTTTTCCAGGCACTTTTCCAGGAGTTTTCTTGCGTCAATATAACAAGGTAATTCTACCCAGGCGAAAAGCCCACCGTTTGGTCTTGTAAACACAGCTTCGTCCGGGAAAAGATCTTCCATCGTTTTAATAGCGGTATTCCGGCGGTTTTTATATACTTCGCGGATTTTTTCTATGTGCCTATCAATGTCGTACAATTCCAGATATTTGGAAATTTCCATCTGGGCAATTGTATTACATTGTAAATCCGTTCCCTGTTTTACAAGCACATACTTTTGTATTATTTCTTTTTCTCCTGCAATCCAGCCTATACGATACCCCGGGCAGAATATTTTTGAAAAAGTTCCTGTGCAAAGAATATTCCCTGTTATGTCAAATGATTTTACCGAATGCAGAAAGTCTCCCTCAAACCTTAATTCGCCGTAGGGATTATCCTCAATAACAGCGGCGCCGTACCTTGCCGATAATACGGCCAGCTGCTTGCGGCGTTCGGCGCTCCATGTGCGCCCTGTCGGATTCTGAAAATCGGGGATTACATAAACAAGTTTTACTTTTTCACATTTTTCAAACCTGTCTTCCAGTTCACTCATTATCATACCGTCGTCGTCTGTGGGTATTTCAATAAATTCACAGCCGTAGGCCCTAAAGGCGCTGATGGCGGCAAGATAGGTTGGACTTTCGCATAACACAACATCGCCTTCATCCAGGAAAACCTTGCCGGACAGATCCAGCGCCTGCTGAGAGCCATGAGTGACCATAATATTATCGCAGTCAAAGTGTGTGCCAAGCTTTTTATTCATGCGCATTGCAATCCAGTCACGCAGGGGTTTATAACCCTCTGTTGTTGAGTATTGCAATGCCCGCGCGCCGTCCTGCTCCAGAACAAGCCTGTTTACCTCTTTTATTTCATCAAAAGGAAACAATTCAGGCGCGGGTAATCCCCCTGCAAATGATATTATTTCCGGCCTTTCTGTCACTTTAAGGATTTCCCTTATTTCCGAGGCTTTCATTCCTGCCATTCTTCTTGCTGTTTTAAATTCCACTTATTACTCCTTAAAAATTTTGTTCCGCAAAAAAAAAGCGGTTCAAAGCGTTAAGCTCTGAACCGCACAAAAAAACCTGACAAAATAGTCATGGCGACAGCAGTTCAAGCCTGCAAACGACTGAACAAAGAGATGATTTAACTGTGACTGCAATTAACTGCCGCTTTAACGCCATATTCAAAATATTACCTTAAATAATTTTATAACAAAAATTGACAGGATTTGTCAATACAGCACAAGCTGACGTTCCATGCCCATTCTGTTACAATAAGCAAATGCACGCTGGGAATTATCCTCCTTACCTTGAACCGCTTAACAATGAACAACGCCAGGCTGTTCTGCACACCGGAAAACCCTTGCTGATACTTGCAGGCGCAGGTTCCGGCAAGACAAGAGTTATTACTACAAAAATTGCATGGCTCATCAGGGAGAAAGGAATGGATCCGCGCTCCATTCTGGCAGTAACATTTACAAATAAGGCCGCAAGAGAAATGGCGGAACGCGCAAGGCAGATTGATGAGCGCGCCGCAGATGCAATGCTAAGAACTTTTCACTCCTTCGGAGCATGGTTTCTAAGGCGCAACGGAAACCTCTCCGGTCTTGATTCGTCTTTTGTAATTTACGATGATAACGATGTCATTTCTCTTTTATCATCCATTATGGAAAACGCTCCCAGAGCTGAAATAAAACACTGGGCTCATAATATATCACGCGCAAAGGATTATTTTCTTTCTTCTGATGATCCTGAACTTGTTACAATAGATCATCATAAAAAATTCCGTGATATTTACAGACGGTACGAAGAGCGCATGGCGCAGATAGGCAATGTTGATTTCGGAGATCTGATAAAAAAACCTGTAGAGATTCTCCGCACGCAGCCGGAAGTTGCGCAGCGTTTCCGCGAACGTTTTTCGGTCATCATGGTAGATGAATACCAGGATGCAAATGTTGCGCAGTTTCAATTGCTTAAGGAACTGTGCGGACCTGATACCTATGTTTGTGTTGTTGGAGATGACGATCAATCCATCTACCGTTTCCGCGGCGCGGAAGTAAAAAATATTCTTGAGTTTCCTGACCGGTTTTCCGGCGCAGATATTATCCGTCTTGAATCGAACTACCGCTCCACTGTTCCGATTTTAAAAACAGCATCCTCTGTTGTAGATTACAACCGCGGCCGTCTTGGAAAAACTCTCCGCGCAGAAAAAGGAGAGGGCCCCTTGCCGGCGCTTGTTTACCTGCCGGATCAAAATGAAGAAGCGTCTTTCTGCGCTGATAAAATCGAAACCTCTGTAAAAAACAAAGAAACAAGGTGGGCGGACTGGGCTGTCCTTTACCGTACCAATGCGCAGTCTGCAGGATTTGAAACAACATTCCTGCACAGAAAAATTCCCTACCGCGTAGTGGGCTCGCTTAAATTCTATGAAAGGGAAGAAATTAAAGACGCCCTTGCGCTTATGGCATTCCTTGTAAATCCGCGCGACGAAGTTGCCTTTCGCCGCGTTGTTAATAAACCTGCAAGAGGCGTGGGCGCTGTGACGGTTGATAAAATTGTGGATGCAGCAATTGTTTACGGCACTGATCTGATTGAAGCAGGCTGCGGACAGGAATCAGATGAGAAGCCGCTTGTAATTTCCCGCAAAGCCAGAAAAGGCCTGGACGAATTTTATAAAGCGATAAGTGAAGCAAAAGTATTGCTTGATGCGCCTTTACAGGAATCAAAAGGAAAAAAACAAAAAACATCATCTGTAAAATCAAAAAAACATCAGGATTTAAAATCCGGCGAAGGTCTTTCCGTTTTCATCGAGAAGCTTTTAATCAGCTCCGGGATCGCAGAGTACCATGAGATGCAGGATGAGATTGCAGGCAATTCAAAAATAAACAATTTGCAGGAACTTTTAAACAGCGCAAGTATTTATCCTAACAATCATGCGGGATTATTAAATTTCCTTGAGAATATTGAACTGAATAGTTCCCCTGAAATTTCAGAATCCGCAGTTCAGGGACAAGGCGCTGCAAAAGAAGAGGTTGTTACGCTTATCACTTTTCATAATACAAAAGGTTTGGAATTCAAGCGTGTTATCATGACAGGACTTGAGCAGGGCATCTTTCCAAGGGAAGATAAAAAGGGCGATGAACTTGAAGAAGAGCGGCGCCTGTTTTATGTGGGCGCAACACGCGCGATGGACGAACTGTACATGACAAGCTGCAAAGAGCGGCGGATATTCGGAAGAACCATGCATATGCAGGAATCTTTATTTTTACGCGAAATTGACAGAAGCTGTTTAAAAATTGAAGATAAAACAAGAAAAATACTTTTTGGAATAAATCAACATGAGCATGGAACAAGAAAACCGGCCGCCGGACGCAGCTTTAATCCGCTGGATTTAAAAACGGCCGCCAGCACAGAACTGGAAAAACGTGCAGGCTGGCGCAGGGGCGACAGATTGTTCCACGATGATCACGGGTACGGCGCTGTCATGGAAGTAAAAGACAGCGATGACGGCCCTGTTGTGCGTGTTCGTTTTGATTCAGGGCAGGAGAAACGCTTTCTGAGCGATTATCAGGGAAGAGCCTATGAAAAAATCAGCGATGATTAGCCGGCCTGCTTCTTCATTCAAAAAAAAATTGACCTGTGATATGATTAACTGATGATTTACAATGACGGTTTTTACCTCTTAGAAAAAATACCGGCAGTCCTTCGCGCACGGGGTTTCCGCCTCTATCTTTCAAATGGAAAACGCCTTGTCGATCTCTGGCTGAACGGCGGCGCAGCTGTACTTGGCCATACTCCGCCCAATTTGTTACGCGAATTAAAAAACACGGCAAGCCGAGGCTTATACGCACCATATCCTCATTTTACAAAAGATCGTTTTTTAAAAGCTCTATCCAAACTTTTTCCTGACAGGAGTTTTCGTTTATACGCTGCGCCGCCGCCGGAACTGACAGCGCTGAATAATTCCGCTGAAGTAAAACTCTGGCGTCCTTTTTCCGAAGCACAAGACACACAAATACTGATCCTCGTGCTGCCGGGAATCCAGAGCTGGCGAAATGGTCTGCCAATGGGTCTTTGCATAACTGCCGTTTACGATGAAAAACTTTTATCCCAGCTGCCGCCGGACGATGTCCTTTCGCCGGTTCTACTTGCTGCCGCCGTCCGCGGAGTACACGACATTATCGCCGCACCTGAAAGAACAAAGATCAAATTTCCGCGTGTAATGAAAATCTTAAAGCAAAGTAATTGGCAAAGGCAGGGGATTTATCTCACTTTAAAAAAAGAAACTACCTTGGAAGAATGGGAAACACTGTTCCATAAATTCCTGGAAGCAGGTTTCCTGCTGCCGCCAAGCCCGGCCTATCCGCTTATCCTTCCCGGAGAACTCTCTGACGGCGAAGAAGCAAAACTCGCATCAGCATTAAACTAAAAAAAGAGGGTAAAAGTATAAAGTCATGAACTTTACACCTACCCTCTCTTTTTTCACATTAAAACTTTACTATATAATTATGCCAGGAAAGTTATGTCCTTCTTTGTTATCATGGTGATAATGTCAATGAGCCATCCAATTCCAAAAAGGCCGATTGTTAAAATCCAAATAAGACCTATGAATAAATTGCCGCGAAGAATACGGTTAATTCCCTGAACGAGCGGATCAAAGAAAATCGTAAGAACAACTTTAACAATCCAGTCCAATTTGTCAATTGCAGTTTTTGCCATAAAAAACTCCTCTTAAAATAATAAACAAATTGTATAGCAAATCATGGAATAAAACAAGGCAGAAGGCTGCCCAAGAATTTACTTCTCGGACAGCCTGCTGCTGGAAACTTCGTACTACACGGACTCGTTGCAAAAAACCCCTTTAATAGTTATTGTTAAAAAGCCCGGACTGCACGGACATCGGTGCCGTAGTACTTGTAGTCGTCGTACTGAACGCCAACGGCGAAAGCCTGACTCCACGCGTAGTAGATAAAGTTCTGCGACGAAGACCAGAAGAAACCTATCGATAAGCCAAAATCATCACGTCTAAGATATAACTGATTAAGTTCATCTCTGCTTGGCAAGAACCAGTCATTAAAACTTTCGTATCCTGCAGCAAAATAATCTTTGCAAGCAAGCGCTGCAGGCGCTGTCGGATCAAGGGCAAGTATTAATGCGGTGTTTTTTCTCCCTGTTCCAATTGCTGTTTCTGTTCCGGGTATGAAAATCAAGAGAGAAACATTATTTCCAGATGCTACATATTCTTCATAAGTTAAAGTTGACCACCTTAGTGCTGTTGCCATATTTGCAGGTGCGGCTTCAAGGTAATATGCAGTAGAATCATCATCGGTCATTGTAAAGCCAGTTTCTAAACGGTATATGATTATTCCGCCTGCTGGTCCTGGGTCGCCTAATGCTAATGTAAGATTTGTATCAGATATTTCATTACAGCCGTCATTAATACAAGTTTTTGCCTCAACTCCTGTTCTTACTAGACTTCGATCTACGCTCCAGTTATGCGCGGTTTGATCAATGGGAATTTCATCGCCGTTTACTTCTTGTTGGCAACGAGTGCAAGTTCCTGTTTCAGTATTGCCGGAAGCTTGACAAGTTGCTGGAACCGCGCCTGTAAGCCCTTCGTGTCCAAGCGGATTAACAACTTCTTTTGTGTCTTGATTAATTGCATTACAGCCGGAATTTTTACAAGATTGTGTATTTTCTCCTGCTGTTGTACATCCGGGAGCAGTTGTTTGTGTTAATACTCCCCAGTCATGGCTGGTACAACCTGTTGGCTTTCCATCATCACAAGCAGTAAAAGCAAATCCAATTATCGCTGCAAGAACGATTATTCCCAGTAAACAAAATCTGTTTTTCATCTTATAACCTCTTATTATACCGCGCAAGCGGTAAATTTAATCGAACATCATTGCAACGCAATGATTAAGTCTCCTTTATATTTATTTGTTTTTTATATAAATGCTGTTTATCTCCATAAAAGACGGATCTATCCCATGGAAATAGGATTTGGGTTTATGTTTTCCACCTTTCTTATGGATTTATTATGCTATCTCTTGTAAAGTTATTCAAGATACCGCAGACGCGGCGCCCGGACATGCATTTCCGTTTACTTGAAATTCTCTAAAAAATTCACCATACTTGTACTACATGAACAAGTTTATTTTTGTCTCTGGCGGAGTTTGTTCCAGTTTGGGAAAAGGCGTTGCAGCTTCTTCTATCGGCGCATTGCTGGAAAGCAGAGGTTTGAATGTCCGTATGGTAAAATGCGATCCATATATAAATGTTGATGCAGGAACAATGAGCCCCTATCAGCACGGCGAAGTTTATGTAACAGATGACGGAGCGGAAACCGACCTTGACCTTGGCAACTATGCCCGTTTTACCAAAGGCCGTTTAAGCCAGGCAAACTCAATAACAACAGGACAGGTTTATGACTCTGTCATCCGCAAAGAACGCGAAGGAAAATATCTTGGCAAATGCGTGCAGGTAATCCCCCATATAACCGACGAAATTAAAAGCCGGATTTTAGCGGTTTCAAAAGAAGAGAACGATACTGACATAGTAATTATAGAAATAGGCGGAACAGTCGGAGATATCGAATCCGTTCCGTTCCTTGAAGTTGCCCGGCAAATGATTCATGAGCAGGGCAGAATGAACGCCATTTCCGTGCATTTGACGCTGATTCCGGAAGTTGCAGGCGGAGAGCTAAAAACCAAGCCAACCCAGCATTCGGTAAAATCGATGCAGGAGATGGGGATTCAGCCGGATATATTGATATGCCGCTCTCCGGAAATGCTGGACGAACCAACCTGCAGAAAAATTGCGCAGTTTACAAATGTCGATCTTGACGCTGTATTTACTTCGCCTAACATCGAAACAAATATTTACCAGATCCCGATTGTTTTTTCTGAGCAGAAACTGGATCAGGTGCTGCTGCGGAAAATGGGCGTGGAATGCAGGCATACTGATATGCGTCTTTGGCATTCTGTAAATGATCGCTTCAATGCGCGCAAGGGAAAAGTAAGGATAGGCATTGTCGGCAAGTACATGAAAACCCACGACACTTACACATCGCTTTTTGAGGCGCTGTTCCATGCAAGCCTTGAATGCGGCGTAGAAGCGGAACTTGTAAAAATTGATTCATCCACTATTGACGAGAAAGAAAATGCCTTTTCAGTTCTTGAAGGGCTTGATGGTATTTTAATTCCCGGCAGTTTCGGGCATCAGCATCAGCATGGAATAAACGGAATGATAAATGCCGCCGCCTGGGCAAGAACCGGCAAAAAACCCTTTTTCGGCATTTGCCTCGGCATGCAGATAATGACCATCGAATGGGCGCGCAATGTGCTTAACTGGAGCGACGCTGATTCTACGGCTTTCTCTCCCGATACAAAGTATCCGGTTGTAAGCCTTCTTCAGGATCAAGTCAACGCAAAAAATTACGGCGGAACCATGAGGCTGGGCGCAGGTGAAACAATTAACGAAAACGGCACTCATATTTTTGCAGCTTACAAGGAAAAGAAAATATCCGAACGGCACAGGCATCGGTATGAATTCTCAAATAAGTACAGAGATGATATGATTAAATCGGGCCTTAAACTGGCAGCCTTTACTGCTGACGGCGCATTGGTTGAATGTATTGAATGGGGAGCAGATCATCCATGGGGTGTGGCTGTGCAATTCCATCCGGAATATAAATCCAAACCTATGGCGGCGTCTCCGCTATTCAGGGAATTTATAGCTAAATGCCAGGCCAGGGATGCAAAATGAAAAAAAACCTGACTGTATTAATGTTGATTATTCTCGCTGCGGCAAACACTGCCTGTACTTTTGATTACGGTGAACTGGAATCATCGGAGAGAACGCTGCCGGATTTAATAATGGAAAACGTAGTATATGTAAGGGTCAGGTCTGCAGATCCAATTGCGCGGTTTCAGGCAGAACGCGCAGAGCTTTACGAGAGGCATAATACAATGAAACTGCAGAATTTTTCATTTGAACAATTCGGTGAACGCGGTGAAGAAATCAATGCAGCCGGAACAGCGGGGCTTGCTTCCATAAATACCGATTCAGGGGATATCTTAATGGAAAGCGGAGTCAGAATCGAAATAGAATCGGAAGATATTATAATAGAAACAAATCAGCTTGACTGGAAGGACGAACAGCGCCTGCTTTCATCCGGAGAGGAAGATATTGTAAATATTTATCAGCAAAACGGAACAAGTTTTACGGGCATAGGGCTTATGGTAAACACGCGCAGACGCACATGGGATTTTACCGGCTTTGTCAGCGGTATATACATTCACGAAGATGATGATGAGGAACCTGCAGAAAGCGCGGCTGCAGTTGAGTCAGGCGATTAATGACTCAAATTTTATAAAGAGGAAAATGATGAGAAAAAGAATCGGATTGTTTTTAATAATCTTTTCATTCATTTTTATTCAGTCCTTATCCGCAAGCACCTTTTCCTTCCGCGCAGACAGAATGTCCGGCTCAAGAGCGACAGGCAGGGAAACAACAATATTAATCGGAAATGCAGAAGTAAGATCCGACAACCTTATACTCCGGGCCGACAGAATCGAAATCCAGGGTGATGACAACAGATTTATCGAATGTGTCGGCAATGTATGGGGACATGAAGAGGACAAAAACATTTTATTCTTCACAGACAGGCTTCGGTATGATCGCAGGCTGAAAATCGCGCGGCTGGAAGGAAACTCTACCCTGGAAGACAGGCAGAATGAAATAGTGGCAAGAGGAAGATTTATCGAGTATGATGATCAAAATGAAATTGCGGTATTTCAGATTTCCGTGCGTTTGTTCAAAGATGACATGGTCTGCCGTTCAGAGTATGCCATTTACCGGCGTAAGGAAAAATTGCTGGATCTTTCGGGCTTCCCTACAGTATACAAAAACGAAGACGAATTCCGGGCGGACAGGATCCGGGTAGATTTGGATACCGATGATGTCATTATGGAGGGTTCTGTTTCGGGAACCATAATGAATTAAAATCAAAAGAGATACAATGGAAGATCAAATCCTTGAAATTGCAGATATATCGTTCTGGCCTGATCCGGAGTGGCCAATAGAGGGTCCGCTTCTTGAAGTGGAATACATTCCGGAAGTTCACACTCTTGGCGTATCAGAATTGCATAAAAGTTTCGGAAAAAAAGAAGTTGTAAAAGGTGTTAACTTTACCATGAAGAACGGTGAAGTTGCGGGGCTTTTGGGTCCCAACGGAGCCGGAAAAACAACCATTTTTTACATGATTGTCGGTTTCTATACACCTTCTGAAGGGACAGTAATAATGGATGGTATTGATATAACTTCAATGCCGATGTACCGCCGCGCAAGAATGGGCATTGCCTATCTTCCGCAGGAAGCTTCAATTTTCCGTAAACTTACAGTTGAGCAAAATATCTGGGCTATCCTTGAGAGCCGCCAGGACATTGAACTAAGGCAAAAAAAAGAAAAACTTGAAAACCTTTTGGTTGAGTTCGGCATTGAACGCATACGCGCGCAGTACGGGTATACCCTCTCCGGCGGCGAACGCCGAAGAACTGAAATTGCAAGAGCTCTTGCAACAGAGCCGAAATTCCTGCTTTTGGATGAGCCCTTCGCCGGAATCGATCCTATCGCTGTTTTTGAAATAAAAAAAATAATCCGCCAACTGGCCGAAAAAGGAATTGGAGTTCTCATTACAGATCATAACGTTCGTGACACTTTAGAAATTACAAACGAAGCGTTTATCATTGCTGACGGAAATATTTTTGCAAGAGGCGGCAGGGAAGATATTTTAAATAATGAAATGGTACGCGAAGTTTATCTTGGAAGTGAATTTAGAATGTAGCAGTTGTCTACATCGAACCTTTCTATAAATAAACAGAGCATCCTTTTTTTATGCTTCTTCAAAAAATGTTAAAATGTCCAGCCTGCAATTGTTTTTATGCTAAAACCAAGGTTAAAATTTTCCGAACCCGCTAAAGGAATTATATTATATCTGACGCCAAAACCGGGATCCAGAACCAAACCATTTCCAAAGATAAATCTAAATCCAATACTTCCCAATCCTGTCAGAGAATGAATATCGTCTTCTTCAGATTTTCTTCTGCGATATCCCAATCCTAAATCGACATAGGGAGCTCCAATTGCCGTTCTTACCGGAAAATATTTTCCGTTTGCAATAAAATTATATGTAAAATTTTTCTTAAAATCTGTAAGATAACTGATATAGCCGCCGGCTGAAAAAAATCGGTTTATACTATAATCATATCCAATACCCAGACCAGCTCCGCCTGAATATACACCGTTAAACACTGCAAAATTATCAATATAAACAGTATGCTTTCTATCCTGACTAAAAATATCCGGCAAGATTAGGTTAATTAAAATGAATATTAATAAAAATCTTTTCACAAGGAATACCTCTGAATATATTATATCATTATATTCTATTTATACACAATTGCATTATTATAGGCAATTTACATTAAATTATACAAAGACTTTCTTTTATTGATTTTTTTAATCTTGCATGGATTATGCTAACTAATTTCATAAAGAAAATTTTTCTTTAATTTTATATTGATATTATAAATATTTTAGATATAATCTAATTTAAATATTTTATATCTACAGGAAAATAATGAAAGCAAAAAATCCTAATGAAAGCAAAGAGAAGACGGAACGTGATACAGTATTGAACACGAAAGAAAGAATGCTAAACAAGCAAGTTGTACCCGCAGAGAGCGAAATTAATGATCATATTGGAATAAAATCAGCTGAAAATATTGAATTAATTAAAAATGCATTGGAAAAAGAATTTGAAATAAAAATGGAATTAAAATTCCCATTTGGCAATGATTATGGATGGGGATATAAGGTAAGCACAAAATCAAAACACTTATTTTACTTATTTTTTGAGAAAGGCTGTATAAATATTATGCTGCAAATCAGTAAAATTATTTCTGAAAAAGAAACCGGAAAATATAATAAATTATCCGAAGAAGGTAAAAAGTATTGGGAAAATAAATATCCATGCGGAAAACACGGAGGATGGATACATTATAGAGTTAAAAACAAAAAACAATTAAAAGATATTGGGCTATTTTTGAGTATAAAAACAAACAGGGAAATAAATATTTAATAAAGGTAATAATATGGAAAATCAATTACTATTAGATCCAGCGGTAAAACCAGAAAGCAGTGTTTTGGAAAATGCTTTAGGGAAAAAATACGGTTTATTTATGGACTTTTCGAATAAACTAAATGAACAAAATTTATTTATAGAATGGAATTACTACAATGATGGAAAAAGCTGGCTTGGGAAATTATTATTTAAGAAGAAAAATCTTTGCTGGATATCTGTATGGAATACAGGTTTTAAAGTAACGATTTTTTTTACTGAAAAAACAATAAGCGGTTTTCATGAATTAAAGATAGATGATGAGATAAAAAATACAGCCAAGAATACAAAACAAACCGGAAAATTAATTCCGGTAATATTATTAATTGGAAGCAAAAAAAGATTAAATGACTGTCTTAAAATACTTGAATATAAAAAACAATTGAAATAAATATTTATAAAATATTTATTCTATTAAATATTATTGCACCTAACACGCGATTAACGCAAAACACCTTTCGGGCACGTCATATATTTCAATCGCTTTCTGCGCTATTTTGCTCCACCGCATTTTGCCTGCCCTGCAAAACCTTCGGTTTCGTTTATTCGGGAACAAAAAAACGTCCGTCAATTAAGCGTTATGCGACATTTATATTTTAATACTTAAATCACCCGAGTTCAAGATAGAAGTGCAATAAAGTTAAGCAGGTAGAGGGTTAACCCTCTACCTGAAAACGGTTTTAACCTGTAAGGTTTTGTTACCACACAATTCCTAAAGGAGAACCGTTATGAA
>WQXU01000043.1 GCA_009781635.1 Treponema sp.
AGTGTCCCGCCTGATGTTTCTATTGTCAGAAGATGCAAAAATACTTTTTCCGTTTCCGGCGCGAGTACTGCTTCTATCGCTTCAGGTGATAGTTGTTTCATAAGCGCTCCAGGGACATTGATACAGTGAATTGCCCGTCTGCATCTGTAACAACAGGATCATCTGTAAAACGGAACTCAGCTGTTTCACCGGTGATTGAATCTTTAAATAAAAATCTTAAAACACCATCTGCGATTACATTATGATAAAACTGTTCAAAGACAGCCAATTCTGCCGCATCAAAGATTTGTTTTCCGTTATGCTTAATTGTTCTTGCTGTATAACGCCTGCGCGCTTTCTTCGGCCCTGCATCCATTGTTGTGCGTATAACATTGCTTTGCGGCTGTTTTTCAAAACTGTCTGCAAGTAAACCGCATGGCAACAATTCCGGCCACTTAATATTTGTCATTTAAACCCCCGGCGCCCTTATTCCATAACGCCCGCTCATTACGTGATCTGCTTTGCCTGAAGCAATGTGTTTATTCATAGCATCACCGATAACTACATCAATTTGTCTATTACCATTGCTGTCAGTACGCTCTTCCTTCCTGACGTTTTCTCCGGAGTTATTTATGATATTAATTGTTAAATGAGTTCCGCTGACGGAAGCGGCAACACCAAGATCACCATTGGACATACGGCACAGCGGCATAATACTTTCAGGGCCAGCTTCGCCCATTACACCTAACTTTCCGCCGTGTTGAAAAAATGTTGGAGTTGAAACAATTTGATTTGTAAAGGTTCCGCCGGCAGCATAAGCTTGCGCTACCTGTCCATATTCGTTAAATACGCTGCCTTTGGCATGTTGACTCATTCCATCCACATAGCCGCTGATAATCGCGGATGAACCTGCTGCAGCTATAAAACCAAGGCCAAGCGGCCATTGGCCATTTGCGATTAATTGAAGACCTGCTTGTAAAAACATCATCGGCAATTGCTGCAGTATCTGCCTGGACATATGAGCGAGCGCCCGGCTCATGGATTCTGCCGCATCTTCACCCTGCCCAAGAGCACGGCCAAACTCTTCAAAGCCTGATAATGTTGCAGTTGCTGAAAGCTCTGCAAGTTGAGTTCCTAAGTTACTAAGTATTACAGCTGCTTTACTACTGAAAAAATCAAGGTTCAAAAGAATAATTAACAGATTGTCAGATAATTCTTCCTGCCAGTTCTTTACGACATTTCTGGCTTCATCCAGTTCAGCTTTCTCTATTTCAAAATTGAATTTGAATACGGCATCTTTACGCATTTGCGTAAACCTTTCATGAATGGCGGCTATTTCTGCTTCAGAATTACCTGCAGCTATAATACGCTGGGTTTCAAGCATATTAATTGCTTTTAATGTCTCTTGAAATTCATGTCTTATACTATTAATTTTTGATACGGATAATTCGCGTTGTATTCTGTCTTCTTCATTTGCAAGCTGTTGTAAAATTTCACGGCGCTGCGCGTTGTAATATTCGTTTATTTGATCAAGTGTTTCCTGATTAGCGCTGCGGATGTGATTATTATAAGCATCTTCAAGTTTTTTTCTTCTTTCCAGTTCGATGCTGTAAAAAAGATCATTATTCTGATCTGCCTTAAATTGTCCCCAAATTTCCGCCCATGCTTCTTTCCAGTCTGCTGCCAAGCGGTCAATACCTGCTCTATTGGCGGTTAATTTATCCAGTTCTTCATTTAAATTCCTTATAATTAATTGCAATTGAGATTGTTCGCTGCCGCTTATGGGATCTGTCAGATATTTCCGGGCAATTGAAAGCTGTTCATTTATTTTTCTTATTTTATCAGAATCAGATCCGGCAAACATAGATTCAATAAAACTGGTGCGGCGTCTTCCAAGTTCATCAAATATTTTATTTATTTCATCTTCTTTGTGATTAAAGATAGAATGATCCGCTATATCTTGTCCGACACTTGTTATTATTTCTTTTAGATTATTAATTTCAAGTTTGATTTTATTTATCCTTTCTCGTAATTGATCATCTTCACCTTTAAAAAGAATTGCAAAATATCTATCCCATGAATCAGAGCCATTATTAACAGCGTCATTTAATTTTCTTTGCTGATACGCCATATTTTCTGCTTCTCGTGCCGCTTTTTGCTGATTAGCAGCATGTACCGTATAACCTGCAGCCAGTCCTGCTACCGCAATGGTTGTAGCAAGCACAACAGGATTTAACGCTCCAATTGCAAAATTTAAACTCATCTGTGCGGCGAAAGCGATGCCTGCCTTAACCGCCATGGCCGCAAGATAACCTGTGAGCGCGACAATAGCGCCAATAAGTAAACCTTTTAATAAAGGACTTTCATTTATTGCATTGGTTATGTCTGTAAAAATTTGTATAACTGCAATTGCTACAGGCATTAGCATTTCTCCGAAAGAGGCAGCCAGAGTGTTTGTGGCTTCCGTTAATCCTTCCTTCATGGCAGCAAGGCTCTTTGATGCAAGCTCCATGCCTCCAAAGTATTGCCCGCCTGATGCAGTTAAATCATCAAGAGCTTTTGAAAAATCAGCGAAACTTATTTGACCTTTACTGGACATTTCTACAATTTCAGAAGTTGTTTTCCCAAAATTTTTCGCAAGCGCATCCAGAATAGGCACGCCCTGGTTAAGATATGTATTAAGTATTTGCATGTCGGCTTTGCCTTTAGCTGACGCTTGAGAAAAGGCATTTATGTAACTTGTAAATCTTTGCGTATTCCCTTGCGATAAATCGCCGAACTTTGTCAATTGATTTTGCAGTTCGGAAAGCGGAACTTTTGCAGATATTAAAACACCAGTAGCCTGGTTTAATGCATCTAAATCAAACGGCGTTACATCGCTGAACGCTTTTATTTCATTGAATAATCCGGCGCCGGCTTCCATGTCACCTAATAAAATACCAAAATTATTTTTTGCTGTTTGAAAATTATCCGCAGTATTAAGCGCGAAGGCGCCCATGTCTTTTATTACTGATAATGCCTTTGTCGCTACAACTACCTCTGTTAGCTTACCAACAGCTTTAATAATATCTTCAATACCCTTTTTTGTTTCTTTAGCGGTTGTTTCAGCTTCTTTAAAAGATTGCTTTAATGCAGCTCCTTCACTCTTTGCATACTTTCCGGATTCCTCAGCAAGCTCTTTGATTTGACCCTTGAGCGAGGATACAATGCGAGCAGCTTCATCTGCGGTTATGCGTATCTGCAGCTCAAGGGTTTTATCTGACATGCTTTCTGCTATCCTCTTCCAGTTGTTGTTTTAACTCACGCTCTTCTTCATCCACTTTCCACCTTTCGATTTTAAATGTTGATAACGCTCTTATTATCCACTCTGGTTGTTCAGCCCATCCGCCGGCAAACGGAAAGCAGCCCAGGTTCTCGCACATGTAAAAAACATCAAGCGCGAAAAAAAATTCTTCGGTAAGAAAGGATGCTGCATCCCTTGTTAGAATAAAAACATCCTGCCCGCGTTCGTCTTTAACGCCTGTCTTCCAGAGCGGGTTACGTCCCGGAAGTACATTTGCTTCATGCTTACCGGCGCGGTATATCCGGTAAGCAATTTTTAGTTTTTTTCGTCAATGCTCGGTTCATCCAGGATACGATCGAATTCTTTAACGATCTCTTTCAAGAGCGGTTCAAATACAACCGGCGCATCAATAAGAGTTTGCGCGTTAGTTATTTTTTGTTCAGAGCTACTGTCGCCAAAAGAACAGTTATCGATACCGATAAGCATTTCCTTTAAAGTCGCAAACTCATCTTTGTTTATAATGATTTCCATCTTTTCCATTTTTCCATCTGCCGCGGCAATGCCTTTGGCTTGCGGTTTACTGCGGCAGCGGTTTTTCATGGTAAGTGTCGGGTAACGGAAGCGGACTCTGATCTGGTCGGTGCTCGCCAATTCTTTGTTTTTGTTGAATTCAGGAATGAACTCACCTTCTTTTGATATTGTAAGTTTCATTTTAACCTCTATGTAGTGCGGTCGTCTGACCACACATAAAAATCGAAAATAAAGCAACGCTTTATTATATCTCCTTACGCCGCTTCTTGAGCTTCGAGAGAATAGAACACAGGATCCATGCCTGTGAGTCTTCCTGATGCATCGTATGACTGAGCGCTGCCTGATTGTCCGCCGAGTCTTGCGTTGTAAAGATAAATCTTCGCAAAAACAAATGCGTCTGTTTCTTCCGGCAAAGCTGCTTTGTTAGCAAAACCAAGCATGTACAAAGCACGGTTTGCTTCATCACTTACAATGTATGTACCGTCTTTTTCTTTCTTGACAAGTTTCATACTGCGATTTATTACGCCGCCAGGTTGATCTGATTCACCGATTGTAAAAATTGACGAAAGTGAAAGCTGTGCGTCTTTTTTCCCAAGCCGGTATTTTCGGAATCTGTCATTTAGACGTGTTACATCAATTTCACCCTGGGTTATAGCAAGACTCCAGCTTGACGCATCCGCTATATGAGTTAGATTTAACACGCGGAACTTATCACCTGGCGCGGGGACTTCCGTTCCTGTAGCCGGAAAAAGATCGCCTTTATTAAGACCTTTAGGGAAAATTGTATTTGCGCCGATTGCAGTAATGACACACATTATATGTCCCATATATGACAGTGGTTGAAGTGATGTTATTTCAGAAATTGTTTTATCTGCATCACTTTCAAAATCTGTTTCACTTAGATCCCCTGTAAAGATCATGCTGTCATCACCGATTAGGACTTTATGATTTTTGTCCATGCTAACTCCTTATTTTGCTGGATTGCCAGCTGGTGGGTTGTTTCCAGCACCAGCTTTTGGATCCGGTGCGCCATTATTAGACTTTTGGTCTTTGACCTTTCGGGTTTTCCCGTTTTCGTTCTTGTATTTGGTTGTATAAATACCCATTAAATTTCTCCTGTTAACCTCAATTCCATGCGGCTGTATAGCCGCACATTTTAATCGAACATGAAACAAAGTTTCATGATGGGAATGTAATGATAATAATTCGATCATCCTGCACGTCTTGGACGGCGGTTGAATCAGGACTGTCAATGAAGCTGTCTTCCTGACTGACTACTTGGGTGATACGGCTGTTTGTAATTCTATCTATAACAGTTTTTCTGCCAAGTTCCAGACGCAGATCCGGTTTGATAAAGAATTTATCCAGAGCTTCTATTGCTTCGACAGCTTGCTTTAAACCTGTCAAACTTGGTGCAGCCCCGGAAACAGAAACACGTACACGCATTGTTCTGCTTGATTTAGATGCCGGCACATCGTTTGGAATAAATGTTTTAAGCAAAGAAACTTTGATCACAACGCCAGCTTCTTTAATTGATGATGGTGTTACTACGACCTTGGTATGAAAGTTTTCTCCGAATACATTTCGTTCAAGCTGATTCGCAAAAGCGCATAACGCTTCATAACTGTTCAAGCTCACTGCCAAACTCCTTCATCAATAAAACCATGTCACGATCATTAAGATAAAAAAACGGACGCGGCGGAATATACACCGACTTTTTCAGGTAATACAAAACATGATCAACATTTTGTGATATTCCTGTATCATTTCGTTTTTTCTTCTTCTCCCGAAAGCACATTGTTCTGCCTTTTCTAAAAACAGAATAACCTTCCGCTTTTAATCCGCGCAGTACATCCGTTGGACTATAACCGTAACGCCGTTGCAACTTTCGCGTGCCAGCTGCAGGAATCCAAAGCCATTCTTTCTTCGCATGAATCTCACCGCCGTTATGCTGTATTGCCGCATAAGGTTTGTTTGTGCCGATACTTACAGTTCGCTCGTCTATCACTTTGAAAGCAATTGAATCACGCAAACTTCCGGTATCCTGCAACGGTCTTCCGGCGCCGCGGTATGCTACAGTCGCCGGAGACAACAGTTCAAAGTCGTCACCCCGATGTATCTTACTGCGGATTAACTCCACAGCCATGCCGCCTATTTTTGCAATTTTGTCAGGTGTTTTAAGAGCTTTTTCAAGATCTTCTAACGCTTTTATTACCATGACTGTTTTCTTTTTGGCGGTACTGCTACCGCTGCTGCCGTTCCTTTTTCCGGCGGCGAATTGCTTTCTGGAAAATCTCCCCAGGCAGCACGGATAATGTCTCTTGCTTTTATGCGGTACTCTTTGCCGGCTTCTTCATGCCCAAGCGCAATGTGCAATTCATAGATTGTATGCATCAACACTATTTCTCGTACGATTCTGTCGTCAAAATCGTACGGCACATTTAAGCGGCGCAGTACCGCACCAATATAGATTACCGCCCGGGAGATTGCTCCCCAGACAGCATCATTCGATCCATCAGAAAGTTGGGTATAGAGATTTTTTGACAATCGTTCCGCTACTTCTGCCGGCGTAACCGGATCCCCTAAAGGATTGAAGGTTGCGAGTACCGCTTCCAATTCGGCTGGCGGTTCGCTTGGAATGTCACCTATACCCAGTTCTTCCATTAGGATATTACCTGTGTTTTTCTGATCGCTGACACGTTTGGAATCGGCATTGATCTTGTTTGACCAATGAGCTTGATACTTTCAGGATCATCGAGTTTTACCTGATTCACATGGAACGCCAGCGCCGCGAAATTTGCGTCAATAGAATCAAGAGCGCAGTATGCAAGACTGAATGCGTCATCAATCGCTAAAGTTACAGCGTGTTTTGCGGGAACTGCGTCTACATAAGTTTTCGCTTTGTAGTCGTAATACTGCGCAGCGCAAATAAGGAATTTTGCATTTCCGATTTGCACATGATCTTCAAACACCTTAATAAGTTCCGGGTTATTAAAAGACGCAGCGATTGTTACCAATGCGGAATAAACATCCCAGTTAATAAGATGAACGATATTTGTGCCATCAGATGTTTTCTTCAGGCTTCGCATGATTTGACCGACACCGGCTGTAACTTCTCCGGCTTTAATGCCGTTGGCATCCCATTTTTTATCAAGAACGACGATTTCCGGTGTTCCATAATCGACAACATATTTATCTATATTGCCGTCTGCGCCACGGATATCATAATTGATCTTTCCGGTAATGGACTGGATAGCCATCGCTTCGGTTGTTTTTCTTGCCGTGCGGCGCAGTTCATCGATTTTTTTATCAACCCACTGCTGCTGTTGAGCAAGCCCAAGCGTCCTTAATCTGTTAAGATCGGATGCGTTTACAATGATTGACGGCGTTATGTTTGCCGGATCAATCTGCTTAAGCGCGGTAGTATCCGGTGTTAATGCATATGAAACTGAACCGCGAGTAACAAGAGGAATATTCTTGGTTGGCAAACCAAGATCCGAATGAACCAATCTGTCAAACGGATGGTTCCATCGAACCGATTCCGGATAAACGAGATCCATCATGAATGAGCGCAGCGGAGGCAACCTGTTAAGAGTACCTACCAACGCATCAATTTTTAAAAAGTTCTTTAATATATCTAACATATTAAAACGTGCCTCCTGTTACACGTAAATGCCAATCGGGTTGCGAAGGATTGCGATTTGTCCTGGTGTGGCATCAACAGGACCACTTGAACCGATATATTTGAGAATTTCGGCAGGGCATGATCCGTGGATCAAGACATTGCCGGAAGTCTCGTTTTCTGCGACACGCTCGTTAAGAACGCCTATGATGTTTGATGTTGCGTTTGATGTTAGCGCTGTCGCATGTCCGGGAATAGGAGTTGTTTCATCCATTGCAGCGATCATGATTGTTCCTTCAGGCCAAGCCGGATGTTCATCCGGAAGCGTGAAGGTTGTAATAAAAGGCTGATGCCTTCCGTCTGCAGCTTTGCGGGTATTGATTTGCCCTTCCGCAGTTACCCCTTGTACGATGGAGAGCAGCAATAAGTTTAAGAATCCGCCGCCTGCCATGGAGACACACAATAAGGTTATCAATCTTTTAAATAATCCTTTTCTCATGTATTACCCCTCTTTAAATGTTGCTGTATTTAATCCGCATAGAATCCCCTGCGGACGCGGCGTTATCGCCGTCACTTAAATTCATTACTCCCGTTGCTACCGGTTGTGGGTAGGCGGAAATAAGCTCGATAAGGCAATCAACAGCAGAAACGTTGCGCTTTCCTTCCAGGGCCTCGCTGTCGGATAACTCAATGGTCCTACTTTTATCCAAAGCGTCACAAAGGCGTAAAGCCTTTTCACGAATTGGATTTGGAACTTTAGAATTTTCCATAACGGCTTTAAGCCGCTGCTTGTCCGCGTCAGAAAGAGCAAGCTCGGCTTCTCTTTTAAGCCTTTTGTTTTCTTCGCGAAGAATATCCTCTTCTTCTTTAGTCATAGAACTCTCCTTGGATTTGTTTGCGGAATCTTCCCCGCTTCCGGCGGCCCCGGAACTGTCATCTGGACTCGAAGACTGATCCGCACCGGATTTGGGGGTGGACTCCATTACACTATTAAAATTTTTATTATTTTCAGGTGGAGTGTCAGAGAGATACAAACGTCTCTCCGAAGGTGAGGGAAGGCGCCGGCTTTGAACTGCGTCTGCAGCGGCGATACCAAGTTCTTCTTTAATTTCTGTAACAAGATCTTTTATGGCAGGAGGCTCTTCGCCAAGATAAGCAAGATGGTGTAAATACATTTTACCGTCGCTGGCACGCTGCCGCGCTCCGATGGATACATCAGGGTAATAGCCGGCGTCTACAGCTTCAGCAAGCGCGTCTTCTTCTTCAATCTCTCCTATTAAGCATTGAGCGGTTTCGTCATAACTGACGCTTACCACATTCCCCAATCTGGGCGATGATGCGTCCGGCCAATGCCCTGATAGGGATATTGGAGCTTTTTTGATTTCCGGAAATGTCTCTGCGATTTCTTTCAGGTCTTTTTCAGTGACAATCTGCGGATTTTCCTTTGAACCGAATATACCGACCTTTGCAATTTCTCTTGTTCGTATCTTCATAATCAAATTAAAACACGATAAAACAAGATACTCTCTAAATGGGATAAAGGGGAATTTAATATCAAATTTGAAAAAGAGAAATAACCACCTTTTTATGGCAAATCGTAAAATGACGCTGGTTTATTTATCTAACACTTTTCGAACGGCTTCTCGTGTGTTCAGGGAGTAGTTTAAGGCTGGTCTATGAGGGTTGTTTTTCTAAGTTTATTCGACTTTTGTAATAGCGCAATGAACACGTCCGATTATTTGAATATCCTCGCTGGATTCAGGCTCTTCTTGCGGCGGATATTTGGGATTATCTGAAATAATAACGATCTTTCCGGGTCTCTTAGTGAGCCGTTTAACAAACCCTGAGCCGCTCATCCGCAGGGCATAAATCCCTTCGCCGGACCATCCGCAAGAATCGCAAACAACCATGTCCCCCCTGCGTAAAGTCGGATACATGCTGTCCCCGTCTACTGTTAAGGCTGCGATTTTGTCTCCGTAACGGGACAAATAAGCAGGAACGCGGATAAGGGCTTTTGATGAATCATCATCAGGCAAATGAGAACCGCTTCCGGCAAAAAGCTTTTGATCCAACAGTGGAACTACAAAAGCCCCATCCGGCAGTTCTGCTTCGCTGTATACAGGAAGTTGTCTTAGTCCTGTTTTTTGTGTATTTTCCAGGGATTTATCGTTCTTTTGGAGAAACATTTCCCCTTCGCCTGTTAGGAACCAGTCAAGACTGATTTCCATATTGGATAATCCAAAGATAAATTCTTTTGAAGGCTCCCTAGTTCCACTAGAAAATTCTGAAATAATCCCCTGCGATACACCCATTTTCGATGCAAGGCCTGATTGAGTCAATTCTAAGGCCTTTAATATCATTTTGATACGCTTTGGAAAATCAGATTTTTCATTAATAATTTTATTCATATTTCCAATATTTCTCTTGACATCCTTTGGAATATCCGATAATAATTATATATCGGCTATAAATTATAGCCACTTTAAGACAAGTGTCCGAAAACGGCTATAAATTATAGCCACTTTAAGACAAGTGTCCGAAAACGGCTATAAATTATAGCCACTTTAAGACAAGTGTCCGAAAACGGCTATAAATTATAGCCACTTTAAGTATCGCTTAAAACAGATGAAATGTCGAGTTTTCGGCGGTTGTGTTCTTTGATATATGGGGAGTCTTGGGTCAATGGTTGATTGTATGCTAACCCAAGGCATTTGCTGATATTTATCGGCATTAAACCCTGAGCGCAGGTTCGGATTATATCCGTTCGTAAACCTAACGCCCAAAATCACATTACGAGTTTGAGACCGGGAATAATCCCGGACATGGAACTGTATAGGCTGGGCAGTAGTTTTGGTACCCTCCATTTTACACTGCTCTGCAGGTTCGACTCCTGCCGGTTCCATCCCGAAAAGGGAAAGGAGTGGTATATGAAGAATATTTCAAGAAAAATTTTACGTTTCTTAACAGTAAAAAAAAGAAAAAACCTAAGAGAAAACCTACCTCTATGTTATTCAGCAAGCGGCTTTTTAACTGACCTTCTTGAACAAAATGGATTTTATGTCCGTAAGCTTGAATGTTACAACGGCCATTCATTTTACTTAGATGTTGAACTTCATGCTAATATAGAGTTATTCAAAGAACGTTTAAAAAAGATTAACCGTGCCATCGCTTACAAATTTGAAAGACGAAATTTAGATGTATGATTATTAAGTTTTATAACATGCACAAAAGGGTTTCTTTGATAATTAGACTTACATTTTGGGCATATACGATTGTCTGGCAGTTTGGTCTTTCTACCTTTTCCTTCATAACATTTTGGGCAATAAGGTATCTTCGGCTTGTCATCATAATAATAAAACCCATTATCATTATTAAGCTTTAATTTTTTCATTGATTTAAAAAAAAGAATTACAGTAACGACACTTGCGGGTATTGCAAAAATAGATACCACTATCGTAAGCAATGTATTAATTTCCATGTCTCTTCGCTCTCCTTTTGTGGCTTTGGTTTTTGTGGTGATCAATCATACCACAAAGGAAGGGCTTTTATAAATAACAAAGGAGGTTTTATGAAAATTCTTGGTGTTACTATAATCTACGATGAAAATGAAACAATACATTTTCGTAACCAATTAAAAGAATCTGGCTCTAAAAAGAATTTAGATAAGCTAAGAGTATACGAGCTTACCGATGAGTTTGATAAGTTTAGAAAATACCGGTGCGCATTTGGTTCCTGGGATATTCTAAAAATACATATACATAAAGTTTTTAGTTACTGGTGTTATCGCTTTTGGAAGTATTCAAATCAATAATAAATATTTGATTCACCAGGGAACATTGCATCTGCTTCCTCAAATGGAATAACACCTTTTTCATTAAAAAAGCGATGGCATTTGGGACAAAGGAAAATAACTTGATCTCCTTTTTCTGTTCCTTCTGTGTCTTTTAGTTTTGCAAAGCAGCCTGGACATTTAAAAAACATCTCCGGTTCTTTTGCAATTTGGCATTTTACTAATTTCATTGTCTCTTTGCCCTCCTTTTGTGGCTGTGTTTTGGTGTGGTAATTAATCATACCACAAAAGGATGGCTTTTATAAACAAAAAAAACCGCCTCGTATGAGGCGGCAATAAAACGAGGTATACATGTGATTTTGACAGAGAACATGCACACCTTTTAAGGAGTTTTAATTATGACACAAAAAACAAAAATCCACAAGGACAGAAAAATCATAATTTGGTTTTTACGATTATTCCCTGAATGCAGGTTAAAAGATGATACGCAGTATTTAAGTGCATCTATTATCCTGGCATTAAAAAACGATACTTCGTTTTTGCAGAACAAAATCGTACGTGATTCAAACTTGATTGAATCCCTGCAGCGTTTCATCAAAACACTTGAAACAAAAATTACTTATCAAACAGAACTGCTTCAAGAACAAAAAGAGCGGCTGGAAGCACTGCTTGCTGCGTATACGCACAAATAAAAATATAAGGAGAACTTAGCATGAAACAGGGAAGACCCTACCCTCTGGATAAAGAACGGCGGGTACGTGTAAAAACAGAACTCGCAAAGAATGATATGACCATCAGCGATCTTGCAAGAGCAATAAATATTGTTCAACCAGTATTATCTGAAATCATCAACGGAGTCCGCCGGTCAAAAAAAACAGAAGAGCGGATTGCCGCTTTTTTTAGAAAGTCAAGGGAGGAGCTGTTTCCCAGCCGCACGAAAAAAGAACTTGCGGACATGAGAGAAAACCAAAAGGAAAGCGCATGAACGGCATGATTAAAACGGCTGTAATAGCAGCAGCGCTGGGTAAATCCAGAAAATCAATACTTGAACGCGCAGAGCGTGAAGGCTGGCCGTTCGTGCGAAAATCCGGCGGCATGGAATGGATGGAAGCCAGGCTTCCATGGGACGTGCGATTGGCTTTGGCGGATCGCGGAGATAATAAACCATCACCGCCAGCATTAAAGTTAAACTCTCTTATTCCAGCAACAGACAGTGAACGGCAGACATCTTACCTGCGTGCAAATTTAATTTCCGAATGGGAAAGAAGCGGATTGCGAAAAGATGAATTCATAACACTTTATAATTCCGGAGCATTAAACCCGCATCTGTTAAAATTACTCGGCAAGGTGTCACTGCGGACGTTTTATCGTTGGGAAGAGCATCTAAAAAAAACCGGATTGGACGGACTTGTACCCCGGTACAGCGCTTCATCAGGCGGCGCCGGAGAAAGTCTTAGCGATTCAGATAAAGCTCTTCTCCAGCGGTTCTGGCTCCGGGATTCAAGACCCACAATCGCGCATGCATACAAACTTCTGTTGGAAAATTACCCTGGTACAAATTGCACCTACCAAACCGCTCTGCGATACCTGCGAAGCCTTCCCCAGGCACTGGCAGATTACCACCGGTTAGGAAGGACAGCTTTTACAAACAAACACCAGCCATACATGGATCAGAACATCTGGCAGTATAAAAGCCTTGATGTTGTAGTATCAGATCACCATTGTCTGGATTGCATTGTTATGCATCAGGGAAAACTTATCCGACCATGGATTACAACCATGCAGGATTATCGCAGCGGGAAAATTCTTGGATGGTGCCCTTCGGTTTCACCGTCAAGCCTTTCAATCATTGTCGCTTACTACATGATGGTCATACAGTACGGTATACCGCGGAAAATGTTATTCGACAACGGCAAGGATTATCGTTCAGAAATACTTAACGGCAAAATAAAAAACGCCAAAGTATGTACGCCTGAAAAACTTGACGCGGAACAGGAAATCTATATCCAGGGACTCTTTTATATGATCGGCAGTGAAGTTTCATTTACACTGCCTTACAACGCGAAATCTAAAGGCCGACAGGAACGCTTCTTTGGAATACTTAAAGAATATTACTCAAAAGATATTGGCAGCTTCATCGGCGGAGATACAAGAGAGCGTTCCGAGGATACAGAACTGTATTTTAGATCCATCAACGGTATGGCAAAGCGAAACGATGTGCCGTTATGGGAACCGGCTATAAACGCGCTCGGCGCTGTGATCACTTATATCAATGACAAACTTACATCTGACGGCAAAGGAATGAATGGTAAAACACGAAGCCAGGTGTTTGATGAAAACCTTCCTGCCGATGTCAGGCACGCGGATCGGGAAGCTTTACAGCTCGCACTCACCAAAGGTGATTTGCGTATTGTACGAAATAATGTAATCAAAATCGGCGCTAATTTATATTATCACCCTGATCTTATCGAATTCTCCGGGCAGCAGGTAATGGTGCGTACAATGTTATTAACCGATGCGGAAGTACAGATATGCGATCTTTCCGGTCGTTATCTGTTTACAGCCACAGCAAATTATTTATTCGAAGGTGACGATCTTGCCGCGGCAACAAAACGGCTGAGGGGAGCGCAAAAACGGAATCTTCAACGCCTTGCAGAAATGGGTACCGGAGAGGTTCAAGCAGCGCCTGAATACGACACCATGGTGCAGGTAGCATCTAACAAGTACCGTCAGGGAAAACCTTTCGACCTGAATAAATATCTTTCTCCGCCGGAGGAAGATGCTCTTCCTCTGGCTGCCGGAGCGGAGGATTTATCTATCAACAATGAGCCTTTGGCTCAAAATAAACCAATACGGATTCTAAAGAATCCGTTAGACGCTAATTGGGAGGATTATTATGAACTTACAGATCAAAGAAAAACTTGAAAAGACTCTGGAAAAATACGGGATATCGCAGAATAGAGCAGCTAAAGACATAGGGTATAGCTCGCCTGTACTCAGTGATTACAGAAGCGGTAAATATGCCGGCAATACGACTGCCCTG
>WQXU01000044.1 GCA_009781635.1 Treponema sp.
CTAAATTGGGTCATTTAGATTTTAGGCTAAATCAGGGAGCAACATTAGCTTATAATAGGCTTTTTCTACAAGCTCTCCATGCCGGTTTACCTCTCAGACGCTTTCGCGTCTTCGAGGCCGCGGTTTCGTTTCGACTCCCGTATGGTCAGAGTTTTTAATAATTTTATCTTCTGTAGAAGAGAGTTAAAGTTTTTTTAACTTCCCTGGAGGTGGCGGGAGTCGAACCCGCGTCCCAATACGCGAAATATAGACGTCTACAAATTTAGCCGTTTATTTTATTGTCGGGACAGACTTGGCTAAACGGCGCGCGGTCTGTCCGTATTCCGGGAAATCTTGTCATAAGGCCTCCGGAAGCGGCATTATGACCAGCTCTGATTGCGACGCGGAAGCTGTTCCTCAGAGCAGCGGAACAGTTCCACGCGGTTACGCCGCGTAGGCGTAATCGTAACTGACTTTATTGGCAGTTAAATTTTTGCCCAATCAGGAGATGAGCGCTCCATTTGCAGTCTATACCCCGAAGACGTACCAGTCGAAACCGGTGCACCCCCCAATGCATAGTAGCACAAAGAAACTATGCAGATCAATAATATCAAACATCGAAAGCATAAGGAAGTTACAATGATGTATAATTCAATACATCATGGAGAATAAGTTATGAAAACAAATGTGTATGTAATTAAATGTGACAGCTACGAAAAAGCAGATGAAAAAATGATTGAATTGTTTGCGTTAATGGGCGGGGCAGGGCAATTCGTAAAAAAAGATGAAAAGATAACATTAAAGGCAAATTTATTGGGAGCAGTGCCGCCGGAAAGAGCTGTTACTACGCATCCTGCTGTTGTTGCCGCTGCAGGCGCTATTGTAAAGAAAGAGGGAGCAATCCCATTAATTGCAGACAGCCCAGGTTCCGGCTATCGATATAACGAAGCGACGTTAAAAAAACTTTATGCATCATGCGGAATGGATGCTGCGGCGGAGAAAGCAGGTATTGGCTTAAATATGGATACCGGCTGTGACAGCGTATCTTTCCCGCAGGGCAAACTGATTAAACATATGGAAGTTATAAAACCGGTTACACAGGCTGACGGGATCTTTAATCTTTGTAAAATGAAGACACATTTATTTATGCATATGACAGGCGCTGTTAAAAATAATTTTGGAATTATACCAGGGCTTTCAAAAGTAGGATTTCATGCGAAATTGCACGATAAGGATCTTTTTGCGGACATGCTGCTGGATTTGGCTCTATATGTGTCGCCGCGTATTTCCATAATGGATGCGGTTCTTGCAATGGAAGGAGACGGGCCGGGCGCTGCAGGAACTCCAAGGCATGTCGGCCTTCTTTTGGCATCCGCATGCCCTCTTGCTCTTGATGTTGCAGCAGGCGAAATCATGGGTTTGCCGCATGATCAAAATCCTGTGTTGACGGCTGCTAAACGGCGGGGGTTAACACCGCATAAACCAGATGATGTAAATATCATCGGAGAAGAATTAGCTGCAATAAGAATTAAGGATTATAAATTTCCGAAAACTGTTAAAGGCATGGGATTATCAGGATATAATAATCCTGTTTTTGCAAAACTATTTAAAACGGTATTCAGTCAGTATCCTGCTGTTCTAAAAAATTGCATTGGATGCGGCATTTGTAAAGATAGCTGCCCGGAAAAAGTAATTTCTGTAAACATGCAGCGCGGGAAAAGTAAGGCAAATATAAACATAAAAAAATGCATACGCTGTTATTGCTGTCATGAAATGTGCCCGCATAAAGCAATTGAAACAAGGAAAAATCCTTTCACTAAATTAATAAATCTGTAAATTTACAGATAAAGATCTGTTGATTTTAAATTAATGTGGTATAATATATCTATCATGATACATACACCGGCTCATTCATCAAAGGTTTTGTCAGAAGAAGAAGAGATCCTTATTAAAAAAAGTGAGGATTGGCTAAAGGAGAGAAATGCTGCAGATTGCACCATAGTGCATGAAAGATTCCGGCGGCTTCGTAACCTTGGAAGCGCAGTTTTTGACTATCCATCAATAAAAGATACAAAGTTTGTAAGAGATATTCTCCTTAACGAACATCAGCTTGCAGAGTCCCTGCTCTTTTTTTCCACTGCATCTCATCTTCTGAGAATCCCTGCAAAAGTTGCAGCTCTTCGAAGTTTGCTGGTTGCGAAATTTCATGCTTTTTCGCTGCTTTCCAAATTAACGGCAGAGAATCAGAGCCTGCATATTCCGGCCAAAAATATTTCCTTTTCTGTGGTTTTTACTCTTATGGCAGAGGATGTGTACTTCTCCTGCCTTGATGATCCTGGTTTTTCAAGCGCGACTAAATCAAAGCTTGCAAATGATCTGATTGCTCTCTGGGACAGCGGTACGGATCAGCGCAGTATACGCCACCTCATGGCTCTTTCTTCTCTATGGACTGCAAGAGATTCAGCGCCGCCCAGCTTTGGAACGATGGACGGTAATACGGAATTGCTGCGAATCTCCATCGATATGGACAGTGATACTGAATGGGAACACTTCTTAAAGGAAGAATCAACCAACGATAATACAAGATGGGCTTTGGAAGAATTTCTTTTTGGATTATCATACGAAGAGATTTTACAGGTTCGCAACAGGTTAAAAAAATACGGAGTAACATCTGTGGATCATGAGGAAGTGCGCTCTTACATCGATTCCAAACCTGTGTATTCAATTGTAAATGATCATGATCCAAGGTCGATTTACGATTTCTTTATTGAAAGGCGCGATGCCTGTACATTAAGAAAACGGGTCTGCGCTCCGGGTCCAAAGCACACACTTGAGGAAATATACCTAAAATACCGGATTATCCTGGAATCGGGTGATGAACCTCTGACTGGTTTATAACAATTTTTTGGTAACAGCTCAATCAGTATTTTTGCAATTCGTTGTGCAGGTGTTCAATTACAATTCCTGCTTTTTCAAACATTGCAAGTGAATCACCGCTGTCATGATAACGGCGCTGGCATACTACGCGCTTTATTCCGCAATTTATTATCAACATGGCGCATGTTCTGCATGGGGTCATCCGGCAGTAAAGGGTTGCTCCGTCAATAGGAATGCCGCGTTTGGCTGCCTGGCAAATTGCATTTTGCTCGGCATGAACGGTTCTGACGCAATGGGTGGTTTCTTTGCCGTCTTCATGGAGCATTTTTTTAATTTGATGCCCCTCATCATCGCAGTGTTCCAGCCCTGCAGGAGCGCCTACATAGCCTGTAACAAGAATTTGCCTGTCCTTGGCAATAACGCAGCCTGAACGGCCGCGGTCACAGGTCGCTCTTTTGGAGATGGCCTCGCAAACCTCCATGAAATATTCATCCCAGCTTGGTCTTACATAATCACCCATTTCGAACCTCTGGTATCAATCTACTATTATATTTAAAGGAAATCAACATAACGGGCCTTAAACTGTAGTTTTAAAAGAATTCTGCCGATAATGAAGAGCCGTGAAGTATCTACTGATTTTTACTCTTATTTTTGCTTTTGCAAGCCTCCTTTCCCCGGCGGATTGCGCCGCAGAAGAATTGATTCATGTAGTCGGAAGAGGTGAAACTATTTATTCAATCTCGCGTCTGTATCAGGTAGCTGCTGATGAATTGATGAGAGCAAACAACATTACAGATCCATCAAGGTTAAGCCTTGGAAGAAGGCTTGTAATACCTGCATCAGTTGATACTGCGCCGCAAAGGCTTGTTGATTACCGCGTAGTCAGGGGCGATACGCTTTTTAGCCTTGCGCGGGCGCATGGAATTTCCCTGCAGAACCTGCTTGATATAAACGGGTTCTCATCCAATCATTCGCTTCGAGCAGGCGATGTAATTAAGGTGCCGGGGCAAAATGCAGTTGCATCAAATCCGCCTGACAATACTTCAACTGCAAGAGTGTCAAGCGGACTTTATTCTCTGCGATGGCCTGTTACTCCAAAAGATATTTCATACATGACAGGACAAATGGGCGTTGTTGTAGAGGGAGATCAGTTTGAATCTGTACGAAGCGTAATTCAGGGAAATGTGGTTTCTGCAGGTCCGTGGCGGAAGTTCGGCAGAGTTGTAATTGTGGAGACTACCGGCGGATATTATTACATGTACGGCGGCCTGGAAACTGTTACGGTAAGTATCGGCGACAGGATAACAACAGGAATGGAATTAGGCAAATTGGGCATTAATTCCGTATCAGAAAAAGCGCAGTTATTTTTTATGGTTTTTCGAAATGATATACCTATCGATCCGGCAACTGCTCCCAGAGCAGGAACTGCGAACAGCGGGAATAATTCTAGAACATAAGAGGTGAGAAATGGAGATTGGAATAGAAAAAGCAGGGAAACGCTATGCTTCCCGCAGGGAATCGAGAAAACCGATTGATAAAACTCATAAGAGGATAAAATCCCAAAAGGAATCAGATCCTTTAGCGTTATATTTCAGGCAGATTTCCAGATTTCCGCTTTTGACATTACAGGAAGAACAGAACATCGGCGAGAAAATTATCAGCTTGCGCACAAAGATAAAAGAGCTGGAAGCTGACAAAAAGAAAAATACAGATGTCGACTACAGCAATGAAAAGACAGCCCTTGACAGCGCGCTTCTTCATTATAAAAACACAATGATAAATTCCAATTTACGCCTTGTTGTGTCAATTGCTAAAAATTATCAGCACCGCGGGCTTACCCTTCTTGATTTGATTGACGAAGGCAATATCGGTCTTATAGAAGCGGTTGAACGTTTTGACTATACAAGAGGCTGCCGTTTTTCAACATACGGCACCTGGTGGATAAGGCAGGCTATTATTAAAAGCATTGCGGACAAGGGGCGCGTTATACGCATACCCATTCACATGCTTAATACAATCAAAAAGTGCTATTATGTCGCCAAACAGCTTACCCAGGATTTGGGACGCGATCCCAACGAAGAAGAATTGTCGCAGTACTTAAATGTTCCTGTTTCCAAAGTCAAGGAGATTGTAAAACTGTCGCAGGAAACAACAAGCCTTGATACCATTGTAGATGACGGAAATCTTACGCGCCTTGCAGATCTTATTAAAGATGATATAAGGGCAGAACCGTTTGAAATGGTTTTTTCAATGACATTGCAGGAAACCATGGGCGGCATCCTTTCGCAATTATCGGAAAGGGAAATGAAAATAATCCAGCTTCGTTTTGGTCTGACGGGAGAAAATCCTCTTACTCTGGAAGAGACAGGAAAATACCTTGGAATTACCCGTGAGCGCGTAAGGCAGATTCAGGAAAAAGCCATCTGGAAACTGCGAACTCTGCACGAGTTACGCGAGTTAAAAGAAAATTCGTAAGAAGACAGACAAAAGTACTTACCATAAAAAAAATCCCGGACAGCAATCCGGGATTTTTTCATTTCATTATAATAATATGCGCTTAACCTATTTTAGCTATCGGCTGTTTGGATACGACCTGTGTTCCTGTGGGAACAAGGAAGTGCACTTTGCCTGCGGCATTGGATTTAATTTCAAGTTCCATTTTCATGGATTCAAGAATTAAAAGCGTATCGCCTGCTTTTACAACCTGGCCTTCCGACGCTACATAGCGAAGAACTGTTCCTGCTACAGGAGCGGGAATTGTTTCTCCGCCGGCCGGCGCAACCGGAGCTGCCGGCGCCGGTGAAGAAGACGGAGCGACTGCTACTGTGCCAGCTGGAGCTACTACTACATCATAATTGGCGCCGTTTACATTAACTGAATAGCGCGCTGCCTGTCCGGCTGCCGGCGGTGCGGCAGGGGCTGCAGCAGGAGCTTCAGCTTCCGGCTTAAATACTACAGGACCTTCTGCGCGTTTCTTGAAGAAGTCCGGGGCGACTTTCGGGAACATTGCAAGTGTGAGTACATCTTCGGGAGTTACATTACCGCCAAGAATTTTTTTGGCTTCTTCTTCAAGCTTTGAATATTCCGCCGGGATTTCATCCGCAGGACGGCATGTCATTTCTTTCTGCATTTTAAGGGCTTCAAGCGCTTTCTTTACAAGGTCCGGATTTTTCGGAGCAGGGCAGGCGCCGTATTTGCCGGCAACAAGATCCTGGAATTCCCCTGAGAGTTTATTGTACCGGCCAAACAGCACATTAAATACCGCCTGTGTTCCGACTATCTGGCTTGTAGGAGTAACAAGCGGCGGATAGCCTGCGTCTTTCTGTACAACGGCAATTTCTTTAAGAACATCGTCCATCTTGTCGGCTGCGCCCTGTTCTTTAAGCTGGCTTTCCATGTTGCTGAGCATGCCGCCGGGAACCTGGCTTACAAGAAGACGTGTGTCTGCGCCAAGGAAGCTGGATTCAAACTTTTTATAGTTCTTGCGGACTTCGCGGAAGTATGCGGCAATTTCGAGTAACAGATTGATATCAAGGCCAGTATCGAACTGTGTTCCTTTGAAAATTTCTACCATTGTTTCTGTCGGGCTGTGGCTTGTTCCCATCGACATGGATGAAATTGTTGTGTCAAGAATTTCCGCTCCCGCTTCGGCGCATTTGGTTAGGGTTGCAACAGACATACCTGTTGTGGCATGAGTGTGAATTTCGACAGGCAGGCTTGTCACTTTTTTAATCGCCTTTACAAGTTCAAAACCTTCATAGGGTTTTAAAAGACCGGCCATATCTTTAATACAAATTGAATCTGCGCCGATGTCTACAAGCTGTTTCGCAAAGTCGGCGTATTTTTCTATAGTGTGAAAGGGAGTAACCGCATAAGAGATTGTCGCCTGAATATGCTTGCCGGTTTTTTTTGCGGCTTCTGTAGCAGCCCTGAAGTTGCGCGGATCGTTACATGCGTCAAAAATACGGAAAATGTCTACGCCGTCTTTAGCTGCGTATTCAACAAATTTGGCGACAACATCATCTGCATAATGGCGGTACCCCAAAAGGTTCTGGCCTCTTAAAAGCATCATTATGGGTGTTTTTGGAAGCGCCTTTTTTAATTTCTTAAGCCTTTCCCATGGATCTTCGTTCAGGAATCTGATGCAGGAGTCGAAGGTGGCTCCGCCCCAGGCTTCAAGAGCATAAAAGCCCACTTTATCGAGCTTGTCACAAATCGGCAGCATATCCGCAGTAACCATACGGGTAGCAAACAGTGACTGGTGCGCATCACGCAATACCAAATCGGTTAATTGTACTTTTGACATTTTTCCCTTCCTTAAGTGTATTTAATTTTTCTTTTTATATTCATTTACTGCAGCGGTGATGGCTGCTATTACTGCGGATATATCGGCAGTTTTACCTGCAGCCGGAACCTCATGACCTGTGTCTTTCTGTGCGGCGATTTTACCGCCTATGGCATTAATTAATACTACCATTAAAATAAATAATAACCCCATTACTATAAGGTTCCAAACCATTCCCTGTTCTATCATCTGCATTAAGGTCATAAACCCTCCTAATCATTTTATAGTATCAAAATGACAGTTTCATTTCAAGGTGTCTGTTCATTCCGGTACTACGGGTGCAGGAACAAGCGTTTAAGATGATTTCAATTTTTTGCGCAGTTTTCGCCGCTTGTTTCTCTGTGTATTTGTTTCTTCCTTGCTTGCTGCGGGTTTTTCTTCATTGCCGTAGATGATTACAGGTTTTTTATCCGGCAGACGGGAAGCGATTATAAGCCAGACGGCTCCGAAAACCATCATCCAGAAACACAGAACCTGCCCTGTAGAAAAACTTAAAAGCGGATGCGCATAAGCGGTAGGAAGGGAGGTTTTTATGATTTCAAAACGGTATCCAAGATCGGCATCCGGTTCGCGGAAGTATTCAATTACAAAACGGAAAAATCCATAACCTAGAAAGTAAAGCCCAATTAAAAAACCCTTGAAAGGCTTGCGGTTCCGGAAAAACCAGATAATGGCCCATAAAACAATGCCTTCAAAAAAAGCCTCGTACAACTGCGAGGGATGGCGGGGCAGGTTTACAAGAACGCCTGTTATTTCTGTGCCGGTTTTCTCTGCAATTTCCTGCACCCAGCTTTCGCCTGCCGGCAGCAGCCTTGTGGTTCTTTCCGGAAAGAGCATCCCAAAAGGGCTTGCCGTAGCTCTGCCGTAAAGTTCGGCATTGATGAAATTCCCAAGCCGGCCAAATGTAAAGCCAAGCGGAATGGCGGCTGCAAACATGTCGCCTAATTCTCTGAAACTGTATTTTTTTATTTTTGCAAAAATGACAACGGCAAGCATTCCTGCAAAAGCGCCGCCGTGATAACTCATTCCCTGAAGCCCTGTGAACTGCCCTTTACGGAACGGCCAGAAAATCAGCCATGGCTGCCTTCTGTAAAAATCACTTGTTTCGTAAATGAGCGTGTGAAAAAGCCTGGCTCCCAAAAGCAGCCCCAATATTCCCCAGAAAAACAGATTTGTAAGATCCTCTTCCGGCATAGGGAAGTTCCGTTCTTTTACCTGTCTGCGGTATACGATATACGCAGTTGCAAAAGCGAAAATGTACATTAAACCGTACCACCGGATTGGAAGACCGGGGATTATTTCAGGACTCAGCCATGAAGGAAAAACCATGATAACCTCAACCTCGTGCAGCCAAAGGCGGCACATTAAAATCGAACATGAAACGAAGTTTCATGATAACCTCAACCTCGTGCAGCCAAAGGCGGCACATTAAAATCGAACATGAAACGAAGTTTCATGATAACCTCATTGTTAATTATACTTTAAAACCTTGCTGCATGGCTTTTGCCAGTTTTAGTTTTAAAAAATTACTTTCTTTTTTTATTTTGGAAATTTCAAGCTGCTGGGATTTTACAGTTTCTATTAAATCACCCTGACTCATAACACCTGAGTGCAGGAGATCCTCTATATATTCCATTTTGGTGTCAAAGTCGATTTCCGCTTCCAGTTCGGCTTCTGCAAAACTGTCATCTATCTGTTTGTCATCCGGTGTAAAATTGTCCTCCGGGCTTTCCAGTATTTTATCGGCAATGCGGTAAATTGCCTGTGACAATACCGATTGCGGTTTATAAAGAACGATAGGCAGCCTTGATGCAAGCGCCGTGTCCTGAACCATGTCGCGGTAAATAATGCCCATGTGCTCGATTTTTAGATCGAGGTATTCCTCGCACGAGCGGCGGATCTTCATTGCGACATCCGCATTTTTCGGCTCGTCTACCATATTCATAATAAGCCGCGGACGCAGGGAATCAAGACGCTTAACGAATTTTTCATGGGAGACAGGATCGATATTTTTAATCTCCGGGAGAATCTTTGGAATGTAAAGATGACCGGCTCCGTCTTTGCGGATTTTTTCCAGATGGGCATAGGCCTTTGAACCCTTTGTACAGGAACTGAACATCAGGCGGAACACAGTATTTTTTAAAAATACATAGGCGTTTAAAACTGCCGTAACAGCCGGAGCGGTGACAACAATACCCTGGTTGGAAAGCAGGAAAAAATCCAAAATGGATTGATGTGTTCCAGCGCCCAAATCCAGAATGAGAATGTCAGCATCATCATTAAGGGAGAGTAATTTTTTAACAAGTGATTTTCTCTGGGTAGCGGTTAGATTCGCTGTTCCGGGAATTTCATTATCGCCGGGGATGAACCGCAGCCCGCGGATATCAGTCTCGGTAATAACATCGGAGAAGTTGGATTTAATGTTGTTTAAGAAAGTTCCGATACCTGCTTTGGGAGAATGATGCCCCAGCACCAGATGCAGATTTGACGCTCCAAGATCAAGGTCTGCAAGGACAACCCTCTTTCCTGCCTGAGCAAACGAAACAGCCAGATTTGCCGAAACCAGAGATTTGCCCACTCCGCCTTTTCCGCTTGCGATTGGGATAATACGCATTAGTTTTCCTCCACAACAGGTTCTGTATCTTCGATTGCCTTAGGGTTCAATTCCCCGTCCTCCGGATGCAATTCGTAATGAGAACAACATATACCATCTTTCAGGCTGCCGGCTTCCGCCGATTTTTGAACATCCCTGAGAATCAGAAAAACAATACCAAGGGCAAATAAATCACCGCTTAAAACCAATTGCGAAAGAAAGGCAATGGCGTCTCTGCCTCCAATCATTGTAACCTGCCTGGATGCAATAGAAAAGACTGCTTCCAGAAAAACGCATATACATTTTCCTGCTATATATAAGGGCAGATATGTTTTATACCGGTCTATGTCGATCCAGATGAACAGGGCCATAAGCGTAAAAAGAGCAGATGAGGAGGCAAAGATAATTTTTGCAGAACCATGATCGTTTTTTTGAATAATTAAAATAAAGACAAAAATCAATATCCTGATGAGTTCGTATATAAAAAGCCCAGGCTTTAGAAAGCTTATTAGTTTCATATATATAGAAAATAAAGCTTGAATCAATATTTTTCAAGGGGTTGGCCAGGGGGGTGGTGATGCCTGAAGCGTTAGTAATGGGTTTTCATACCAGATCATTCAACTTATTCTTGATTATCAATTTTGCGTTTAATAATCAGTTAAACGAAAGGCATAAAAAAAGTTTATAGCTAATTTTACCTCAAGTCCACTAGTCGCTCCGCGCATCCTTGTGCAGGGAGTTAACGGAAAATATGATTATAATAATGTAAAAAATTTGAAAAAATGATATAATAAGTTTATCTTATTTTAAAGAAGGAAATAAAATGAAAAAAATAACGGTTTTAATTTTTACATTATGTTTTATAGTAACAGGTTTAGCTGCGCAGCAAAATAATATGGTACGCATAAACGGCGGCACATTTACAATGGGAAGCCCTGCAAATGAAGCAGGCCGTGATAACGATGAGATTCAACGTCAGGTTACATTAAGTTCGTTTCAGATGAGCATGTACCCAGTAACACAGAGGGAATATCAGGAAATAATGGGAACGAATCCCAGCCATTTCAAAGGGGATAATCTGCCTGTAGAAAATGTAACATGGTTTGATGCGATTGAATATTGTATAAGGCGCAGCCAGAGAGAAGGGCTAACTCCAGCGTATACTATGACAAACAGAGTACCCGCAAGCGGATACCCTATAACAGATGCTGCAGTTTCGGTAAATTGGAACGCTAACGGTTATCGTTTGCCTACAGAAGCCGAATGGGAATATGCCTGCAGGGCCGGAACTACTACGCCGTTCAATACAGGAAACAACATAACTACCGATCAGGCTAATTATGACGGCAATAATCCATACAATAATAATGCTAAAGGCGAATACAGAAGAAGAACAATGCCTGTGGGGAGTTTTTCGGCAAATGCATGGGGATTGTATGATATGCATGGAAATGTATGGGAGTGGTGTTGGGATTGGTACGGAACGTATGCAACTGGAGCGCAGACTAATCCAACCGGAGCGGTCTCTGGCTCGTTCCGTGTGATACGCGGCGGGAGCTGGAGCTACAGGGGGCAGAGCCTTCGTTCTGCGTGTCGGAGCATCCACAACAGCGGCCCATGGGACATGGGCGGCAGCGTCGGCTTCCGGCTGGTTCGCCCCTAAGTTCTGCGAAGTGTAAGTCAATCGCAGAACAAACCGCTTTCCTGTAAGAAGAATTTTTGCGATAGATTAATGAATGAAGAAAAGGTGAGTAAATTATGCCAGATATGACCGAAGAAGAAGCTTTTGCTTTAGATGAATTATACACTAAAACTACACCAAAAGTCAGGAAAGGCGAAGGCGGTTTTTTTACCGAACGAAAAGCCAGAATGCTGCTTTTGGATGAAGCGACTGTTCATATTATTGACGCTCGCTCGAAAGCGCTGCGCCAGACCCCCGCTGAATTTGTCTCTCAACTGATACGCAAAGAAATGGTTGCGGCTGTTCCTGTGTAGTCTTTCCATAAGAGAAGAAAAACGAACTGGCAGTAGCCAGTTCCTCAGTTATAATTTTGAACAATTTACATATTTAATATTGTTGTATGGATTGCTTTGGAGTTGTTGTATGAAAATAATTATATTTTTACTTTTTTTTATGCTCTGTAATGTTTATGCTGTACACGGTGAAGCAAGTATAAGTCTTGGGATATTAGGATTTAGTTTCAATTCTGAAGTTGGAGATAATAGTGGATTTATTTATGGTAATTTCATAAAATTAGCATACGAAATGCATAATGGAATTGGCATAAGCTTTTCACCTTTTGTTTTTTTTATTTGTATTAATTCAAATGATTCTGCTTTAACATTTATAAATCCAACGCTTTATTATAATATTTTGAATAAAAGATCCAGGTATTTTGTCCTGTGTCCATTTATTTCCATAAACGCAATTAGGAATGATTGGCCGCAATTTGTTGAATATTATTCCGGGATTTCTTTTTCATTACGCAATATAAATATTGAAGGTTATTATTCCAGAGACAGTATATTTAGTTCAGACTTTTTTTTTGTTGATTTAGGGTACAGGTATAATAAATTACATAAACACAGGTTTTACGTACATTTTGGTATTGATATTATAACAGCAGCCTGGTTAGCAGGTTTTGGAAGGATTAGTGAATATGAAAAACAACAAAGAGAGCAGCCAAGATTTTAACATATGCTGGAAAGGTACACGATGAGATATCAATAACAGTCAGGTATAATTTCCGGGGATTAGAAATAAGACACATAATTTTTTTCGCTTTTGGTTAATATTACCTCTCCTAATGATTTAAATAATTTTCATTTTCACTAAAGCGCCACGCACGGCCGCGCCATATATACATGAACCTTTTTATGAAGGTTCCAGCTTTTTTTTGCGAGGTATATATGGACTCAAATGTAAACAGGAAACACAAAAGCAGCGTGTTTTCTACCCTGTTTTCCAATCCGGAAGTTTTAAGAGAGGTTTATTCGGCTATCGAAGGAGTCGACATTCCGCCGGATGCAATCATCGACATTAACACCTTGTCCGATGCAATCTACATGAATCAGATTAATGATATCTCCTTCACTATCAATGATCGTATTGTAGTGTTAATCGAACACCAAAGCTCCATAAACAACAATGTCCCGGTCAGGCTGCTGATGTATATTGGGCGTGTTTACGAAAAAATTCTTGAGCAGGATAATTTATATCAGAGAAAACTTGTAAAAATC
>WQXU01000045.1 GCA_009781635.1 Treponema sp.
GATTTGCAATATGCTGTTCATAAAGCCATTAGAGTGCTGTTTGCAGCACATAAGGCTAAAGTTACTTTTTCTAAATGAGGCACCCATTCTTTTCGGTTACTTTTTTTAATGAGGCACTACGGACAGCGCAATAAAACTGCAAGACAAGCAAGCGGATTGTCGAACAAGTTAATTCATTGTGATATAAATAATGCATGGAACTTGTAACAGGCGAAGATGACAGGGGACGCAGGCTGGACAGAATACTGCGCAAGGCATTGCCGGATCATCCTCTGCCTTTAATACACAGGTTACTGCGTCAGAAAAAAGTACTGATAAACGGAAGGCCGGCAAAAGCGCAGGATCGTCCTGAATGCGGTGTAAAAATTTCCATACCTTCTTTAACAGGCGCTCCAAAAAAGACACTCTTATCCAGCCTGCCATTATCTGCGGATATAATTTGGAAGGGCCCTGGTCTTATAGCAGTGAACAAGCCCTGCGGACTTGCTGTTCACGGCCCGCAAAGCCTTGATACAATGGTTCTTTCCTATCTTGAAGATAAATTGCCTCCTTCATTGTCTTTTAAACCAGGCCCTCTTCACAGGCTGGATAAACCGTCAAGCGGCATTGTAGTTTTTTCTACAAATCTGGAAGGAGCGCGCCTTTTTAGTACGCTAATGCATGAAAGAAAAGTGAGAAAAACCTATCTTGCCGTTACAGAGGGCATAATCAAAAAAAATGAAATCTGGCAGGATTTATTAACAAGGGACAAGGAAAAGAAAAAGACATTTATAACAGACTCCGGCGGAAAACAGGCGGTTACTAAAATTACAACGCTTGCAGCAGGGGACAATTACAGTTTAATAAAAGCGGAAATCTCAACAGGAAGAACGCATCAGATACGCGCTCAGGCTGCATACCACGGACATCCTCTGGCAGGTGATATTAAATACGGTAGCAGCGCAAGGGGCGGTTTTTTTCTTCATGCATGGAAACTGGAATTTCTTGAGTATTCCATAGAGGCGCCTGTCTTAAACATGTATCCCGATTGCCTCTCTTATCAGATCTACAAGCGTCTTTCTGTCAGAGAGCCTTCCTGAAATACCAGGTATTTCTACAAGCAGGGGATAATTTCCCGATATCTGCCAGTTAATCATATAATCGCCAAGCCAGTCTGCGGTCTCTTCTGTAATAATTAGAACCTGACAATCGCCTGTATCCGGGGTTTGCTTTTCTGTACTGCCGCCATCAAGGCCCTCAGTGATTTTTCTAAAAACAGCTATTGCTTCTTCGCTGTCTCTTACTGCAAGCCCGTCAATGCCGATAAACCGGAAGGCTGTAACAAGCTCCTCATCGCCAAGGAAAAAATAATCCACAAATTTTATATAAATAAAATAAGCAGAGCTACAAGGAATCCCCAAAGGCAAATACCTTCGGCAAGACCTGCATAAGGCAGGGCCTTCCCGAAAAGATCAGGGTTTTCGCTCATTGCGCCCATTGCAGCAGAGCCGATTCTTCCAACCGCTATTCCGCCTGCGATACAGGAAATACCGACAGCCAGAGCCGCCGCAATATATTTAATGGAGTCTGCAACTGCCGCGGCAGTATTTCCTTTTTCAGCAGTTTCCTGCGCAAAGACAAGAACGCTGCCAAGCAGCATTACGCATAACAAAAACATGATTTTTTTCATATAAACTCCTTAACCGTCAGCATTTTTTTATACATTTGAACCGTACTCTTATGTTTGATCCCCATATGTAAACCTGAACGGTGAAAACTCAACGCCGGTTTCAATTAAAAATTTATTAAAAAATTCATAATATTGCAAGCGCACTACCTGAATGGCAACAATCAGCCCTTCCAGCATTATTATAACTGCGTTCCCTGTAATCATAATCAAAATTGCGGAAAAAGTCCCTGCAATTCCGGAACGCGCAAGCTCGTCTGTAAAATAGAATACGATAAATGAAAAAACTGCATGGGCAAGCGCAAAGGCGCCGACACGCAGAAAACTTACAGTGTTTGAAAAATATGTGGAGACCGTCTCCAGAACTGCCACAAATCCTTCCGTTATAAAAGCAAGAAGACCATTTTTAAGAAGCTTTCTTTTTCCTGCAAAAACACGCCATATTACAGGGCCAAAGAAAATGCACAGTGAAGGAAAAATAATACCCGCCAAATCGAAGATTTCAAAGCTGCCTCCGAATAGAATCCTTACTATTACAAATAATGCATACCAGAAAAATAAAAGACCTGCTAACCCTGTTTTTGAAAATACTGCGTTTTCATATTTTTTCAGCACAAAACAATTATATATATTTATTATCAGACCCAGTGAATTTATAATAACGCCGATTGCAACTGTAAACCCGAAAAAATAAAAAAGTTTTATTATACTGCCGCCTTCTCCTGCCATTGGCAGAATGTGCAGGATACGATCCATTGGCTGTCCTGTAATTGCAGAAGTGATCATTCTTGTGGGAGCTATCAGCAGTTTTTCATTTGCAAAAACAGATCCTGCCAAAAGACCCATAATTACTGATGCAATGCCTACAGAAATAAGCGGGATTGAAAACTTCCTGAATTTAACAAGATGTTTTCTGCTCTTTTTAATTATTATGCCAAGCAGTAACAAAACAAAACCCTGCCCTGCATCTCCGAACATGATTCCAAACATTAATGTAAAAAAGAATGCAACAATAGCGGTTGGATCTATTGTTCCGTACAGCGGAGCGCCGTATGAAAATACAAGGCTTTCAAAGCCTTTAACAAAGACATTGTGTTTCATTGCAACAGGAACTTTTTCTTTTCCGCTTTTTATTGAAGGCACTTCTTCAGGGGAAAATGCGCGTATTGCTATCCTGCCTTTTGTTAAATCTGAAAGTCCTTTAACAAGAGTATTAACTGTATCATCAGGCGCCCATCCTGTAAAATGGTACAGGTTTTTTGTAGAAACAAATTTTGCCTTCATTTTTTCTATTGCAAGTACCGTATGCCATGACAAAACAAGATTAACAAGTTCATCTGCATGATTTTTTTTCAGCTGCTCTTTTTTATTTTTAATATTTTCAAGTTCATTCTCAATATTTGCGTACTGCTCATCCAGGCTCTTTTGCATCTGCCCGGGAATAGCGCGGTAATTTTCAGATACGGCAATTGGTTCAAATGAATATTTTTTAAGCTGCGAATCAAGGGCGAATCTTCCTTTTTTTGAGCTTGCCGCAAGGATCTTATCTGCAGAATCAAGTTTTATGATTACACAGCGATCCTCAACACTTTCGCTTAATTGCGCAATATTTTTTGGATCCATGCGTCCTATGCGCAATGTAAGATATGAAAGATGCTCAAAATCCGAAAACGGTATATTCATTCTGGAAAAAGCGCGCACTTCATTTATGGTTTCACGCACGCGCTGTTTCTCGTGAATTAATTTTTTTTCACGGTATTTAATATATTCAATTGCAGAGCAAAACGCTTCTGTATAAGCTTGCTTATCTTTATTCCGGATAAAATCATCGTCATTTATATCCTTTCCTTCCTGTGCAATGAAGGAATCTATACCTATATACTCCCCTGTTTCTTTTAACCTGTTAATGATTTCCATTATGTTGGAAACATCCTGGTTCTGCGCTGTATCCTGTATTTCCGGAAATTGTACCGCGGCCTTTCTGCCAAGGTATTCAAGAACTGCGTTCATGTCGTCTTTCATGACGGCAAACTCAATATATTTCATCTTACGCGGACGCAGCATTATATTAACCCTGAAAAATCAATTTTCATCCTGCCTCCAGGAGCCTGAAAATACCAGAACTGTCCATGCCAAGTGATAAGCCTTCGGCAACACTTGTAAGCAGATCCTCCTCAAACTGCACCAACTTGATAAAACAATAAATTGCGCTTACAGACATTGGAGAGCTGTGAAAGTTGTGATACGCAAGATGATACAGATAGCGGGAAGCTGCATTCTGAAAATACCGCGGGTCGGCCTTCCAGCTTACGGCTGTATCCGCAGGGTTCAAAAATCTTTCCCATCTCCAGCTTCGCCAGTCCTTCCTTACATCAAGAGAGAAATCAAGGGAGGCAAGGGCATCAGAAGCCAGAAATGTCCTTTTCATGTTTATGCTTCCCGGTAATCTAAGGTTCATCAGGTATCTTGAAGTTTCAATTTCACTTTTACCGTAATATGTCCGCAGCCGCAATGCCCACAGGCAATTACGCAGCGATATTTCATCGGCAAGCAGGCGGGAAGCGATATCGCGATCTTCATCGGAAAGCTGCGCAAGACATTCTATCAACCCGCTGTAAAAACTAAAATCCAGTTTTGACTCAATTGCCGTTAAATCCATGCCCTGCTTTATTTGTTTAAGATCGGAAGAAAGCAGATCTTCAAATTCTGTTTTTTTGAGCATTGCCGTAATATCAGGATATGCGTTAAAGTTAATTGTTTTAAAACGGCCGATATCGCATATTACAGGCTTGTCTTTATTCGCGCCTGTTATATGGACAAGACATTCTTTTAAATCCGCATATTCAAAACTTCTGAACATACGCACTAAAAGTTTTGGAATTTCCGTATACGAATTTAAAACAGAAAAAATCCTGCGAACCGCGCGTTCTGTGATCCGTCTTTCAAGACAGGGCAGCAATTCCCTGCCCGGCAGTTCCCTGTGCGTTTCAGGGAATATAAGCCTGTCAAATTCATTTAATGTATGAATACCGTAAAGGGTTGAAAATCTTTTTTCAAGGAAAGATCTGCCGACTATCCAGCCTGCTTTGGCATATGCATAACCGCTGTCTTCCCGCATAAATCATCCTTCGCCTGAAACAGCTTTTTTTATATAACTGTTAAAAAGAGCGTTAAATTTTTGCGTGTCGGCATTAATATATTCAATTTCATTGCGGTATTCGTTTAGTTCTTTTTGATACTGTTCATTGATCTTTTCTTTTTCTTTTTCAAGAGATGCCTGGCGTATCTGCATTTCCGTCTTCAGGCGCTCTTCGTAGAAAATACGGTTTTTTTCTTCGTTCTCGCGAAGACGCCTGTTTGCCTCTTCCTGTGCGCTGTTTACAAGAGCTGCCGCCTCTGCTTCGATTTGTAATAAATGTTCAAGAGTATTACCCATAATCAGTTCTGGGTTGAAAGAAGTTCTTCGTATTTGCGTATAATTTTAAAAGCGCCTTGCGGATCCCTTTGCGCCTGTAATTCGGTTTGAAATTGCGGAATTTCCATAAGTTCAGCCAGATGTTTTAAAAGTCTTAAATATTTTTCCGAATCTTCCAAGGGGGAAATAATCATGAAAAGCAGATAGACAGGCTCCCCGTCAAGAGCATCGTACTGTACGCCTTTACTGGATATTCCAAGTACGCCGCGCAGTGTTTTTACGGCATTTGTCTTTCCATGCGGAACAGCAATCCCTTTATGAATTCCTGTTGACATCTTTGCTTCCCGTCTTTGTATTGCGCCAAGAATATCATTATGAGCATCCGATTTGTCAGCCTGACAATAATGGGCTACAAGTTCCTCAAACGCCTCATCCTTATCTTCAGCTTCCATATCTACCTTGATAAATTCAGGCAGCAATACATCCTGCAGGATCATTTTTAAATACCTCTTGGATTACTGCGCTTCTGCAGCATCCTCGTTTAAATCTTCGTTAAAGAAGAAAATATCATCCGGAAACTGGTTTACAGGCGGATTCATTTCGTCTTCTACCCAGTTTGTTCTGGCCTCTTCTGCGGATATTCTCCTTGCCTCTTCTTCAACACCGGTTCCGCCCGGAGTACGGCTAAGCAGAGCAAGGCCAAGACTGATCACAAGAAACAGGGATCCCAGTACAGTGGTTGCCCGGGTAAGAATATTACCTGATCGCGAGCCAAAGGCTGTATTGGCTCCGCCGCCAAAAATACCGCCAAGGCCGCCGCTCTCATCATTCTGAATTAAGACCAGCAATATAAGCAGCACGGCGTTAATAATAAAAAATACAAGCAAAACTATACTTAAAATTCCCATCTTTCAAAGCTCCGAATTAAGATATACAAAAGTTTATCGAAAATGCAAATTTTATGCAAGCTTGATTCAAGCCAAAAAAGACTATACCATAGATATATGAAACAAAGCGGGAAAGTTATTTGTTTTTTACTGGTTTTACTGTTTTTTCACGCTTCTTTTGCCTCTGCGCAGAGCAGGGGCGCCATTTTTGATGAACAATACGAAAATCTCCCGCGAAGAGCGCAGCTTTCACCCCGTTTGTATGAGGGTCTGCCTGCTTCATTTTCATTAAGGCAGTATGCGCCCCTGCCGGGTGATCAGGGTGAGTTCAGCACCTGCGTTGCCTGGGCTGCAGCATACGCTGCAAGAACCATTTGTGAATCAATTGCGATAAACAGGGTAAATAAAACCATGACCACCCAGAACGTATTTTCGCCTGTGCATATCTACCGTAATGTAAAGCCTGAGGATCCTGAGTGCGTACAGGGAGCGCCGATTTACATTGCCCTTGATTATTTAAGAGATACAGGAGCTGTCAGGATGCTGGATACCGAGCGTTCAGTTTCCTTTCCGCGTGTAAATCTCTCCCATTACAAAACAAGCAGAACATATCCAATAGCAGATTATGTCACGCTTTTTTCAGGAGAAGACAGGCAAAAACAGACGCTTATAACAAGGATTGTAAAGAAGAGCATTTCGGAAGGCAAACCCGTTATTATTGGAATGAATACTCCCGACTCTTTTAACGATGCAAAAAAAGTATGGCGCCCGTCGGAAGACCCTGAGCGTTTTTATTACGGCCATGCAATGTGCGTAGTTGGTTATGATGATAACAAATTCGGCGGCGCCTTTGAAGTTTTAAACAGCTGGGGCAGAAAGTGGGGTAACGGAGGTTATATCTGGATTCCGTATCAGGTCTTTACAGATTTTGTAATGGAAGCCTATGAATTAATTGATAATATTTCAAACTACAGCGACGGCATAAGGTTTGACGGTTTTGTAAAGATGGAAGTTGCAAGTTCAGAAGGAACAAAAACTGCCTGCGTATCCCTTGCGGAAAATAGTTATTACATGGCAAGCGAAATCCTTGGCGCAGGAACACAGATAAGCTTTACTGTCGGAGCCAGAGAAAGCGCCTATGTTTATTCTTTTACTGTCCGCCAGGGAGCTGATGCAAATGATTTTTTAGCTCCTGTCTTATTGTTTCCGCAAAACTCTGTTTCACCCCTTTTAAACTACTCTGACAGCGCTGTTGTTCTGCCGGGTGAAAACAGATTCCTTACAATGGATAATCAGGGGAAAAAATATCTTATAACGCTTTACGCAAAACAGGCGCTGGACATACAGAGCATCATGCGCGCTTTTTCATCCAGCCGGGGTCCGATTAATAAAAGACTCTCAGCGGCAGTAGGCGACGGCTTTACAACAGCTCTTGTATTCGAAGAAAACGAAGCTGCATTTACCGCAAGCCTTTACAATCCGCGCACCGTCGCAGCCCTCATTGTCGCTATAGAAACGAATTAGCGTGATGTAATGCTTAACAAATACCCTTGGTCAGGCTCTTCATCGATGCACCACACTTTAAGGTAGTAGGTTCCAATGCCAAGATTAAGTGAAAGACGCGAACTTAGGCCGTCTCCTCCGTCATCATCTTCTGCAATCATATTTAAATTGCTGTCATATAATTCTATATAGGTATCAAGGCGGTTGTTATTTTCACCCCTTGCATTAATGGTATAGCGTCCCTGTCTTGTAATCTGAAATCTGACCCAGTCTACATCATCTGCAGAATGAAAAGTACGCTGCTGCGTTGAATCTATTTCAATTAATTTGGCCAGTGAGGGCTCATCATCAGGTTCATATTCATCTGCGTCCAGCATTACAGAGCCTGGGAAAAATGCCCTGAATCCAAAAGAGCCTCTTACATTGCTGTCATATCCGCGCACCAATACAATATAGCGCTTGCCGGAATATACATTATAACGTATGCGGGCATTGTAACTATTTCCGCCGTCATCATTTTCATCCAGCAATTCATCCGTGCCTTCATCATATAATTCCATGTAGGTATCAATTCTTCCTGTTGTTTCCATTGTAAGACGTCCGTCCCTGTCCGGAACAAGAAGAAAATATTCTTCATCCCCTTCCCGTAAATTGCGGTTTACGCTGACTGCATTTCCTTCTCCAATGCCTATTTCATAAACATGAGGATTATCCCGGCTTGCCGCTCCCTCTCTTACTGTAAGAAAAGAACGGAAACCATAGGCGCCTGTTACAGACGAATTATAACCACGGACAACAGCAAGATAGCGCACTGCGCCCCGTACGTTATGCACAATCTGCGCGTTTGTTCCCTGTCCGCTGTCATCGTCGCTTGCAAGCTCTTCACCGCTGTCGTAATTGTAAAAGTGCATATAAGTGTCTGTGCTGCCTGTTGTTTCCAGAGTAAGACGTCCGTCCCTGTCCGGAACAAGCAGGAAAAAATCTTCATCGCCTTCTGTTAAGGCGCGGTTCATAACAGGCGCTGCGGAACTTGTTCCAATTGTATAAACAACGGGAGATTCCCAGCTGTCAGGTTCATAAGGATCCCTTCCGGCGGAAACAGCGCCGCCTGTGCCGGGTAAAATCATGTCTGTTATGTGCTCATCACGCAGAAAGTTCGAGCTGAAAACGCCTTCAACCGCCCTGTCCGATAACCTTATTAAACGCGAATAAACCCTTATAACATCCGCTGCCTGAACAATCTCGCCTGTAATTGTCCAGTCTGCATCAGGTGCATTACCGGCGATAATTACATAATTCCTGCGCGGCATATTTATTAATTCTCCGGTCAGCTGATTTACCCAGTAGGAACTGAAAGGAGGTATGCTGTCCAGGAAATTTAACTGTCCAATTATTACTTTCTGCGCGTTTTTTTCTGCAAGTTTTGCATGTATATTCCTTGCAAGGGCTGCAACAGCTTCATCCATTTCTGTAATGGTATCCTGCGCAAATGTTATGCCTGAAACAAAAATGAAAATTAATATTGATATAAAAAATTTATTCATAATTCCTCCGCATTTAAGACTTGTTATATATTTTACTGCCCTGCGGGACTGACTGTATAATCCAAACGCTGCCTCCGATAATGCTGCCGCGCCCAATTACAGTTTCTCCTCCCAGGATTGTAGCATTGGCGTAAATTGTCACATCATCTTCTATTGTTGGATGGCGTTTGCGGCCCGCTACTTCTTTTTTTACCGAAAGCGCTCCCAGGGTAACGCCCTGATACAGCTTGACGTTTTTCCCGATTACCGCAGTTTCCCCTATTACGATACCTGTGCCGTGATCAATGAATAATGATTCGCCTATCTGCGCACCCGGGTGAATGTCAATGCCTGTGCGCCTGTGTACAAGCTCACTCATCATCCGCGGAATTAAAGGCACCTGCCGCGAATAAAAAAAGTGCGCTATTCTCTGGACAGCAATCGCCTGGAATCCCGGGTATGAAAGAATAACTTCATCGGCGCTCATTGCAGCCGGATCTCCGCGCACTGCAGCTTCCAGATCCTTGCACAGTATGCTCCTTATTTTAGGCAGCTCTTCAAAAAACTCATCCACAACAAGCGCGGCTACTGCTCTGCAGCCCTTATTGCCGCATTTTAAATCTCCCATGCGCGCGGAGAAAGCAAGGCTCTTCTCTACTTCGCTGCAAAGAGATGCGGATATATTAACAACTTTTTCGCCTGTGATTTTGCGTAAGGAATCTTTTTCCGTATAAAGATTCTCAAGATAACCTGGAAAGAGAAGCTCCTCAAGGCCCCGGACAATTTTATCAATGCTCTGTCTTCCGGGAAGATTTTCCGCTCCGGAATGATTCACCATGCCATGAGAATCATAATTTTCAAGCAGAGTATCAATGCTCTTCTCAAGCCTTTTCATCATTCCCCTGCCTTGTCTACCAGCGTTGATACATCCTGGCCGCCTTTAAAGCGTAAAACATTGACCATAAAGATGTTCAATTTGTTAACGATGTTGGGCGGTAAAAGGTTACCGTCAATTTCAACTGACAGTATCGGATAATTACGCTCGCGCGCCCAGGGAGTGAACAAACCCTCGATTACACGGCCTATAAGGCAGGCAAAGGGGCTTATATTTACAATGCCTGAATAACCTGCATCCATCGCCGCGGCCGCAGAACCAGATGATACTGCAATTTCAGAATTGAGTTCCAGATTGACAAAATGTTCCACCGTATATTTCATTATGTGGCGCATGTCATGAGGCGTTTCAGGGATAAGTCCTGTCGGATTTAAAATGGAAAGTATCTTTTTCTCGATATGATGCTTCCACCATTCTTCTATCTGAAGCTTTTTTAAATCCCGCGATGGCTTTGAAAAAAGCCTTTTACCCGGTTTTTGGAGCCTTACAAGCTTTTTAAGCGCGTATTCGCGCACAAAATCAAGGTAGTGAATCCACTCGCCTACCCCGGCTACCTTTACCACAATGCCTCTTGCGCTCATTAATTCGATAAGTTCGTTAACCGCAAAATCATCACGGCGCACATATATCTCGCCCACAATCAATACGCGGGGGCAGGAATTAACGCTTCGTTTTAAGGGTATTTTTTTTATTTCCGATGCGGCAATTTTCAGTTCCTTCCATAAACCTTTCGGCTTATGCTCTACTGCGTTCATGACATGCCGCCATGAATGTTCAAAAACCTTTTCCGCCTGTACAGGATCTTCTGCAGTTGCCAAAAGCGAGCATTGAATATCCTTAAGGTAGTCAGACAGCGCAACGCCAATCCACATCTGCTTTGCAAAACTCGGTCCCAGTTCCGTATAGGAATTGTCAGCAGAAAGTATAAAGATAACCACATTTTCCAGGCGAAGATCGCGGAAAAGGTTTTCGTAGTAGACATAGTACTGCCCGGTACGGCAGGGGCCTGTTGTTATCGGCACAAAGAGAAGATAAAGTTCATCCTTGCGGTATTCATCGCTGAAGAAAAACTCAAGCGCGCTTCCGAGCACCAATTGGCTTGGAACGCATTCCTTCCCCGAGGTATTGGCGCGCGCTATCTGGATCGTTTTGTTAGTTGCAACAGGCATGGCCTGCGCATTATACCCAAGGCTCCTTATTACGGCTCCTATGTACTGCGTTGATATATTTCCCATATTGGAAAGCAGTATTTTAACCCTCTTGTTGTCCTTAACAGGGATTTTCTCTTTGGTTTTCACATTGTTTATATACATGTTAAACTCATCAGAGTCGCCAACCCTTTCGCTTACAAACCTGTATCCGTTATCGTAACGTTCAGCATCAATTTCATTTTTCTTTGTGCGGTAGCCGTCGATGATATCAAGGAATGCCTCGACACGGGTATCTACGCCTGCATCCGCCGAATGCGAATCCAGTTCCAATACAAGGAATGGTTTTTGCCCCATCATCCATTTAATGTAATGAAGAATAAACGAATCAGGCGCACAGGAAAAGTTTGTAATAAATGTAAGATAAATATTATCTTCGTTTTTAAGAAGGTTTGCGGCTTTCAAATCCTGCTGACCGTAATACCAGTACATGTTCGGAAAAATTACTTCATCGCGGAACGGCAGAATATCAAAGGGAATAATTGAATAACCCCTTGTTGTAAACTTGCGCGGAATTCCCATATTCGCTTCCGGCGTAAATGCATTGTAAGGACGTCCCAAAACCGCAATAACAGGACGTTTCTCTTTACGCGCATCTGCAAGCGCCTGTATTCCCATTTTTTCTACTGCTTCAAAATAAGCCTTTTGTTTTGCCCATGCCTTGTTAAAAGCCGTCCTTGTTTCCGCTTCGCCAATACCCAAAAGGCTTGTCATTTCGCAGAACAACTCCAGGGCCTTTCCTTCGCCGAATTTAAAACTTACAACAAGGGGCAGCCACCTTTTTGCCTCAATATCCGGAAAGGCTTTTTCCATATAATAAGGCAGGGCCTGGGTTATCGGGCAAAAGTTCGCGTGCACCTTGTCTTCATAGCTTGGCATATCACGGAAATGCGGCATTAATACATAATCTGCGCCCTTATCAAGACAGTCCTGGATAGCGCCGTGCGCAATTTCCGCCGGGAAGCAGTACTGCGCCTCAGCCCGCGCAACTCCCTCATGCGCAACCTCCGTAGAAAGGAAGGTCTTAATTCCAAGCTCATAAAAAAACCACGAATAAAGCGGATACAAAGTATGCACCGAGAAAGCGCGTGGAATACCTACAATGTAGGTGCGGGTTGGGGGTTGGGGGGTGGGGGTTGGGGGTTGGGGGGTTGGGGGTGGGGGTTGGGGGGGCGGGGTCGCTGGGTCCTCATCGCTGGATCGTGGCCCCCTAC
>WQXU01000046.1 GCA_009781635.1 Treponema sp.
CATAAGCATGATTATACCTCATGTTCTTTATGGCTTATCGAACTTAGTGAAGACGGGCAAAATGCAGATTTATGGCCTTATGAAGGAACAGATACAGAAGAATTAATAGAAGAGCTGTGGGAAGAATTTGTAGCAACAGCCTTTGATTGAAACACAGAGACGTAAATTTTACACATGGGGAGATTACGATACAAAGCTCATAAACTCAAGAACTAAAATACTGTTTAATTAAAAAATAAATATCAATAATAATATAATAAAAAAAGATAAAAATTAAAACGGCATATCTGACTTTAGTAATAATGTAAAAGACATGAGTCCGGCAGAGCATTGGGCAGTATTTTTCCAAAATTTGACAGACAAGGCAAAACGTGAGAAAATAAATCAGATAATTGAACACCAGGAGGGAATCAAAATGGCGAGTGATGTTTTAAATACTGTTAGTAAAGATTGGTATGAGCGCTGCCGTATTGCAAGTGAAGAAAAATACGAACTTGATATCCAAAGCAAAATGGCTTATGCCAAACAACAGGGGAGACAAGAAATTATTAATGAATTAAATAGCGGAAAATCACTGGAACAAATAATAAAAGAAAATAAAGATCGGTAAACAGGATAATTTCGTAAGACATCCAGAACATTTAGCATAAGTAGAAAAACCTTTCCCATAAAATAAAAGTGTACTATCTACCCACCTCACGCTCCGCGCTTAAGCCTGTCATTGATCGCAACCCCAAGTCCTTCCTGCGGCGCTAATTGGGCGTAAATCGATGCGAAACTGCCATTGTCAAGTTCATGAAGAGTTTCAAAAAGCCGGGAAGCTGCTTCTGCCATATTTCCGCTCTGCGAAAGAAGGCGATATTATTTCATCTTCCGTATGGTTAGATTTTTATCGTGAGGCATCAGCCCTGCTAGGGTTAGATTTAACGTAAGGCACCGCGAAGAGTTGCAAAAGAATATGGATTAGTTTAGAATAAAAACGTGCCAGAATTAAGCCGTTTTTTAGGCATCGTGATATTTATGTGTTTTAATGACCATAATCCACCTCATTTTCATGTTGAATATGGGGAGTATGAAGCATCTATAGCTATAAATGGGCTTGGAATTTTGGAAGGGGATTTACCTTCCCGAATTCATGGTAACGTTGTTGAATGGGCTTCAATGCACAAGCAGGAATTAATAGACAATTGGAATTTGCTTCAATCAGTTGGTAAATTTAATAAAATACCGCCATTGGTGTAGATATAAGGAGGTTAAAATGCTTGGCATAACAAAAGTTTCATTGCAAGGTGATTATACCGTTTATATAGAGTTTAATAATGGGCAAAATGGTATTATTAACTTAAAGAATGAATTAGAAAAAGATCATCGGGAAATTATTCGTGAATTATTGGATTTGGAAATATTTAAAACAGTGAAACTTTGGCATAATACATTATCCTGGGATAATGGAGTTGACTTTGCACCTGAATATTTATATGAACAAATATTGGTTCAGAAAAAAGTTGCATAAAAATATATATAACGATGTAAAATGACAGAATGAATTTTTTTAAGAAAAATATCTTTTATTCGCAAGTAGGCATAATACTGCAAATCCTGAGTACAATCTACCCACCCCGCGCTCCGCGCTTAAGCCTGTCGTTGATCGCAGCTCCAAGTCCTTCCTGCGGCGCTAATTGGGCATAAATCGATGCGAAATTGCCATTGTCAAGTTCATGAAGGGTTTCAAAAAGCCGGGAAGCTGCTTCTGCCATATTTCCGCTCTGCGAAAGAAGGCGGTATTCAAAGTTTGAGTTATTATGCGCTGCCTTCCATGCATCTTTTGTAGAACCGTCAATAAAAAGAAAGGCAATCTTTTCATAGTCCGCTGCATTAAAGTGCCTTTCTATAATTTCATCGCGGTTTAAAACAAAAAGGGGAGTTCCCGGTGCATAATGGCTTTTTAATTGCCCTGGGGAGACAAGAGGGCAATTGTCTTTTGCGGTAATGCTATGCTCTTCTACAGGGTCAATTAGTTTTTCTATCGCTTCCCTTGGCGTACCGCCCGGTCTTAAAATTTTTACAGCGCCGGTTATATCGAGCACGGTGGATTCAAGCCCGATTCGCGCAGGGCCTCCGTCAAGGATTATGTCAATTTTCTCTCCAAGTCCGCTTCGTACATGCTCAGCCCTTGTCGGGCTAAGCGCGCCGAAGGGATTGGCGCTGGGAGCGGCCACAGCTCCGCTTGAAAGAGAAATAAGTTTTTGGGCGGTATCATTGTCAGGAAAACGGATGGCAGCGGTTTGCAAACCTGCCGTAGCGACCATTGGTATTCTTTCATTTTTAGGTAGAACAATCGAAAGCGGGCCCGGCCAGAAGTTTTTGGCAAGCAGAAAAAGTTTTTCCCGCGCATCACTGCTTAAAAGCGAAAGATTTGCTACCTTGTCCAGGGTTTCTATTGCTGCAATATGGATTATCAAAGGGTCAAAAGAGGGGCGTCCCTTTACTTCAAACACATTTGCAAGAGCTTTTGGGTTAAAAGCATCTGCGCCAAGGCCGTAGACAGTTTCCGTTGGAAACGCTACAAGGCCGCCTTCTAAAAGAGTTCTGGCTCCCAGCTCAAGTGATTCCTGTGTTACCTGCAAGAATTTCATGCTTTCTTAAATATGGCATAATTCGCCTAACAATACTACCAAGCTGTTGATAACAAAATCAATTCTCGCAGAGCCGCCAAGCCGCAAAGAGCGCTGAGCCATTATTTAATATTCTGCTTAAAATCCAGAAAATCTCAAATAATTTCAGGGATTTATAAAAAATAACGGATAACAACTATGCGCTTCTCTGCGCCTCTGCGTCTCCGCGAGAAAAAAAATTGTATTAAATCCAAATCAAGTTTCTCAATAATTATCATATTCCAAATATATTACCAAAAATAAGAATATTCGCCTTATAATTTGATTATTAAAATTCCTTTAAATTTCTTCCTGCCCCCTTGCAAATACCGCTGTATATGGTGTACACTAAAAAAAACACCGCTATCTGTGTGGTCATATACGCAATGATCTGCCTGACAAAGTGTTCATATACAATTGTTTCAAAAAAAGGATTTGGGGATGAAGTTTAAACGTTTTTTCACGGACTGCAATAGCGGGCCGTACTTTGATATTGCCTGGGAAAGGCGTAAAAGCGAAATTAGAAATCCAAACGGCAAGGCGATTTTTTCCGAGGACACTGTCATTGTGCCTGCATTCTGGAGCCAGATTGCCGCCGATATTATCGCGCAAAAATACTTCCGCAAGGCCGGAGTTCCGAAAGACAAGATCTACGAATGGAAAAAATGGGCAAAATGCGGCGATTCCCCCGAGGATCCCGGCAATAATCTGCCCGAAGACGGCGCAGAACATGACTGCCGGCAGGTTTTCCACAGGCTTGCCTATACATGGCTTGAGTGGGGCAAAAAGTCCGGCTATTTCGACAGCCAGGAAGACGAAAGCGCTTTTTACGATGAAACCTGCTATATGCTGGCGCATCAGTATGCGGCTCCCAACAGCCCTCAGTGGTTTAACACGGGAATGTACTCGGTATACGGGATCGACGGGCCGGCTCAGGGGCACTATTATTTCGATACCGAAAAAGGCAAGGTGGTAAAATCAGACAGCGCCTACAAGCGTCCCCAGCCTCATGCCTGTTTTATTCTTTCCATAGATGACGATCTTGTAAACGAGGGCGGCATCATGGATCTCATGACCCGCGAAGCCCGCCTTTTTAAATACGGCTCCGGGACCGGTTCAAATTTTTCCCGTATCCGCGGAATGAACGAAAGCCTCTCAGGCGGCGGATATTCATCCGGCCTTCTGTCATTTTTAAAGGTGAGCGACCGCTCCGCTTCTGCGATTAAATCCGGAGGCACCACCCGCCGCGCGGCCAAGATGGTAACTCTCGATATCGATCATCCCGATGTTGAAAAATACATAAGCTGGAAAGCAGGAGAGGAGCACAAGGTTGCTTCGATGGTTACAGGCTCTCTTATATTAAAAAAACATATCGATGCCATAAAACGCGCGCTTTCCGGTTTCCGCGGGCCTGAGGATGACAAGTTCAACGCAGAGAAAAATCACGAACTTGCCATGGTTTTACGCGCTGCCTTAGGCGATAAAATTCCTCTTTCCTACCTATACCAGCAGCTTCGCCGCCTTGAGCAGGGCGATGATGAAGTTGATGTGTCTCAATATTCCACTGCCTGGGATGATGAAGCATACAACACTGTATCGGGGCAAAGTTCCAATAACAGTCTGCGCCTTAGCGATGATTTTATGAAGGCTGTATTAAACGATGCCGATTGGGATCTTAAAAGCCGCATAGCAGGGGAACCTGTGAAAACCATAAAGGCGCGCAAGATTTGGAATGACATTTCAAAGACAAGCTGGCAATGCGCAGATCCCGGACTTCAGTATCACACGACGATCAACGACTGGCACACCTGTCCTGCAGGCGGCGAGATAAGAGCTTCAAACCCCTGTTCGGAATATATGTTCCTTGATGATACTGCCTGTAATCTTGCTTCCATAAACCTCGCGCATTTTTATGACAAACGGAAAAAAATGTTTAATGTTGACGGATACCTTCATGCTATAGATATCTGGACAACGATTCTGGAAATCTCTGTTGTAATGGCGCAGTTTCCCTCTCCGCGCATCGCAGAACTTTCATATCAATACCGTACTCTCGGTCTTGGTTATGCAAACCTGGGAATGCTTCTTATGGTTATGGGTCTTGCCTATGACTCAGAGCAGGGAAGGGCTGTTGCAGGAGCGCTTTCTTCGCTTCTCTCCGGAGAGGCATATGCGCAATCCGCCCGCATGGCCTGCGGGCACGGAGCTTTCGCCTGTTACGGTGATAACGCAGAAAACATGCTGCGCGTTATCCGCAATCACAGAAGGGCTGTTTACAATGCCACAGACAGCGAATATGAAGGACTTCATACAATTCCAAGAGGGATAGATACTGCGCATTGTCCTTCTTATCTTTTGGATGCGGCAAAAGCAGCCTGGGACAGAGCGCTTGATCTTGGAAAGGCGCATGGTTACCGCAATGCGCAGGTTACAGCGATTGCTCCGACAGGTACAATCGGTCTTTTAATGGACTGCGATACAACAGGCATAGAGCCTGATTTTGCCCTTGTCAAATTTAAAAAACTTGCAGGCGGCGGCTACTTTAAAATAATTAATCAATCGGTGCCGCCCGCTCTTGAAAGCCTTGGATACTCTCCGCAGTCAATCGAAGAAATTGTCGCCTACGCAACGGGAAGAAAAACCTTAAACGGCTCGCCTGCCATTAGTCATGAAACGCTTAAGGCAAAAGATTTTACAGCGGAAGTGCTGGCCAAAGTGGAGGATACATTAAAAACGGCGCTCAACCTGGAAGGCGTTTTTAATCCGTATATACTCGGTAAAAAATTTGTAGAAGAAGTTTTAAGAATTCCGGAATCCACATGGTCGCTTCAGGGTTTTAATCTTTTAAAGCACCTTGGTTTTACAACCCAGGATATTGAGGATGCGGAACTTTTTGCCTGCGGCACGATGGGACTTGAAAATGCGCCTGGACTTAAAAAAGAGCATTACCCTGTCTTTGATACGGCAGCTCCGTCAGGTAAAAAAGGAAAGAGATCAATACCATGGAAAGCGCACATTGACATGATGGCTGCTGTGCAGCCGTTCATTTCCGGAGCAATTTCAAAAACGATAAACATGCCGAACTCCGCCAACTACGATGATGTAAAGGGCGCTTACATGCTATCATGGAAGAGCGGACTTAAAGCGGTGGCATTGTACCGCGATGGTTCAAAACTTTCACAGCCATTAAACACGTTTGCGCCGGGAACAGATCCATTAGCTGACACCATCCTTAAAGTTGAAAAGGGGCTTGAGCTTCCTTCTGCAGCGCCGGATCGCAGGAAGGCGGCAAATCTCCGCGGACTTAGAAAACCGCTTCCGAACCGCAGAATGGGTTATACGCAAAAAGCAAAAATCGGCGGGCATTCGATTTTTATCAGAACTGGCGAATACGAAGACGGCAGTCTTGGAGAAATTTTTCTTGATATGCACAAGGAAGGCGCTGCTTTCCGCAGCCTCTTAAACAGTTTTGCAATTACAGTTTCCCTGGGACTTCAATACGGCGTTCCTTTGGAAGAATATGTCGATGCCTTTACATTCAGCCGCTTTGAGCCAAACGGTTTGGTGCAGGGTCATGATTATGTAAAGATGGCAACAAGCGTTATCGATTATGTATTCCGCGACCTTGCGATCAGTTATCTGAAACGAAGCGATTTGGGGCAGGTAAAACCGGAAGATCTGATCGCCACTGCAACAAAGAGTGAAGTCAGCACGTCAGATATAAAACCGCGCAGCGAAAAACAAAGCGCAGGTTTCAGGCCGAACACTGTTCCGGCAAGTAAGGTTGTAAAGCAACCGGTGCAGAGCTCTTCTGCAGGAGAAACACGCATTGCTGATTCTGCGCCCTCTGTAAACCGTCAGATGGATACAACCAAAGCTTCGGCTTTTTCATCTCCTGTAGCGATGCAGTCTCAAACAGCGGCAGCGCCGCAGGTGCAAACTGCAGTTGCGGTTGCAACAATGGAACAATCATCGCCCAAATCCTATCCGCAGGAGAGTGAAGTTATAAAGATTGTCCAGGCGCGTATCAAAGGTTATGAGGGAGACCCGTGCTCATCATGCGGTTCATTCACCCTGCTTAGAAACGGCACCTGCATGAAGTGCGACACCTGCGGCGGCACAACCGGTTGTTCCTAAAGTTTTTGCAGACAAATGAATATCCTCTTTTAAAAATTAACTGTTAATATATAAAGTTGCATTTTTGAAAAAATCATTGTATAATCCGAAAGATAATTAAATAGTAATTACTTATCTTATTTACAAAGATTTTTTTAAGGTTATATGAAAATAAATCAATTTACGGTTCTGTTTTTATTTATTGTTTTCATTATTGGCATTACAGCCTGTTCAACTGAATCAGACAAGCCTCTATTTAAGTCATTCCGTGATGTTCCTGGTGTAACTGCCCGTGAGATCGAAGCTGTCGAAGCGCTGCAAAAAAAATATGAATACTTTTCTTATGGAATGATTCTGTCTACAGAAGCATTTGTAATGGAAGATGGCAGAACCGGCGGATATGCCGCTTTGTTCTGCGAATGGCTGACACAGTTATTTAATATCCCTTTCAAACTTGAGATTATGGAAACAAACGAGATACTGGAAAAAATGGAAACCGGCGAAGTGGATTTCTCTGGTAACTTGATGCCTACAGATGAGCGCAGGCAGCGGTATTATATGACCGACACCATTGCCGAACGCCAGTTTATACTGGTGCGGCTTGCCGGCAGCCCCAGTCTTGATCAAATTTTACTTGAACGCCCTATACGCTACGCATTTCCTGTAAATACACCCGTTGAAGAAACCATCGCCATGGTGACAGAACCGGATTCATACGAACCTGTATGGGTTTTTAGCATTATGGATGCATATGATATTCTTAATAAAGGCGAGGCTGACGCTTATATTACATCAAGTATTACAGAAGCGGTTTTTATTAATTATGATAATATTGTTACACAGGATTTTTTCCCATTGTGCTTTAACCCGACAACTATGGCAGCTTCAGGGACAAGAGAAGATTTGGAGCCAATAATTTCGATTGTTACAAAGGCGCAGCGAAGCGGAGCTATGTCTTTAATGCTGAGTTTATATAATCAGGGTTATCAGGATTACAGAAGATATAAAATGTTTGAATCGCTCAACGAAAAAGAACGCGCATTCCTTTTAAACAATCCAACTATTCCAATTGCGGCATTCAATACCAATTATCCGCTTTCTTTCTATAATACGTATGTTAATGAATGGCAGGGAATTTATTTTGATCTGCTGAATGAGATTACTTCCCTTACGGGGCTTGCTTTTAAAATAGTTCATGATGAGAAAGCAGATTGGCATGATATAAAAGAAATGCTTTTAAACAGAGAAGCCTTATTAATTCCGGAATTGGGATATACAAAAGAGTATGGTGAGCATTTTATATGGTCTGGTACTGTAATACTGGATGATAATTACGCGCTTGTATCAAGATCGGAGTTCCGCGATATTACCATAAACGAGATCCTGCATGTAAAAACAGGCGTAGCAGGCGATGAAACTTTTACTTCCCTGTTCAGGCAATGGTTCCCCAATCACAGGGACATCGTAGAATACGGCAGCATTGACCTTGCCCTTGATGCGCTTCAAAGAGGGGAAGTGGATATGGTCATGACAACGCAAAGAAGGCTTATGAACCTGACCCATTTCAGGGAGGAGGTCGGGTACAAGGCAAATTATATTTTTAATCAATCAATGGAAACAAGATTTGCAGCCAATAAAGAAGAAGAAATATTGCTTTCCATCATTGACAAGGCATTTATATTAACCAATATAAATGCAATTACAGACTCATGGATGCGCAAGACCTACGATTACCGCGTAAAAATAGCAGAGGCGCAAAGACCGCTGTTGTTAGGTGCAATCACACTGTCTTTTGTTGTAATTATTCTTATACTGGTTTTATTTTTCAGATACCTGTAACCGCGCGTGAAGTTTGGCAAAAATTATCTTTTAGTTTGGCAAAAAACGTGATTTTTACGCTTGTTTTACCGTGTTTTATTATGTTTTATCATTCAGATTTACCGATAATATTACATGGAGAAACTGTGTAAAATCTGCTGGTTTTATCTTATTTTGAGTATCTTTTTTATTTCCTGCGATACTGAACCTATGGGAACCGCTGAACCGGAAAAAATCTTTCGTGTAATTTACAATGGTAATGGTAACACTGAAGGGACTGTACCTGTAGATGAAAACTTGTATGCTGCAGGGGATACTTTTAGTCCTAAACCAGGCGCATACGGAGCTGACTTGAAAAAAGACGGTATGAATTTTTCGTGTTGGATAGTTGATAATGTTGCTCATGTAGAACGTCCTTTTGTAGACGTTGGAGATGGTATATATTGGGTTAATATGGGCAGCATAATAACAATAGGTGAAAATAATGTTGAATTAATTGCAAGGTATATACCCACTTTTTAACCAGCAAATAAAATACAGGCATAAAATGGATCAGCAAGTGTTCCACTGGGTGTTCTTATTTCAAATTCTGCAAATGCTCTATTAACTACATGTACACCATCAAAATAAGGTATAGAACCGCCATCACTTTTAATTATAAATAGACCAATAGGAGGAACATCATTTGTCTGCGCCATTCCGATTATTGCCATTCTTCTTGCCATATCATATGTGCTGTATGGAAATAAAATTCGATATCTACCTGTAGACAATCTATAAAAGTGCATAGTCGACCCAGAATCCCAGCTTGAATCTTCAACTGATATATTATTATTGACAACATAAAAAGAAATATAATCTCTAATACCTCCACTTAATGCGTAACTCCCCCAGCCAAACATAGAAACATTAGCGTTTAAATTTCCCGTAACTTCCATGTTTCGGGTTTTGATATTTGTGAATTCAGCTTGGACTCCGTTTTGAACAATTTTTCTCATCATAAAGCCGCTGCTATTTGCTACGTAGTTGCTGCTTTTTATCTGTTCTGTATTGCCATCAATTTCAATTCCATCATTATTCGGACCGATTCTAAGCCTTGTTCTAACATTCACAAATTCAGTATTAACGGTTTGCGCGAATAATGTTTTGATAAAAGCAACGCTGTATCTTGCGTTAGGAGCGCCTTCAAATATGTCCTTTAAAGCGCCCTGGTACAAATGGGTATTATCGCTATTATCAGGGTTAACCTGTTCCCAGGCAAAGCCTGTCCATCTCATTAATAAGCCGTTTTCCCATATACCGCTATTAGGACCGGTATAAGCAACCCAGTCACCGCGCTGTGCCTGCACTGCCCGAATGGTAGAGCTGCTTATTTGAATATTAGCAATACCTGTGCTTGTGCCAATGCTGCTTGTCTTTCCAATGTAACGCGGCTCATGGGTGATTGCCGGGTTAAAACGTTTTTCAAGAGAGGTTAAATACAGAGCTTC
>WQXU01000047.1 GCA_009781635.1 Treponema sp.
AAAAGTTCAATGTCTCGTGCCGAAGACGGTTTTTGCTGTTCCTGTTGGGCTTTGTGTAGTACATATCCCAAAAAATCAATTACTTCGGTAAAGTATTTTTGGGGAATTCTATCAATTCTTCTAAGTATTTCAGCCTGTTGTGTCATAGCAAACCTCCTTATATAACCATAAGGAAAATATAACCTGAAAAACAAAGAAAAACAAGGTCACGCAATGCCTCAAGTTAAATCTAACCCTAGAGGGGGTTAAATTTGTCTTTTGGTTTTGCTAATCATCAGGCGGCAAAAGCAAGTATAGGTTCAAATTTAATCAGTAATAATGGCGGACAAGGTTATTTTTTTGATATTGCAGCGCTTGCCGGCGCTTTAACATCATCAAACCAGCAGTTTTTTCTTTTCCCGTATCTTTTTTATAATGTGAATTCTTTTTTTAACGCACATGGCGGTTTCTTAATAAAAAGTTTTAATCGTAAATTTAATTTTTTTGAATATGGCATAAATGCGGGATTATTACATGTCTTTAACAGCAATGTAAAAACAGAAATAACCTACAGAAGAAAAATATTATATGGCGGAGGTGATTTTTACGAAGAAATTAATAAGGACTTAAGCGGAATTGGAATGGCGTTCTTGTCAATAAAAACAGGATTCCATGACTAAAAGACTGAAACTTTCTTTAGGATTACAAAAAATATTTTTTATCCCATGAGATTTAAACGGTGTATTATTTTCTGCGGTTCCCGAAGAATCAACGCAAGTTAATAAATACTCCTTATTAAGAACAATTTTATTGTCAGGATTATCTATCAGGGGTTCGGTTAGCTGGTAAACATATAAAATCAGTGATTTTTACCAGGGACTGGCGCCGATCCTGCTATCAGCCTTGATTAAACATGGAAAAAAACGTAAAATTTACATTAATAGTATATTGTTCGGTTCATAATCACTGATTATCGCGCCGGACGGAGGCTTTGATGTTTAATCCTAATGACAATTCGCCTGAAAGGGGACAAGGTCAATTTAGAAGGCCAAGCGGTTTTGCGCTGATTTTTTTTCTTGTAATGGCCGGCATTTTTATCGCTTATTTTTTCAGGGGGGATAGTACCCCTGTGATGAATATTACATATTCGGAATTCCTGCGCTTTATCGATCAAAATCAAATTGAGTCTGTAACGATTAATAAAAATGATACAATCGATATTTTTCTGAAAGGTTCTGCAGCTAACGGCAGCGCGCAGTATATGACTCATATCCCGTATAACGATCCCGGTCTTTTATCCAGCCTCAGAGAGAGGGGCATTAATATTTCCGGTGCGCCTGTAAGGGTAACTCCGTGGCGTATATTCCTTGATATGCTTCCATGGATTTTTATTATTTCCATCATCATTATAATGTTCAGGAATATGCAGGGCGCCGGTATGAGGAATTTTACATTCGGCAAAAGCAGAGCCAAGCGTTATCAGGATGAGGGCAAGAAAGTAAGCTTCACAGATGTTGCCGGGCAGAAGGATGCCAAGTATGAGCTTGAAGAAGTAGTTGAGTTTCTGAAAAACCCGCAGAAGTTTACAAAGATGGGAGCGCGTATTCCAAAGGGTGTGCTTCTTGTCGGGATGCCGGGAACAGGCAAAACGCTGATGGCACGTTCTGTAGCGGGAGAAGCGGGTGTTGCTTTTTTTCACATGTCAGGCTCGGACTTTGTAGAAATGTTTGTCGGTGTCGGCGCAAGCCGTGTAAGGGATCTTTTTGAGCAGGGGCGGAAGAACGCTCCCTGTATAATTTTTATTGATGAGCTTGATGCTGTAGGGCGCACACGCGGCGCCGGCTACGGCGGAGGGCATGATGAGCGTGAGCAGACATTAAACCAGTTGCTTGTAGAGATGGACGGTTTTGACTCAAAGGACGGAGTAATAATACTTGCCGCTACAAACCGCCCGGATGTTCTTGATCCTGCGCTTTTGCGTCCCGGCCGCTTTGACCGGCAGGTAGTTATCGCAATGCCTGATATAAAGGAACGTGAGGCCATACTGCAAATACATGTATCTAAAATTCCGCTGGATAAGGAAATTGATCTTGTGCGCGTTGCAAGAGCCACTCCCGGCATGAGCGGCGCAGATATTGCAAACCTTGTAAACGAAGCGGCCTTGTTTGCTGCCCGCAAGGACAGAACCGAAGTGTTTATGTCCGATTTTGAAGAAGCAAGAGATAAGGTGCTTATGGGTGTTGCGCGCAAAACGCTTGTAGTCTCCGATAAGGAGCGGCGCATGACTGCAATTCACGAAGCGGGGCATGCGATGCTTCATTACTTTTTAAAGAATGCAGATCCGCTGCACAAGGTTACGATTGTTCCCCATGGCAGAGCGCTGGGAGCTGCGCTTTCTCTTCCCGAGGAAGACAGTTACAGCCGCTCCAAGGGCTGGATTGAGGATCGCATTGCAATATGCTACGGCGGCTGGCTTGCGGAAAAACTTTTTTACGATGAAACAACAACGGGAACAAAAGCCGATATACAGCAGGCTACGGAAATGGCGCGTAACATGGTCTGCGAATGGGGCATGGCGGATGAACTTGGTCCCATAGCCTATGGTCAGGAGGATGAACCAATCTTTCTTGGCAAGGAAATTGCGCGTCACAAAGATTATTCTGAAGATACCGCCCAGAGAATAGACAAGGCAATAAGGAATATTCTTGACAGCGCAAGAGGCAGGGCCGAAAAAATTATGGCAAGCCGAAAAGACGAAATTGAAAAACTTGCAGAGGCTCTTCTTACGCAGGAAACGCTTGGCGATGATGAAGTGCGTGTTATAATCGGACTTCCTCCAAAAGAGGAAACCTTATGATTTTTACCGCGGACAATGTCCTTAAGCAGAATGCTCAAAAAGTTTTCTTCCGGATGGTTCGCGGTATTTTACAATTTGCCCTTATATTAGTTTTTATTTTACCCGCTCTTCATGCGCAGCCGCAATTCAGAGCTGGAGGACGCGATGATACAGAAGTTGCAAGGCAATATATTGAATGGATAAGACAGGCAATAAATGAAGAGCGAATGGAAGAAGCTCATGCGGCTTTGGAACGCGCTGTTGATTTTGCAAATGTTTCTTCCGATATCACTTATGAACTTGCCCTTATTCAAACCCGTTTAAATTCAGACAGAAACATTATTATAGGCAATTTAATAAAGTCGATTGAAACAAACCGCTGGGAAATATACAGCGAAGATCTTGCGCTGCTTTTAACGGCAGAGCATTACATCGTTATGCGAAAATATTTAAACGCGCTTGACTGCCTTGAACCCCTGTATGAGCATCCGGGAGCTTCTGGTGAAAGAAGAATTGCCGCAGGAGTGCAGACAAGGGCTGATGCGGCAATGCTGCGCCTTATGGCTTTGCGGGGTCTTACCGCGGGAAACACTGCTGGTTATGATCCTGTTTTGGCTCTTGCGCAGTTCAGAAGCGAGGTCTTAACCGCAATGGACAGGTTCCCGCGCGATCCGCGTCCCCTGCGCATATTTTTCGAGTATGCCGCAAATAACAGAAGGCCGTCACCACCTGCAGCGGAAGAATGGCCTTTTGATAATTCACTTCCTGCAGGCGACATTGATCTTCTGGAATTAGCCCAGAGGCGGCTTGTGTTTATTCTTGATACAGATCCTGAACTTGCATTTTTGGCTGCTCCTTTTATCAGGGATATGGAAACGGCAAGGCAGCTTGTCGCATCTTACAGGGCAATGATAAAGACGCCAAATCCCGCATCCATTCCTGTTGCTCTTAACCTTGGCCTTATTGATGATGATGATGCAATTACAGAACTGTTTACAGGTATATCAACTTTAAACAAAGATGTTTTAATAAACGTTTATAATCTTCTTCGCAGCGAAGAAGGGCGCAGTCTTTTCACACAAAGGCTGCTTTCATTTTCCGGTATTATAACAGCCGATGAGGATCGCGACGGATATATAGACAGCAGAACGCATTTAAACTCAGGTGTTGTTACCGCCTTTGAGTTTGACAGAGATCAAAATAATATTTACGATTTAAAAATTTTATTTAATACAGACGGCTTTCCCGAATCGGCAGTGTCCCAGGTTGCAGTACACAGCAGTTTACAGAGGAGAAGTGCGTTTGAAACAGGCATTGCTCATATATCCTGGGAACGATTTCCCTTTGTAAAAAGGATTACAATCAATAGCGTTATTTTTGATTTCGGCCCGGCGGATTTTAATTATTTGCCTCTAACATTCAGGGAAATTGGGGGCAGTAACAATATTGCAGGCCTTGTTCTTCCGTATCCGGCGCATCAATATATTGAACTTACAAGTCATATGCTCCTTTCATTCTGTTCAAGCCTTACGCGGCCAAGTCTGGAAATTGACGGTGCAATGGAAACAATTTATATGAACAGGGGAGTGCTGCTGCAGGCTGTTGAAATGTTAAACGGCAGACAGGTTTCTGTTACCGAGTTCAGTAATGGGCTGCCCTTAGTTCAGCATATCGATCTGGATTTGGACGGCCGGATGGAAACAATACGCCGTTTCCGCCGTCCCTTACAGGACTATGTATGGCATGATATACTTGATTACCGCAGGCTGATTGAATCTTCAGAAAGCGACTTTGCAGGAGACGGACGGCATAAAACAATGGAAGTGTATCTGCCGGATGGTTCAGTTGTTTATTATTTTGATATGGACGGCAGCGGAACCGTAAATTACCACGAGACTGGAACACAAAGATGAAAAAAATTATTCTATTATTTGTCATTACTATAATTATTTTTGGCTGCAGAAGCATTGATACCGGCACCGCCGGCAGCAATGCGGAAATTACGCCAGGCCGTACTACAAGTTCAATAAGACTTGGCGATATAGAAAGACAGGTTAATGATAATCCTGTTATGGCATTAAATCTTATTTTTATATACAAGGAAACTTATTCTGTAACAGACAATATCAGCGGAAATGAAGACTGGCAGAAACTTTCTCTGTTTGAAAAACAGGCGGCAGAAAATCTTTTGGCAGCGCAGGAAAAAGCAATAGATGAAAACAGATGGGAGGATGCAGTCTCTCTTGGAAGATCCATTTCCAGTATTGGGCTGACAACGCCAAATACGGGAAGGGAAGCCGCTTTTACGCTTTTGTATGCAAAGAAAAAATTACAGGAAGGCGATAACCTCAGCGCTTTTTTAGCCGCAGTAAGATCGCATGAGATGCAGCCGATGGATTTTCAAAGCGCGCTTTTATTTCTTGAAAAAGCAGTGGAAGCAAGGCAGCGCCGCTCCTCGGCTTTCTTTTTTGCAGCTGCGCAATCTGCGCGGGACAGGAACAGGAATATTCCGGCTGCTTTAGCTGAATATGCAACAGGCAGCGATACATTTTCCGATATGATTAAGGGCGTCGCTACAGTTATTGTAGACAGGGGATTCAGAATCGAAAGGGGAATGGGCATGCCCGACAGGGTTTTAGGCTCCGCCTTTTTTGTCGATTCAAGCGGTTTATTAATAACGAACTACCATGTTATTGCAAGTGAAGTTGATCCAAAACACAGAGGCGCTTCCAGAATGTTTATCCGCATGGGAGATGCAGCAAGTCCCCGCATTCCTGCGCGCGTTATTGGCTGGGACAAGGCTTTGGATCTTGCATTAATAAAAACGGAAATAGAAACCGATTATGTGTTCTCGCTTGTTGATCGCGTAATTCCGCAAGTTGGCGATACAGTGCTTGCGATCGGCTCTCCTATGGGTTTGCAGAAAACAGTAACATCCGGTATAGTCTCCGCGCTTGGAAGGCGTTTTTTACAGATTGGCGATGTAATTCAGGTAGACGCTGCCGTTAATCAGGGTAATTCAGGCGGCCCTTTAATTGACAGCGAAGGGCGGCTTGTTGGAGTTATCTTTGCAGGAATGCCGCAGTTTCAGGGATTGAACTTTGCAGTTCCCGCAGAGATACTTGCCGCCGCTCTTCCTGCGATGATAAAGGGCGGAAGAGCTCAACGTCCCTGGTTCGGGCTTACCATATGCGAAACATTTTCCGGTGCGGAGGTAATCTACACAGCTCCGAATACGCCGGCTGCTTTTCATAAAATTAACGAGGGCTCATTTATAAGAACGATTAACGGCAGGACAGTAACAGCTCCTCAGGGCGGAATTATTCCGGCTTTGCAAAATGAAATGTTCACTTACGGCCCTGGTGAACTTGTCGCGCTTGAAACATCTGACTCGGAAGGAAATATAAAAAAGAGCGTTATAATGACCGTCTCCCGCCCCGATCTTCCCCTGCTTGACGCTGCAAGAATTGACAGACGCGAAAGAATGGCGGCTCCCCTTTTTGGCATGGTTCTGGTCCCCCTGCAGAGCAGCCTTTTTTCATCCAATTTCCGTGTAGACAGGGTAGTCCGCGGCTCAATAGCGGATGAAGCTGGCATTTCGGAAAATGATCCTGTTTCGATTAACCGTTTGCGTATAATGGAAAATGAGGGTTTTGCTATACTCGAAATATCTGTTAAAAAACGCAGGATGGGTTATCTTGATACCAATATGCAGCTGCCTGTGTGGTTGGATTCTCCTAATACCTTGTAGTTAAATTCCGTTTTTGGATAATTTTAACACTGACTTTCTATTCACATCTCTCCCTTTTCTCCCAATTCTCCCTTGACGCTGGGAGAGTTGGGAGATATAATAAAAGAATAACTGATTATGAATAACTGATTATAAGGAAGGTTCCAATGTTAGAAGGTACAACGATCGAATTCAAGCGGGAATTCAACGAGAAGGTTATTAATACTATGCTCCGGCAGATGATTAAAGACAATAGCGCAGGTCAGTTTATTGCTGAATTATCTATAGAGCAAAACCTGACTTTTGAATACACCGGCAAAATCTTTACCGAAAATGATACAAAATTCGGCCAGCAGCAAAAACAATCACTTGGTTTGATGCTCTCTGACGGACGCTATACCAATCTTGCGCTGCTTCTGTCTGATCAATGTCCATACACAACAAAAGCGGCGATTTTTGAGGGAACAAACAAGGAGAAATTTAAAGATCGTAAAGAATTTACCGGTTCAATCTTTAAACAGATTGATGATGTTCTTGCCTACCTGCATGTTTATAACCGTATGCGCGGAGTAATTGAGGGAGCTTACAGGATCGACCATCCTGATTATCCTGAAGTTACTCTGCGTGAAGCCTATGTCAATGCATTAATCCATAGAGACTACTATATAGAAGGCAGCATTCTTGTAAGCATGTTTGATGACAGGCTGGAATTTATGTCTATAGGCGGCGTAATGCCCGGCGTAACTTACGAACTTATGCTTGCCGGTGTTTCTGTTACACGCAATGAAAAGCTGGCGCAGGTTTTTTACCGTTTAAACATTATTGAGGCATTTGGCACCGGAATTCCGCGTATCTTCAGCGCTTATGAGACTTTTGCTGTAAAACCAAAAATCCCGGTTATTAACGGCGGTTTTTTAATAAGCCTGCCAAATAGAAATTATAACACCATATTTGTAAATGAAAAAAGTGTTACATACGGCAGCAATGAACAAAGACTAATTACAGCTTTTACTAACAGCAGTTTCACAAAAGAAGATGCTGCCATGTTGCTTAACATTAGCATAAACGGCGCGTACAAGCTTTTAGAACGCATGAAGATACAAGGACTGATTAACGCTCAAAAAGCAGGAAAAAAATGGATATATAACGTGCCGGGTTAAATTCTAACGAAAGAGCTTGCGGCGTTTCGTGTGGTTCGTGCGTTCTTACTGCCACTTGCTATGTAGTGCTCTCTATTGCTCTAAGTGTATACCACATAAGAATTTAGTCAGCTACCTGTGAATACCTATTACCCCCAATAATCTCCATTTAATATCGAAAATTGATGTTATAATTGATATATTTGTATTCTTAAGAATGTTGCACCTAACGCAAGTGTTAATTTTCCACTGACAGATATAATTTAAACATCCCCGAATGTAGCATATATCGGTCCGTAGAGCGTTTTGAATAGCCATTTCCGTATCATTCACCTTTAACGCCGCAGAAACCGTTTGCAAGGCGAATTTCTAGATTAGAATGGCAATTAGTAAACATAGCCAATAACCAAGAAACCATTTAAAATAAATATATGGACGATACAGATTTATTTGCTTTGCAAAAAGAAATTGCCGAATTGGAACAGCAATTAGCCGCCAAAAAACGACAATTTGAAGAACTGCAATCTGCCGCTAGTATTAGAGCCATAAACGCCGCAATTAATAAAGTATCACCTCCCGAAAATGATATAAATAACCAATCACCGCCAGAAACTAAAATAGCGCTTTTCCGCTCTCTGTTTAAGGGACGGGATGACATTTACGCAAAACGCTTTGAGAATAAGAAAACAGGTAAATCAGGATATCAGCCCGTTTGCAAGAATGAATGGGTTCAAAAAATATGTAATAAACCCAAAATAACCTGCAGCAAATGTTCGAGCCGGAAGTTAGAACCTATTACGGATGAAGTAATAAGAAACCATCTTGCCGGATTTATTCCTGCGGAAAATGAATGGAAGAACCCGATTCCTTTCGTAATAGGAATTTATCCATTGCTGCAAAATGAACAATGTAATTTTCTTGCGGTAGATTTTGATAAAGAAACATGGAAAGAAGATGTCAAAGCGTTTATGGATACCTGCAAACTAGAAAATATTCCCGCTGTTTTGGAACGTTCCCGTTCAGGAAACGGCGCTCATGTGTGGATATTCTTTGATAAATCTGTTTTAGCGTCAAAAGCAAGAAAACTCGGTTCATTCCTAATGACAAAAACACTGGACAGACGACCGGAAATAGGTCTTGATTCATTCGACCGTTTCTTCCCAAATCAGGATACTCTGCCAAAAGGCGGTTTCGGCAACCTGATTGCTCTTCCTTTGCAAAAGACCGCACGTGAGAAAAACCATAGTGTCTTTCTTGATGATGATATGTCTCCCTTCATTGATCAGTGGGCTTTTCTTGCTTCAATAAAGCGATTAGAAGAAAATATACTTGATGAACACATTCAAAACGCTGTTCAAAGAAATGAAATATTGCCAGTAATTTATGATCCGATGGAAACTGATGATGAAGGAAAACCCTGGGAAAGAAAAACATCTGCGATGCCTGCAATAACTGAACCAATTCCCCAGAAAATAGAAATAGTACTTTTTGATCAACTCTACGTTAATCACACTGGACTGCCTCCGATACTGCGAAACCGCATATTGCGCCTCGCTTCTTTTGCAAATCTTGAATTTTATAGAGCTCAAAGGATGAGACTTCCGACATGGAATAAACCTCATATATTATACTGTTATGAATTTTTTCCAGAGCACATCGGCTTACCAGTAGGATGCTTTGACAGTCTCATCGAAATCCTTGAACATTATAAAATCAAACCAGAATTGCAAAACAA
>WQXU01000048.1 GCA_009781635.1 Treponema sp.
ATAATAAATAAAGAGGAGATTGATATGGCATTTGTTTCTACAGCTCCAAAAACATACTTTGCAGATGATTTAGCAAAGTTCATCGATTTGCCAGTTGCTTATCGCGGGCAAAATATCAAAATTATCCTATTCTCAAAAAATGAAAATTTAAGTCACCCAATAGAAACAGACAAGGAATTAGACGATTGGATGGGAAGCGCCGTTAGTGAATGGTGGGATGATGAAGCAGTATGATATTTATACAACAACAGGCGGGACATATTCCACAAAACCTCGACCTGCTGTAATAATACAAGCAGTTTCGTTCGATGATTTTGATTCACTTACTGTTATACCAATGACCACTGTAGAAATAGAATCTGACTTTAGAATAAAAATTGACCCATCAGCTAAAAATAATCTGGATAAAACCGGATATATTATGATCGATAAAATAACAACTATTAAACAATCTAATATTGGCGAATATATTGGGCATATTGACGAAGAATATATTGATAAAATAAAGAGTGCATTACATAAGTTCATTGGAATATAAAAAACCGGCAACAGATACTCAAAAATGAAGCAGAACAATTATTAAATAAAACCAAGGATGTATTTACATGGCTGTTGACTTTGAAGCCGTCAACCGAATCGCCAGAGAATACGCAGCAGATGTAAGCCGCGAATTACCTGTAGATAAAGCAATTCTCTTTGGTTCTTATGCTAAAGGGTATGCAAGTGAACAAAGCGATATTGATATATGCTTTTTTCTCAAAAACTATAATGGCAAACGAAGGGTGGATATACTAACTCAGATATTAAGCATTAGTGGAAAAAAATATATTGGCGCATTTTTTGAACCTATTGTTTTTGAAACTGATGAAATTCAAAACGATAACCCATTTGTCCAGGAGATACTTGCAACCGGAATTGAATTGCTAACCTTTTCCGCCACTCATTAACATCTCCGGTTTTTCCATCCCAGTAATCCTTAAAATTACCGGATAACAAATAAAAACCATTTAATTTACCGGATTGTTCCATAAAAGACATAAAAAAAGCCCTCTGCACCGAAGGCTTTACAACAGCGGGAAACGGGAGTCGGACCCGCGACATCGACCTTGGCAAGGTCGCGCTCTACCACTGAGCTATTCCCGCACTGTCTTAAAACCCTAACAAAAAATAAATGCTGTGTCAAGCCGTAAATGCAGCGTTTGCAAACGCGGCACTACTAGCCATTAACCGCCAACAATTATAAAATGACCCATGGCTTTAAATTGCGGTATATTAGGTCTGCCAAACGTTGGCAAGTCCACTATTTTTTCAGCATTATGTTCCACACCAGCCGATGCGGCGGATTATCCGTTCAGCACCGTCAAGGCTAACACGGGAATAATCAATGTTCCGGATCCGCGGCTGGATAAATTGACGGCTATTTTTACGCCTGAAAGAACAATTCCGGCTACTGTTGAGTTTGTTGACATAGCCGGTCTTGTAAGGGGCGCATCCAGAGGTGAGGGAATGGGGAACCAGTTTCTTTCACATATCCGCGATGCATCTGTTTATACGCATGTTGTCCGGTGTTTCGAAAACAGCAATGTAGTCCATGTCAGCGATAAAATTGATCCCGCTTCGGACATCGAAACAATTGATATCGAACTGGCCCTTGCAGATTTGCAAACCCTTGCCAAACGGCGGGAGCGCGCAGAAAAAACGCTTAAAAATCCAAACGAAAAAAAGATGAGTGAATTTGTCATCTCCATCCTGGATAAAATCAATCTTGCGCTTGAAAATGCCCAGCCTGTCCGGTCGTTGGACTTAAGCAATGAAGAAAAGGCTGCCATTTACGATTGTCACTTTATCACCGCAAAGCCGCAGCTTTATGTCTGCAATGTAGACGAAGAGGGTATTAAATCAGGCAACGCCTACACCGAAGTTGTAAAAAAACGGGCGGCAAGCGAAGGAACCGATGCTGTCTGTATCTGCGGCAAATTTGAATCCGATCTATGCGGCATAGAAGACCCGGAAGAAAAAAAAGCATTCCTTGAGGATCTTGGCCTTGCTGAAACAGGCCTTTCAACCCTTATACACAGCGCCTATAAACTGCTTGGTTTAAGAACCTTTTTTACAACCGGAAAAGACGAGTGCCGCGCCTGGACATTTCACGCCGGAGATACAGCTCCAAAGGCGGCAGGCGTTATCCATACTGATTTTGAAAAGGGTTTTATTAAAGCCGAAGTATACACTTGCAATGATATATTTCATTACGGGACAGAGGCAAAAATCAAAGAAGCCGGAAAATACCGCCTGGAAGGCAGGGAATATATTGTTCAGGACGGCGATGTAATGTTTTTTAAGTTTAATATATAAAAATATAATTTTTGTATTATTTTTTTACGTTTTTTGTATAAATTCAATACTTGCTGATTCTAATAATTTTTGATACTATATAACTATGGTGAAACCGGAAGTATTGCAGAAATACGCTCTCTTTGGCGGATTGATGGAAGAACAAATCGAAAATATTATACCGCTTATGAAACACGAGACTTACAATCCGAAAGAAGAAATTATTACAGAAGGAAAGCCGAACGACAAGATTTACTTCCTCATCGAGGGCCATGTAGAAGTAACCAAGAGGAACATCCATCTTTCACATTTTGGAGAAGGCGAAGCATTCGGTGAAATGGAAGTTCTTGATGTAATGCCGGCAATTGCAAGCATCAAAGCTCTGTCAAATGTTACTGCAATTTCAATATCCAACAAAGCTCTTCGTGAAATTTACAAAATGGATGTTAAAGCATTTTCCCTTATTATAATGAATCTTGCGCGTGATCTCTCCAGGCGGCTGCGCAGGATGGATGAAAAGTTGGCCTCACAACCCATCATGATCTAAATTTAGGAGTATATATGATTTTCAATCCCGAGTACGAATGCATGGAAGGAGAAGCGCGCAAAAAACTTCAGCTTGCCGCCCTTAAAAATTTAACAGAAACATTATATTCAAAAGTACCTTTTTACCATCAGAAAATGAATGAAGCTGGAATTACGCCGAGGGACATTCACAGCATTACCGATATAGAAAAACTGCCTTTTACCACGAAGGAAGACTTGCGTGATAATTATCCCTACGGTCTTCGCGCCTGTCCGCAGGACAGAATTGTAGAAGTCCACATGAGCACCGGTACAACGGGAAAACCTGTTGTTAACGAGTACACCATTAAGGATATCGATATATGGCGGCAGGTTATGGCAAGGACTCTTGCAGGAGCAGGCTGCACACGCGATGATATTGTACAGAATTGTTACGGATACGGGCTTTTCACCGGAGGCGCCGGAGTGCATTACGGCACATTGGCAATTGGCGCGGAGGTTCTGCCAATGTCCAGCGGAAACACTGAACGCCAGCTTATGATTTTACGGGATTTCGGCTCGACAATGCTTACATGCACTCCATCATACGCTCTCTACCTTGCCGAGGTGGCGGCGGATGCAGGCATCGATTTAAAAACACTGCCAATTAATAAGGGCTGTTTCGGAGCGGAAGCGTGGAGCCAGAACATGCGCGATGAAATCGAAGAACGCTACAACATGAAGGCCTACGATATTTACGGCTTAACGGAAATTATCGGGCCCGGGGTAGCCTTTGAATGCGAAGCGCAGGACGGCCTCCATGTAAACGAAGATTACTTCTATCCGGAGATTATCGATCCTGAAACCGGCAAATCCCTGCCGGCGGGAACCAAGGGCGAGCTTTTATTCACAACGCTTACAAGGGAAGGAACGCCAATGCTGCGTTACCGCACAAGAGACATCACTTTCCTTATGGAAGAACCATGTAAATGCGGACGCACAACAAGGCGTATACACCGGCTCTTCGGCAGAACCGATGACATGCTGATCATCCGCGGCGTAAATGTCTTCCCCAGCCAGATCGAGCAGGCGCTTATCGAAATTGAAGGGACAGAACCCCAGTACCTCATCATCATAAGCCGCAGCGAGAGCCATCTGGACGAAGTGGAACTTCAGGTAGAGGTAAAAAAAGAGCTGTTCAGCGATGAGACCCGCGGCCTTGAAAATCTGCGCAACCGTATAGAACATACAATGAAAAGCAAGCTGCAGATCAATATGAAGGTGAAACTGGTGGAACCTAAAACTATTGTCCGGCCGGAAACAGGAAAGGTAAAAAGAGTTATCGACAACCGGAAAATATAGGTTATACTATTATTGTATAATACCTGATTCACGCTGATAAAAATTAATTATCAGGCTGTGTTACGGGAAAACAGCTATGCGAAACAAGGAGAAATGACATGGGAATAAAACAAATATCGGTTTTTCTGGAAAATACAACGGGCAGGCTGAGTGAGGTGACAAAAACCCTTGCCGCCGCTGAAGTCAACCTGCGTGCCATCAGCATTGCAGACACTGCAGATTTTGGAATCCTGCGCATTATAGCGGATAAAACCGACAAAGCCGTTGATGCTTTAAATATGGCAGGTTTTACCACAAGGCAGACTGATGTTGTAGCAGTGGAAATTGAAGATACTCCGGGAAGCCTTGCGAAATTGATGGATGTATTCCAGAAATCGCTTGTTAATATTGAGTATCTTTATGCTTCACTTGAGGGGCAGGTTGGAAAAGCGGTGGTTATTTTTAAACTGGAAGATCATCCGAAGGGTCTTAAAATACTCCACGACAATAATTTTAAAATAGCTGAAAATTTTTAGTGCTTGCTGTCTCTTAGGCTGACAGAGCAGGAGGTGTATAATTTTGAAAATTCTTATGGTATCCAGCGAAGCGGTTCCTTTTGCGAAAACAGGCGGACTTGCAGACATGGTTTCCGCCTTGTCAATCAGCCTTGCAAAATTGGGGCATGATGTAAGAATCGTCATACCGCGTTATTATTCGGTTGATCGCAGCGGTTTAACATTACTGCCTGATGCAATGGGAACTCCGATGGGCGGCGGCATAGAAGAATGGAGCGCGGTCTACACTGCCGACATGCCGGGCTCGGCAAAGAAGAATCCTGTTAAGGTATATTTTATTGATCATGAGATTTTCTTCGGCAGGGACGGCATATACGGCAGCCCTGTAGAAACGGATTTTATTGATAATTCAAGACGCTTCACCTTTTTTTGCCGCGCGGTTTTTCAGCTTTGCAGGAAGATAAAATGGTATCCCGATGTTCTCCATTCTCATGACTGGCCTGCGGCAGTTGCACCCGTTTATTTGAAATTTGCAGAGAGGGTTTCCGGCAAAAGCGAGTTTAAAAATACTGTTTCGATATTTACGATACACAACCTTGGTTACCAGGGTATTTATCACAAAGACAATTATGATTATGCAGGGCTTGGCTGGGGTGTTTTCTACAAGGCCGGTTTTGAAGACTGGAGTATGCTGAACATGCTGAAAGCAGGTCTTTACAGCGCAGATAAAATTAATACTGTTTCACCTAACTACGCCGAAGAAACCAAAACAAATGAACACGGTTTCAGGCTTGACGGTGTTCTGCGTTACCGCAGCGCAGATTATTCGGGAATACTTAATGGAATTGATACCGATGTCTGGAATCCTGCAAAAGACAAATACATACCCGAGCCCTACTCAATAAAAAATATGGAAGGAAAGGCGAAAGCAAAGGAAGCATTGCAGAAGGAATTCGGCCTGCCGCGCAGCGCCGACGTACCTGTTATCGGCATGGTTACGCGCCTTACGGATCAGAAGGGCGTAGGCGAACTTTTTGGCCCCACTTACGGTTCTGCCTGGTCGATCTGCCGCGATATGGATCTGCAGCTTGTCCTTCTTGGTTCCGGCGAAAGATGGTGTGAAAATGAAATCACAGGCCTTGCTTCCCGGCTTTCCAACTTTAAGGCGAAAATAGGTTACAGCGAAAAATTAAGCCATTTAATCGAAGCAGGTTCAGATTTCTTCCTGATGCCCAGCCGTTACGAGCCATGCGGACTTAATCAGATGTATTCGCTTGTTTACGGAACACTGCCCATAGTACGCAGTACAGGCGGCCTTGTTGACACTGTAGAAAATTTTAATGAAATGACAGGAGCCGGCACCGGTTTTATGTTCGAGCAGTTGAATCCGTCTTCTATTTTCAACACTGTAGGCTGGGCGGTATGGGCATGGTATAACCGCCGCCAGGACATCGAAAAAATGCGCAAACGGGCAATGGCGCAGGATTTTACATGGGAAAGTTCGGCGCTAAAGTACGTAGAACTTTATGAAGAGACACGCCTGGCACAAGGCATTAAATAAAACGTGTTTGAGGAACTTAAACACACTCCATTTTTTCAATTAAACGATATACCAATGAAGAAGGATTTTTACTTTCTGATAATCGTTTTGCTCTTGTAGATGCTATTCCACGGTTATCCCAAAGTATTTCCTTTTGCTTGTCTGAAAGCAAGCCTTTTGTGTAATTAGTCCAGGCTGGTGATACATTCTTCAATTTATTGATGCAATTATCTGTAGAGATAGCGGCGTTCTGTTCAATATTGTGTAATAAAAACCACAATTCAATTGCCGGGTTGCTTGTTAAAATTATTGAACCTTTGCAATTTTTCAGTTTTTCCAAAATTTTTTCAGTATCAAGATCATACATTAAAAATGTTGTTATTGGATCATTAGGACCAATTTGTTCTGCTTTAACATACTTATTAATAATACCTGAGGTTATTGCTTGACCTGTTATACGAGATACAACCTTAAGCGGCAACCATCGGTATTTCTGTCTGAGTAAACTGATATATGCTTCTTCTGTCTCTCCTTCACAGAAGACAAGAAAAACAGGTTTCATTTTCCTTGGAGAGCCAGGATTTCGTTTTTTATTCATAATGTTTAATTTATCATCAATAATTTCTTTAAAGAAGCAAGTTCTGTATTGACTATTGGGACAGCGTCAAAACGTCCTTGTAAATACCCTTTTTCGGCATCCATATTTTCACGGAAATCTTTATGATCAAATAGTGAATAAAGCTCTGTTGAGCCATCGTCTTTTTTATTTACAAATATAATCTGATCGCGTCTAAATCGTTTTATATCAATCAATTTAGTATTATGGGTTGTGAATAGGAACTGAGAAGATAAACTGGCATGAAATAAGTCAATAATAAATTCTGCTATCTTAGTATGCAGGCTTAAATCAAACTCGTCTATCATTAATGTCTTTCCTTCACGAACTACACGTAATATAAAAAAAAGCATATGAAATAATTGTTTTGTTCCTGCAGATTCTTCTCTAAACATATCAAATGGAATTGAAGGCGACGCTCTATGAAATGTCTCAAACATGAGTGAGTTAATATCTGGATCAATATTAATATATGAACCTTTCATATCAGGAATCTTTCTTTCATTTAGTATCATATTAATATCTGTAATATCATTATCACAGATTGAAAGCGCGTGGAGTATTAGAGCTTTATCTTGATTGAATGATTTCATTGTTTCGTCAAGATTTAGATGCTTAAAATTTAACGGAGCAAATTGGTGCCAAAAATATCCCATAAAGAATCTATATATTTTTTTACAAAAATCTCTGTCCATCTGACTAGCGCGGCTTAAGAACAGGGTTTTCTTGCTGGTATTGGTTGCTATATCAAATGGCCGCGGAATGATACCGTCAGAGAAATTGTATATTTTCTGTTTATTTCCTCCTTTTGTTTCATCGCGGGTAAATACTTTTGCTCTGCGGCCATTAGGATAAAAATATAAACTTTCTTTAAGTATTTCTGTTGGAGTAAGTGAAAATGAATACTCATACTCTTTATTTTCATGAATAAAATCAATAGAAAATGAACTAGGTTTATTAGGGTAATTATCAAACTTAAAAGATGTAAAATTAAACATGTCCCCTTCATTATTTAAATGAGATTGAAGGATTATCTCACTACACTTACTTATTGCTTTGATGATATTTGATTTACCAGAAGCATTTGCTCCATAAAGCCCGATACTTTTTAAGATTTTTTGTCCATTATAATCAATTAAATTTTCAGAGAGAGCTTTTGTTCTCTCATTATTCATTTTAGCTGCCCGAAAATCGAGTAAAATTTCATCTTTTATTGAATAAAAATTCTCTAATCGGATTTCTAGTATCATTATATGCCTTTATTTGCAGGTTTTCTACAATTATAATGGTTTAATTGGAATACGTCAAGGATTTAATAGGTATTTTTGCAAAATAAATTATTACTTATTGAATTTTTCATAAATTCTTCCGCTTAAAAAAAACGTTCCTTTTTTTATAGCACTAAACCGTTGCGTAAATTAAGGGAAAAAGGGCGGTCGTTGACTGCTTCCTTAACGCAATAACTAGGAGGGATAA
>WQXU01000049.1 GCA_009781635.1 Treponema sp.
CCCTCGCGTTGCAGAGACTGATCCAATGGGACCTTCCCATGGCGCCCTCCGTGTGCTTCGCGGCGGGTCTTGGCGCTACGACGGTCAGCTCCTTCGTTCTGCCTTTCGGGACTACCACTACCCCTCGTTCAGGCAAAGCCTCATGGGCTTTCGTGTTGTCCACCCAGTAATGTAGCGCAAGGTACAAGGTACCTGGTATCACTTTTTCATAGCGTTGCGTGTCACCTAATAACACCACATGTCCTGAATTCCCGGCATTTGTTTAACCTACAAACTTAATTCTTTATTACATAAGCAATTATAAAAATAGAAAGTATTTCTTGTAGGTTAAGTTTTTACCCTACTTAAAATATAAAGTAATGTTAATTCCTTATGTAGCAATGATTTACAATGTAGGTTAAATTTTTGGGCGGGAATCCAGGTTGGTAAATCCTTATTGCAATTATTTTTATTATTCTGTATTATACTTTATTCAATTAATAATATATCAGCCTTAATAAAACCATATGCATTACTATTATAAGGATAACTATGAATATTGCCTATCTTTTCAAAGAATCTGTCAATATTTGGGTACCTTGTCTGAGATATGACGGGTCTGTAATTGAGCAAATTTCACATACGGGCGGAATTTGGAATGAAAATCGTCTTGGATTTGTTTTTAAATTAGAAACTAATCCTGAACAATTATTGAAAATATTTGACATTGTTTGCGTATTCACTGTAAATTTACCGGATGAAGATAACTTAATTCAATTTCAAATATTTGGTTTCTGGGAACGTCCATGGAGAAATGAATCAAAGCAGCGATCCGTCAAAAATACTGAACGGTCTCAAATAAATTCATTTTCATTCCCTGAAAAAATTGATCTATCAGAAATTTTATCTGAATACTGGTGTGAAAAACTGGAAACAGAACTTCGTTCAAAAAAATACAGTATACAAACACAAAGAGCGTATATTTACTATAATCGTTTATTTTGCCGTACGCTTCAGAAATCACCTGAAGAAATTAATACGGACGACTTAACTAAATTTCTGGCGCTAATGGAAAAAAACCGTAATTATTCGGCATCTGCGATAAATCTGGCAATAAGCGCAATAAAGTTTTTCTACAAATATGTATTGAAAAATGACAGTATCAGCGAACAACGCAGGCCGCGTCAGGATAAACGTCTGCCTGTGGTTTTATCAAAAGAAGAAATAGTTAAAATTCTTGGTACAGAAAAAAATCCAAAACATCGTTTGTTACTAATGTTGATTTATTCATCTGGTTTGCGTGTTAGTGAAGTTGTTTCATTAAAAACAGAACACATAGATTTATCCAGAGGGGTAATCTATATAAGGCAGGGAAAGGGCATGAAAGACCGATGTACGATGTTATCTGAAAAAGCCGCTCAATATATCAAAGAATATTATAAGTGTTATGGTATTGATAAATGGATTTTTCCCGGGCAAAAAACTGCAAGGCATATGTCAATCCGTTCGGCTCAATACATTTTTAACAAGGCTGTCCGTAAGGCAGGTATTAGCAAAAATATTTCCATACACGGGCTACGGCATACATTTGCAACTCATCTTTTGGAAAACGGCACAGATATCCGGTATATTCAGGCTCTTCTGGGACATGCCAACCTTCGCACTACAGAACGATACACTCATGTTGCCCGCCGCAGTGTTTTAAATGTAAAAAGCCCGTTCGACAGCCTGGTATAATATTTTATCAGCCGATTTTGACAAAATTCCTAAAAAAAGGGCTTGACTATTTTTTTGATTTTTGATAAAGTCAAAAAACATTGGGGGCGTAGTGAAGCTGGTTTATCACGCTGGCCTGTCAAGCCGGAGATCGCGGGTTCAAGCCCCGTCGCTCCCGTAGTTAAGAAATATATTTTACTGATTAAATTAACATGGTGTTTTGTGCATTAGATGCCAAAGCGGGGTTTGAACCGTAACCCCCGCCGAGCAAATGCGAGGGAGAGGCAGCAGGATGCTGCCGGTAGGGGGTGGAGGCGGCCTGGAATGAGCAAACAGGATGTTTGCGATTGGAAGGCAAGCCACTCCCGATATAGCTCGTCCAGGGGACGGGCTTTTTTTTACGTTTCTTACACGGGCAGTAGCGCAGATGGTAGCGCGCTTGGTTCGGGACCAAGAGGTCGCCGGTTCAACTCCGGCCTGCCCGATATGAATTATTCAAGGCTTTTTATTCCCACTCTCAGAGAGATTCCTCAGGATGCAGTTATTGCAAGTCACAGGCTGATGTTCCGCGCCGGGCTTCTTAGAAAACTTGCAAACGGCCTTTTTGCTTACCTTCCGTTAGGGCTTCGATCCTTCCGCAAGGTAGAAAGAATCATCCGTCAGGAGATGGATGCTATTGGCGCGCTGGAATTAAAGCCTACTGTAGTTGTTCCTGGTGAATTATGGAAGGAGTCCGGCCGCTGGGATTCTATGGGTGAATCAATGCTCCGCGTAAAAAACAGGCTCGACAACGATTTTGTAGTCTCCCCCACTGCCGAAGAAGTTTTTACCGCCATTGTACGCGATGAACTTTCAAGCTACCGTCAATTGCCGATTGCGTTATACCAAATAAACAACAAATTCCGCGATGAAATACGCCCGCGTTACGGTGTAATGCGCGGCCGTGAGTTTACCATGAAGGATGCATATTCCTGGCACGCGGATGATAAAAGCCTGGATGACACCTATCAGGCGATGGGGCGCGCATACAGGAGAATTTTTAAACGCTGTGGGCTCTCTGTAATTCCTGTAAAAGCCGACAGCGGTGCTATGGGCGGCAGCGGCTCTGAAGAATTCATGGTAGAAAATGATGTTGGCGACAACACTTTGATTCTCTGTAAAAAGTGCGATTATGCAGCTAATGTAGAAAAAGCATCCTGCGCGCCCGATTTTACATTGAATGAAGCCGCTGATACCAAGGCCATTGAAAAAATTGACACTCCAAATGTTAAAACAATCGATGAACTGTGCGCATTTCTGCAAACAGAGCCAAAAACATTTATAAAAACGCTTATTTACCGCGCTGTCAATATCGAACTGGATCTTTCAAACGCACCCGGCTGCGGCAAACTTGAGCGCAGGAAACCTTCACAAGAAGCGCAGGCTGTTTATAACGAAGCGTTTTTCGCTGTGGCAATCCGCGGCGATCTTGATGTAAATGAAATAAAACTGGCTGCAGTCCTTAAGGCAAGCGAAGTATCTCTTGCATCAGATACCGATGTTGTACGTTTAACAAATGCGCCTGTCGGATTTGCAGGCCCTGCCGGATTAGAAACTCTTCCGCTTGTTATAGATCATACAGTCAGCGCAATGTTCGACGCTGTTACAGGCGCTTTGGAAAAGGACAAACATTACAGGCACGCTGCATACGGCAGAGATTTTAAGGAGTGGATGCTCGAAGATATCCGCACTGTAAAGGCGGGCGATAAGTGTCCGCTTTGCAAAGATGAGTTATATGTAAAAATGGGCAATGAACTTGGGCATATCTTCAAGCTTGGATACAAGTATACCCGTTCAATGAAGGTAAGCTTTCTCGATGAGAACGGCAAGTCGCAAATCCCGACTATGGGCTGTTACGGAATTGGCGTTGATCGCACTTTAGCATCTGTAATCGAAGAGCACCATGATGATACAGGAATAATTTTTCCTGCATCTATTGCGCCATACCATGTGATCATCGTTCCTGTCAAATACGACGGTGCAGTCAGAGAAAGCGCCGATAGACTTGCCCTTGAATTAACAGAGGCAGGTATCGAAGTTCTTCTTGACGATCGCAATGAACGCCCGGGGGTCAAGTTTAATGATGCGGATCTGATTGGCATTCCCTACCGTGTTATTATCGGCGATAAGGGGCTTGCAAAGGAAATTCCCCAGGTAGAGATTAAACACCGCAGGGAAAAAGAAAACACCGCAATTGATCTTGACAAAGCCGCAGCGGAGCTTGCAAAAAAAATACGGGAAGAACTTGCGTTGTTGGACAGTTAAGTTAAATACCCAATGCCTTTTTAAAACTGACAACTATTTCATCGACCATTGGCCTTGCATCAATATCAAGAAGCAGGCCTTTTTGCCGGTAAAAATCGATAAGAGGAGCTGTCTGCTCACGGTAAACCTCCAGCCGCTTTTGGACTGCATCGGGTTTATCGTCATCGCGGACATATACTTCCCCGCCGCAATGATCGCAGGCGCCTTCGTTTGACGGCTTGTTAAAAATAGCATGAAAATTAAATCCGCATTTGCGGCAAACCTGCCGTCCGCCAAGGCGTTCAAGCACGCCGGAATCCGGAATGTCAAAATTGATTACCTTATCTACAGCAGAAAATGCCGCAAGAGCCTCAGCCTGGGGAATTGTCCTTGGAAATCCGTCAAGGATATAACCGTTTTGAACATCGTTTTTGGCAAGACGCTCTTTAACGAGGGCTATTGTGGTTTCATCATCTACCAGTTTTCCGGCATCTATAATGGCTTTTACTTTAATCCCAAGGGGAGTTCCCTCTGCAATTGCAGTACGGAAGATTGAACCTGTGCTGATTTGCTGTACCTTAAGAATATCTACAGCCCTTACTGCCAATGTACCTTTGCCTGCTCCCGGAGGGCCCAAAAATATTAATTTCATGTTTTACTCCTTATATTTATAATGCGCATTCAAAATATCCGCATTTGAAGAATAGCTTCCTTATACTATTATAACAGATATTTGCGTAATATGTTATAGAATTCTTTTATATCTATCGGTTTACCGATATGATCGTTCATTCCTGCTTTAAGGCACTTTTCTATATCTTCTTTAAAAACATTTGCGGTCATTGCAATTATCGGAATACCTGGTAATTTTGATTTTTGACGCTTTGCTTCAATTTCCCTTATCTTCCGTGTCGCTTCGTACCCGTCCATTTCCGGCATTTGAATGTCCATAAAAATCAAGTTGTAAGCGGGATGGACTTCGCTGCCATAAGATTTTTCAAACATGGCAACTGCTTCTTTGCCGTTTTCCGCGCAGTCTATTTCAAGAAGCGTCGGTTCTACCAATGTTTCAACAATTTCACGGTTAATCTCCACATCTTCCGCCAGAAGAATTTTGAATCCCTTAAAAATACCGGTGTTATCTGAATGTTTTTCTTCATGCAAATGATGTAATCCGATCACTTCCGTTATTGCATCTGCGATTGCAGTAGGGAACAGGGGTTTTGAAAGGAACTTTTCAACTCCGGCCTTTTTTGCTTCATCAGCGATAACGCTCCACTCGGAAGCTGAAATCATTATTACAATAGTGTTTTCCGGAGAATTTAATTTTAGTTCCTTTGCAAGCGCAATACCGTCCATGTCGGGCATTTTCCAGTCTACAAAGTAAATGTCGTACATGCCGTTTTCACCGATAAGCGCCAGCGCTTCCCGGCCGCTCTTTGCTATATCGCAGTCTGTTCCAAACCCCTGAATTACTTCCTTAAAATCATGGAGAATCTCTTCATCGTCATCCACTGCCATTATTTTTACATTGCCCCAGTTCTTTCCGATTTCAGATAACGCAGGCATATTTTTTGTTCCGCGTTTTGCCTTAAAAGTAAAGGAGAATACCGAACCCTTACCGACTTCGGACTGCAGCTCAATAGAGCCGTGCATCAGCTCTATTATATTTTTGGAAATAACAAGCCCAAGCCCTGTACCGCCGAATCTCCTTGATGTTCCCGATTCCGCCTGCTGAAATGACTGGAAAAGAAGCTGCTGCTGCTGGGGGCTTATGCCAATTCCGGAGTCCTTAACCGAAACCAATATAATATAATTATCATCCTCTTTGCCCAGAAAGCGGGTATCAAGTTTTATATAACCTTCTTCCGGCGTGAACTTTACGGCATTACCCAAAAGATTTGTAATTACCTGCGCAAGCCTCTGGTCATCGCCTATTAATGTCCGCGGTATTGATTTATCAATATGAACTGTAAGCACCTGTCTTTTTTCATCTGAGCGGAATGCGACTATATTTACAACACGATGAAGCACTTTTTCAAAATTAAACTCTTCATAGGACAGTTCAAATTTATTGGCTTCTATTTTTGACATGTCAAGAACATCATTAATTATTCCAAGAAGATGCTGAGATGCGTTTTCAATTTTTCCAAAGCAGTAATCTTTGCGCGGCATATCATTTGCGGTCTTGCCGATAACAGTCATGCCGATAATGGCGTTCATCGGCGTACGGATTTCGTGCGACATGTTGGAAAGAAAAAGGCCTTTTGCTTCCGAAGCCAGAGTAGCTCGTTCAAGCGCAATCTCCAGTTGCTTTTCCCTGTCACTTAAACTTTGAGTTAATTTTTTGATATTGCGAAGGTCATACAGAAATCCAAGACCGATATAATCATCATCGAATTTAATGCGCGTCAATGTCAGCTCACAAGGCACGGGCGTACCGTCCGCTTTTTGGTGCGGCCATTCTGTTTTTATCGTTTTACCTGCTATCGAACTGTTCATTATTTCGGTAGCTTCAGCGGATGCAAGCCGCCCGTCCGGCATATATTCCGGAGAAAAATCTTCAAAAAAACGGGAAAGAATTTGTTCTTTTTCAGCGCCAAGCATCAATGCAAGTTCATCGTTACAGTCGACAATTTTCGGCGGATCTCCTTTAAAAATAACAAGACCAATAGGTATAGATTCGATTATTACCTGATTTAACCGGGATGTTCTGTCAACCTGTGTTTTAAGTCTGCCAAGCCGCTTTACTTCTGAACGGTATTGTAAATGTTTAAGAAGAATGACAATAATTAAATAGAGCCATTGATCAGCTAAATCCTTATGTAGTATAGAGTTATATCGTTAGAGAGGCTTTTTAGTATGATCATTCAAAAGGCATAAAAAGAGCCAAAAACACCCTTTAGAAGCCGCTTTTAAGCTTGTTTTGTTCCCGAAACCGTTACCATTAATTTTATTGACCAAAAAGCATTATAATGCGATACTATAAATGGCTCTCGTAGGATTAAACCACTCGAGCCTCCAACCCCCGTGGTAGCCTGCAAAGGTGTGCGGGGGATTTTTTATGGCTTCGTCCACCCTCTTATCTGATCCGCTGTCCATTGATTTCTTACATCTCCATGATAAAGAATTAAATTTCTTATACGTGAAGGGTAATTTTTATGAGCAAAACGACCATAAATAGCTTTTAAAACAATTGTACGATCTGCAGTTTTAGGCACATTGATTATTACATTTGGAGCTTGTGATTGGCCGTTTCTTATAGCATTATCGATAGAGGTTTTCGTACCCACAGCAGTTTCTAACTCCCATAAACTTGCATTACGTAAATAATCAGGATTTTTCCACCCTTTTATATTTTTACCTTTATGTTCAGGAAGCATTTTTAAACGATCTCCATTAAAAGCTTCCTTTTTTGCAATGGCATAATTATCTTTAAACTCATGGCTTCTAAAAGCATCTTTATGAATATCGATCCAGCCCTTCCCAAATCTTTTACGCTCATACTCTGGCCATAATGAATTAAAATCAGAAACAATATTATCAAGCATATTAAATTCGTTTATTATTCCGTAGCGTAAACCTCTTTTAAACATACCTTTTGTCATCATCCAATAATTACCACTATCCAGCGGATTGCCGCCAAATCCTTCCATCGGCTTAAAGTGTTTATTAAAACTTTTCATTGTTGGATTTTCAACCTGCACATCAGTACCAATTTGCGATTTATATACCGCTTGCAATCCTGTGCGGCACTGGAAGTGATATGGCGGATATCCGAATTTTTCCCAGAACGGATGGTTTGAAGGCAACGCAAGAGATTGTTTGCCATCGCGGATAAGTCCACGACAAATACTGGATGTACGGCTATCTTCAACAATAAGAAGTTGCCATGCAGGCGGTGGGTTCTTTTGATGTTGCATCAGTTTTCCTGCGGTATATGCGGTTTGTGTATTTGTGCGAAAAACATTTTCCCAATAACCGGGTCTGAATTGAAAAGCGCCGTCCGCATCGGCAATGGCTTTTATATCTTTCCATGTTGACGCAAAACCTTCGCCTTTTTCCAATGCGGTAATAAGTCTGCCTCTTGTGGCTTCGATAAGATCGCACTGCGCCAGTCTGGCAACTGTAAATGCTCTAAATCGAAGTTTTGGTTCTACAAGTTCTGTCCATTCTGTTTTTGTCATCGGAATTCGTCCACGCATAAAAGATACAGCTTCCTCAAA
>WQXU01000050.1 GCA_009781635.1 Treponema sp.
GATTCCATGTCAACTGCTGCTGAAGCTGATTCGCTCATTGATTGTGTCTGCAGGAAGCCGTTATCATGCCACTCTCTGCCTGACAATGACGCAAGGTCAGGATCATTTTGCATGTCATAAATTTTATCGCATACACATGGATCCTCTTCACACCATTCGCAGCCTGTTGGGGGCTCGTATGCTGTGGCGGTGATAGTCATAGTAAGTTCAGCTGTTGTCTGCTGCTCACCAAGGCCCCTATTTAAATTCAAGGTAAATACAAAACTGCCGTCTATTCCTTCCGGCAATCCTTGGGTTCCCGCTTCCGCTGCTGTGAACTCTTCGTCGTCTATTGATGCTATTACATTGCCTCTGTGCTCGTTGACAATAGCCATTGCCGCCGCTCTTGCAGCTGTTAATGAACTGGCATTGACCTGTGTTGTTGTAAATTCCGCAGCTTCAATAGCTTCAATAGCGGTTTTTGCAGCTGATATTGCAATATCACAGGTGCAGAAATCCGGATCTTCTGTAGGAGGACCGCAGACAGGACATTCACCCTCTATAAGCACAATAAACTCAATATTAGAAATCTTTATAACTGCAGTAGCTTCAGTGTGTTCATATAAGCTCAGGTACAATAATCCTGAATCATCTAATGTTGCAGCATATGTTGGATCAATTTTTAAGGTAACTTCAAGCGGTGTTGCACTATTTGCAATGGAAGTTGCCATAGCCTCAGTAACCTGGAATGATGCAAGATAACCAATGCCTGAGTCGGCAGGGCGGTCTTGATGATTCGTAAGAGAAGAGTTTGCAAACGGCGTACTTTGCGCAAGAAGAGCAATTCTTCTTGTTGCATCGGAGCTTGAAACAACTTCAAAGGTAAACTTTACTTCTTTGTAGTCCGACAGGCGTGTTTCGCCGAAATCAATTCCAAACCATGCAAATTTTCCTCTGTGACCGGCTGCTCCGGAGAATTGATAACCGATATTGTCATCAAGATACCAAATGGTGCCGCTGCGTCCGTTTACAATTATGTCAGAGACTACAGTATCACCGAGTTTGACATCAATTGTATTAATAGGAGCTGTCCAAAGTTCAATTAATGTAATTACGTGCTGATTATACGGATTAAGATTCAATTTTTCAGCGTCTCTGGAAATTAAATCATTAATGGTATTTAAAGAAAGATCATTAGCGCGATCTTTGTCAGTGCCTTGTGCATTTGCGCCTTGAGAGTTCGCACCCTGAAGAACCTCTGATTCATTAATCTGACCGATACCCCAGCTTAACCTGTTGCTTTCATCGAGCATATTACGTACATATACCCTCATGATTACAGTATTTCCTGCTTCCAGATTGGCTATTGTAGTGTTAATCAGAGCTAAATCAGTTCCTGCTATATCTCCCTTACCAACAGTTATATCGCCTAATAGTCCGTAGGTAATGTTAATATTACCAATTTTTGTACCGCCCTGCGGCTCAGCTGCAAATACTGTCGGAAGCGCAGGCGCGGTTGGTCTTTCAGGAACATCTCTTGGTTCTTTTGGCTCCATTAACTCAATCTTTGTAAGCATGTCGCCGTTTTCAATTGGAATGAAAATTACAAGTTTATCGCCAGAACCAAGAACATCCAAAAGCCATTCAACTTCTGCGTCAACATAATAAACAAGTTCAGTATCAGGTCCTGTCCTGAGGCTTACATAATTTTGATCATCCATACTGGTCGGTGTACCGATCGAGCCAATTCCATAATTGCTTCGATGAGTACCGCTGCCATCTCTGGCATCAAAATAAAGACGAATAACACTGCCGTATTCTGCGTCTTTCAGCGCTTGTAATTTATCTTCTGTAATTTCCCATGTATTAATTGTTTGTAATGCAGGCGGTACAATTGGAGCTATATCAGTAAAATCCCAATCTTCCAATACATCAAATGTATCCTGCTGCCAGACTGCATAATATGTTGTGTTGGAATTATGTACTGTATCTGCTGTAAGTGTTGTGCCTATCCCGATGGAACTTGTATTCCATTCTTTAAAGATATGCCCTTCAAGTTCAACATCCAGGGGAGGAGTTACTTTGCCGTTAGCATCAGTATTTAATCTCCTAAAGCCCAAGCCGCTTGGAAATACACCTTCCCCGGCATTGAATGTAATCTCATAAGGTCCTCCTTCGGGCGGGGGAGTATCCGGACATCCAATGAATACAAGTCCGGCTGCCATAATGATTGAAAATAAAATCAACCAAGTTTTCTTCATAAAAATCCTCCAATTTTATCTAACAGAAATATTGATAGTGATCCAAAATGAGCAGATCACCTCTTGCGAATTTTATATCGTAAAAGCGGAATCTGGACATAACAAGATATTGTTGTTTTATTGTTATTAATTTGTATGCTTTTATTTGTTAAATTTGATTTCCCATATCTTCAGGTTAAAATCACAAGTGGAGTGGGGCATTATCTGAAACAGTTCAATATTGCTTTGAATAAAAGGCACAGGCGTTCCGTAAAGCGGTGATTGACAAAGCTCTTTTAATTTAACATTAACTTTTTGTATTTCATGTTTATTCGTGGTAAATACGAAGCGGTAATGATTACCGGCGCTTTTTTCTCTGGCATCGCTTGTAGTTATCATTACCTTATAACTATTGCCGTCTCCCAGGGCAGAAAATGAGAATGAGCTCATTTTTTTCATGGATTCAAGCGTTGAGATATCAGGCTCGGCAGTGACCCCTGTAAAACTTGATTGCTCTGCGGAAAGCTTTCCCTGTATTGTGAAAGTTGTAATGTAGCGTTCCTGTATATATTCAATATTCGAAGTTACATTAATAAATGAACCAAAATCATCTTTAAATGCGCGCCATCTTGTAAATACCGGGGTTGTTTTTTCTGTTTGCGTCGGTAAAACCGTTCCGCCTGATATCGAATATTTTGTTAAAAGCTCGCTAATCGTATTAATTCCAAGCTTTCTGTATATTTTTCTCTGATGGCCAAGAACCGTGTTGTAGCTTATTTTAAAGGAGTAAGCTATCTCCTTGGGTGATGCTCCGGCAAGAAGCTCCCTTATAATCTCCTGTTCTCTGACCGTGAAAACAGGGGGGCTAAGAGCTGTTTCATCATTTTTAGTTTCAAACAAAATTTGATGTTTCACTGTTAATAATTTAACATTTTTCGGAATATTTGTCAATAAAAAGGGCTATATACGGGTGATTACAGGGTGAAAACAGGGTGATATTGCCCGAAAAGTGACAGTAACTCGCGCTGCAATTTGTAATAATATTTAATGGCCTTCTATGGACGAAAACAACATTGATAATAAAAAAATATTTTTAACTGCTGCACAACTCTCTGCTTTAACACCCCGTGAACATGATATTTTAAAAATGCTATTTAACGGTGATTCCTGCAAGGAAATAGCGTATTCTCTGAATATCTCATACAATACAATTAAAACCCACAAAAGGAATCTTTACAGGAAGCTGGGCATTAGTAGAGCTAATGAACTTGTATTAAAGTATTCTTCTTTACAAGAATATGCCAGACATACAGAAACGCCCAAGCCTGCTGTCTTTACCAGGTGGATTGTAAATGTTGATGAGCTTGGTTCATATGTAAACATAACAGAAAAAGTTGAGTTTATAGAGGAACATTTTTTTACAACTGTTACTATCGAAGGAAAGCTGTCTCATAAAAACCATGCTTATGCCGGAACGCATGCCTATCCGGATCCTTGTGCAATCGAAGCAATGAAAAAAATGAAAAGCTTTTCATTTAAGGTATTGGGCGACGGTAACAGTTATGCAGTAATGATACCGACAACAGACACAAGGTTAAGGGGCGATAATAATCATTACCGTAAGACATTTACTACCAAAAACGGCGAAATACAAATAATTACTGTTAATATAGACGAGCTTTTTCAATCGCCGTACTGGGGAACGCCTGTACCCTTTATACAGAGTAATACAGATTTTTTTCAAATCCACGCACACGCTACAAGGTTATTTGTCCTTAAGTTTTGGGATATAAAATTTTACACTGATTAAAAAATTTTTAATCCTGATGACTGTCCAAAATTATGGTTACAGGTCCGTCATTTGTACTTGATACTTTCATATTCGCCTGGAACTCGCCTCTTTCACATACAAGGCTGTGCTTTTCTACCGCTTTAATAAAATATTCATATAACTGTTTTGCTTTTTGCGCAGGAGCAGCTGCGTTCCAGGAAGGCCGCCTTCCTTTGCGCGCATCTGCAAGCAGGGTAAACTGGGATACAGCAAGGACACCTGCCTTTTGCGCGCCGCTTTGCGATAGATCTTTTAAAGACAGATTCATTTTATTTTCTGCATCGTTAAAGATTCTTAGAAATGCAATTTTTTCAGCAAGCCAGTCGGCGTCAGATTCGCTGTCGTTATGCGCAACACCAAGATATACAAGAAGGCCGAATGGGATAAAACCCCTTACATTTCCTTCTACTGTAACAGATGCATCTAATACCCTCTGCACAACAGCCTTCATTTTCCGCTATCCTGAAAAATTATTTTGAGCCAAGGTAAATACCTGCGTCAAACGGACGCATCAGTTTACTCATTGACTCGTTATTAATAATCGCTTTGATTATTTGGGATGCAAGTTCAAAAGACGGAACAATTTCAAGTCCGGGGATATTTTTTTTATATCTTGAACAGCTTACGGTATCAGATACTATCAGGCGGTTTAAAAGGCCTTCCTTTGAAAGAGCTTCCAGTTTTTCAACAGCAGGCGGGGAGAACAGCGCATGAACGGAGATTACATTTATCTCTTTTGGTTTAAACTGCGAAAGCACTCTTATAAGTTTTTCAACAGAACCTGCCGTATCAATCATATCGTCAACTATCCAGAGGCTTTTTCCCTCAACAGGTTCCGCAGAAAGGATATTAATTGATTCAACCGTATTTGGCTTGGAATAATCCCTTTGCTTGTGCGCAACAACTAAAGGAGCGCCGAAAGAGTTTGCAAAGACTCTCGCAAGTTTTTCCCCTCCGGCATCCACAGAACAGAAAGCCCAATTATTTCTTACTTCATTCTCAAGCCTGTCAACCGTTTTTATATAGGTATCGCAAAGATACTTTTTTAAAAGGGTTAAGGCAGGAATGTCATCAAATGCGCAGATTGCAGGATCTACCATTGTTTTTGATTTATCGGAATGCATCTGAAAAGTTACAATATGACGCGCTCCAAGACTTGATAAAATCTTTAAATGAACCCACAAGCCGACTGAGCTTCGCCTTGTTGTGCGATCAGATCTTGAACATGAAATAAAAGGTTCAAAAACAATTATCCTGCTTGCCTGACACCGGATAAGCGCATCAACAGCATGGTAGAGCTCTATTTTCGCTTCCTCAACTTCAATCCCGGCCTCATTGCGCGTACATGATGAAAAGAGAATTATATCTCTTCCCCGGATTGATGAGCTTACAGAGACTTCCATTTCCCCGTCAGCAAACAAGTCTGTGTTTAATAAATCAAGGCCGTTGATCTGCTCTGTTATATTGGAGAAACACAAATACCTTGATAAGCATTGAATTACTCTGGAAGCGTAACTGCGCATGGATCTTGTTGCGCAAACAACAAATGGATTCATTACTGTCAATATTATGATATTTGCCGGATAATACTACTTAACAAATATGTAGCATTATATAGACTTTCTTTTAATAATGTGTTAAAATACTTTGATTTCGATAAAGCGCCATTCACCTGCGCGCCATATATAAGGGAGGAGATAATTATGGCAAAGTCAAATGAGACAGAAAAAACCAGGGTTAACCCTAACGCTTCAAGCGAGGAAAAAACCAAGGCCCTGGAAGCGGCCCGGCTTCAGATTGAAAAGCAATTTGGCGCGGGATCATTAATTAAACTGGGGACGCATGATGCGGCTGCCGGTATAGAGGTAGTCCCTTCGGGCTCCATCCTTTTGGATGAAGCGCTGGGCATAGGAGGCTATCCGCGCGGGCGTATAATCGAGATTTACGGTCCTGAGTCTTCAGGGAAAACCACTCTTGCATTACATGCAATCGCAGAAGCCCAAAAACTGGGCGGAAACGCGGCATTTATCGACGCAGAGCATGCCCTTGATCCTGTTTATGCAAAACAGCTTGGCGTAAACATTGATGAACTTTGGGTGTCGCAGCCTGACAATGGCGAGCAGGCAATGGAAATTACAGAAAGCCTTGTACGTTCCGGCGCTGTGGATGTTATTGTAGTGGACTCTGTTGCAGCCCTTACCCCGCAGTCGGAAATTGAAGGTGAAATGGGCGATGCCCAGATGGGCGCGCAAGCCCGCCTTATGAGCCAGGCCTTGCGTAAACTGACGGCAACAATAGGTAAATCGCGTACAATTTTAATTTTTATTAACCAAATCCGCATGAAAATAGGAGTTTTCTTCGGGAATCCGGAAACAACAACCGGCGGGAACGCGCTTAAGTTTTATTCGTCTGTAAGGCTTGAAGTACGCAAAACAGAAACAATCGAAGTCAGCAAGGACACAGACGCGATAGGCAACAGAGTACGTGTCAAGGTTGTTAAAAATAAAGTAGCCCCTCCTTTCAGAAAAACAGAAATCGAACTCATATTCGGAAAAGGCATTTCCGCAACAGGCAGTCTTTTGGATTGCGCGGTTAAGTATGAAATCATCAAAAAAAGCGGCGCATGGTATTCGTATAATGATGATAAAATAGGGCAGGGCAGAGACAATGTAAAAGACTACCTTGAGCAGCATCCGGATTTTATAAAAGAACTTGAATCAAGACTAAGAAAGCAGATTTTCCCAGGCAGGGAATTCCCTGTTTCCAAAACAGCGGAAAAAACCGCAAAGACGGGCAAGGCGGAAAAGACTGCAAAGGAATCAAAAACTGAAGAAGCTGCCAATGGGTGATGTATATGCAGAATTAAAGCTTACAAATTATTCTGACATAGTAAAAGAACGTGACGGGATTATACAAAAACATGATATCCGTACCGTTACTGTTAATGCTCTTGTAGATACAGGAACTACTACTATTGTTATTGGTAATAATTTACGCAAAAAGCTTGGACTTATGCTGGAAGATACTGAGCCTGTAACACTTGCCGGCGGCATAAAAACATATTGCCGTACTACAGATGCTCTTTTGGTTAACTGGAAAAACAGAAAATCCACTGTCAGCGCCTGGGTTCTTTCTAATTCTGATGAAGTCCTTATGGGTACTATACCTCTTCAGGAAATGGATTTAATGGTTGATCCTGCAAATCATACATTAGTCGGCAAGCACGGCGATGAGGTATTAAGGCGCTTATAGCCAGGGTTTAATTTTAGGGGCTGTCCGAGAAGTAATTCTTGGGCAGCCTTTTTTTATGATCAAAATAACCTTAAATTCCACACATGCGGAATTCTGAGGTATACAATTCTACACGTATGGAATTCTAACCAATATTAC
>WQXU01000051.1 GCA_009781635.1 Treponema sp.
CTCTAGAAACATCGTTCTTTCTTCTCTGCTGTAACGCATTTTTTTTCCTCCAAAATATTGTTTTTTGGAAGTTTATTGTAGTTCCATCCTTAGCGGTAGATGGGGTTTATGTTACGGTTACATGTTCAATATCAGCATCTACGGTTAAAAAGCGAGCAGCAAATAGATCACTGTTACAAGTTCTGGCAATATTCAAAGCGGCAAAAACCATATAAGTACCAATGCCTCTGTATTTTTCGTATGCCGATTGTGAAACAGCTAATTTTGCAATTTTGATTGCAGGAAGAGTTTTAAAAGGATAGTTAAGATTGTGTAGTTCTTTTTCTGTAGCTGAAAGTTTTATTGCATCTGCAATAACTGACATGTAAGAAATAACTGTATTTGAATTTCTTTCTCGCAAGAGCCACGTTAGAGCAACATGATCTTTTTGAGAACGGTGTGCTTCATTAAATAAATAATCATTGTATTCTGGTATTGAACATGAAAAGTTGACAATACCTGCAACGAGAGTTAGCTGTTCAAGATAAAAATACTTGTCGCCATTCTGGAGATTAATTTTAATAGGTACTTTCATTTTTTAATGAGCCTCAAAAACGCTTCTTCCTCTTTTTTATGACGTCTTAAAGTAGCTGCAGGAATGGGTTTGCGAATTTGGGCTATGACTTCGCGGATAATCCTTATGTCTTTTATTTCCGTCGGCTGGACGGGTTTTACTTTTGCTGCTGCCATTGGTTAACCTCTAGTTCCAATTTATCATCTTCCGTGAATAAAAACAAGTTAGAAGACATTAGGGCTAAAGATGGTGATAAATCATTAAAATTGAGAAATGTGTATGAAATTATATAAAGTTTAAAATAATATTATTTATAAATGATTGACAAAGCAATCTTTTTATCGCAAGTGAGAAGGTTTCATTTGGGAAAGTAAATCATTAGTCAAAATCGGATAATCAAAAAAATCTGTATTTTAAATGCCTTAATTTCCTCAAGCCGTTTCTTCGTAATGGATATATATAGAACCTATATAGATGCGGCTTCCAGAATTGCTGCCCCTTGTTTCATTGCTTGCGCTCGCTCTTCCATGCTGTCAAAATTGACAGGGCAAAATTCTGATAACTGCTTTTCAGTAAGTAAGGGGCAGTCAGGGTCATAAGAATAAGGGCGTTGGGCCGCCGCTCTTATTCTCGCTCTCATCTCAGCTTCTTTTTCAGGGGTTAGCTCTATGCCAGCCGTGTATTTCACTATTGCCATGATATATCCTTATGTTCAAACGATGTTGTATGGTTTAAAAACCAAGTTGTTTTTTAGAAATTTGATTATCTTTTTTAAAACACCCTTCCCTAAACCAAAACCCCGCCTCAAACAAAATTCTTAAACAGGGCTTCTATATCGTGTTTTGGGGCGGCGCCGTTTTTCTGGGCGGCTATCTGCCCGTCTTTGTAGATGACAAGCGTGGGAATGGAGACAATTCCGTGCTGCTCTGCAAGGGAGCCGTCTATGTCGATGTTAACTTTGCCTACCTTTAGCTTGCCTTTGTATTCTTCGGCAATCTGATCAATTACAGGGACTAACATTTTGCAGGGTCCGCACCATGGGGCCCAAAAATCCAGCAGAACCGGAACGGGTGATTGCAGCACTTCAGATTCAAAATTGCCGCTTGTTATTTCAATACTACTCACAAGAATACCTCCCCTTTTTTACATTCTCTAATATTGAAGGAAAATTGACAAGGGGGAAATTCCACATTTTTCCAGGCTGCAGGATTCTTGACTCTTTTTTTATCATATCAACAATTTTTTAAGTTTCTCCATTGACCAAATTTCGTTTGGATAAAACTCAATTCCATTATCGTCTTTTTTATAAATCAAAGACGGCATTATTGAATTATCATAAACCAGTATCTTGTCACATAAATCAATCAATTGAGGCAATTGTTTCAATGCCTTAACATAACGGCTGCGTATTTTATCCTCCGGTACATCATACCCTCCTTCACAAACCCTCCCTCTTACTCTTGCAATATTGATGTCAGAATTACATGTCAGAACATAAACACATAAAATTTCATAACCGTTTCTTTTTGCATTTTGCAGCAAGAGCATATTCCGATCAGTAGATAAAACTGTCTCAAATGTAAAATCGCTCTTTTTTTCAACAAGCCTTTTTCTTAGAGCTTCCGCTTGCTGCGCCGCTTCCAGGCCGGAAAGATTATTTTCTTTTTTAAGGTCGTCTGCATTAACATATACACCGCAAAGCGGCATCAATTTTGTAATAGTGCTTTTACCGGAACCGTTAGGACCTGCGAAAACCAGAACTGCCGGCTTAGACATATTCCCGTGTGCCATCGGCATTTTCAAGGTATGCCCGTTTCGAATCCAAATCATACCGCGCGACAGGCAGCCTTTTTTTCTTTTTATCTGCAATATCCTGTTCAACAGCGTTATTGAATATTCCGGTTACTTCGCTGCTGTTAAGCCCGCCGAATCCCTGACTGCCGGTGTTTACCGGAAATGGAATGCCTCTTTGCTCAACAGTTTTACGAAGAAAAATATTTATCGCATTGGACATATTTAACCCTAAATAATCAAAGAGTGTTTCTGCGCTTTCCTTGAGTTCGCGGTTTACTCTGACTGTTACCCTTACATCCTGAGCTTGCATAGATTTCCTCCTAGTATAAATATATCACTTTATCTCTTTAAAATCAACCAACCGGCGTCTTTTGCATGACATTTGGCATTATTGATATTTTATCAATTTCTTGACTCTTTTTTTATCATATGCCATGATCCGCTATGGAAGCATATAATTATTTTAGCGAAGGCCTGTCTTATGATGATGTTCTGTTGCAGCCTGGATATTCGGAAGTTCTTCCGAGAGACTGCGATGTAAGAACCAAATTGTGCGATGGAATTTATCTTAATTTACCGATAATTTCAGCCGCGATGGATACCGTAACAGAGGAAAAACTTGCCATCTCTATCGCGCTTGAAGGCGGCGCCGGTGTTATTCACCGGAATCTGAATCCTGAAGAACAGGCGCGCCAGGTTGCAAGCGTAAAACGTTATTTAAACTGGATTATCGAATCCCCTGTTACAGTCCCTGTGAACGCTCATGTGCGGGATGTAAGAGTGTTAGTTGACACTTTCGGAGTTTCAGGGCTTCCTGTAGTTGACAGCGAAGGCGTATTAAAAGGAATAATAACAAACCGCGATCTGCGTTTTTGCAGGGATAATTCCCTCCCTGTAATTGATGTTATGACAAGTGATGTTATTGTAGTAACAGGCGAGCCGACTGTAGAAAAAGCGCGCGAAAAATTCCGGGAGTTCAGAATCGAAAAACTTCCTGTTGTTGACGAAAAAGGAAAACTCACAGGGCTTATCACCGTAACTGACATGGAAAAAAATCAGCGTTTCCCGAATGCCTCAATTGACAAAAACGGCAGGTTAATAGTGGGCGCTGCAATTTCTCCTTCAGATTATAAAATCCGCCTTCCCTTATTGGTAAAAGCAAAAGTTGATTTTGTTGTTATTGATACTGCGCACGGCGATTCAAAAAACGTAATGGAAGCTGTCCGTCAGATTAAAAAAGATTACGGTATTCCTGTAATCGGCGGAAATGTCGCTACAAAAGAGGGAACGCAAAACCTTATAGATGCCGGAGTTGACGCTGTAAAAGTCGGCATCGGGCCCGGCTCGATCTGCACAACGCGCGTTGTCGCAGGAATCGGCGTTCCGCAGTTTACCGCTGTTCTTGAATGCGCAGAGGCGGCATGCAAGGCCAACATTCCCATAATTGCAGACGGCGGTATAAAGTTTTCTGGCGATATAACAAAAGCCATAGGAGCCGGTGCAAGCGTTGTTATGATTGGCAGCCTTTTCGCCGGATTAAAAGAAGCTCCGGGATGCGAAATAATTTTTGACGGAAGAATATATAAGGAATACCGCGGAATGGGCAGCATGGGCGCAATCGCAGACGGCTCAGGAGACCGTTATCAGATAGGCAAGGATGAAGAGCCTGTGCCGGAAGGCATTGAAGGGCGCGTTCCCTATAAGGGCGAGCTTAGATCGTATTTAAACCAGCTTATTGCAGGACTTCGCAAAGGCATGGGTTATTGCGGATGCGCAAACATCGATGAGCTTAAAAAATACAAAAAGTTTGTCAAAATTACATCGGCAGGCCTGCGCGAAAGCCACCCTCATGATGTGCAGATAACACAGGAAGCGCCGAACTACTCGCGGCTGTAAACCCTTGTGAAAAAACAGCTGGAAGCATGGTACAAAAAGACCTGCACACCTGATTTTATTAAGCATGACCCCGTACAGTTTCCGCACCGTTACACGAAAAATGAAGATATCGAGATTGCGGCAATCCTTGCTGCAACAATCGCATGGGGAAGGCGTGATTTAATTATCCGCTCGGCGCAGAAGATGTTCACTCTTATGACGCCTGCTCCCCACGCCTTTGTAATGTCCGGCGCTTATAAAAAATTAAAAGATAAAAATATCCACCGCACTTTTTTTGAAGGCGATTTAAAGTACTTCTGCCGCGGTTTTGCGCATATTTTTACAGAATACGGCAGTTTGGAAAAACTTTTTTCATGCGCGCAAAATGTTTGGGAAGGCATTGCCCTCTTTCGTGAACAGATGGCAAAAGCAAACGGCAAAAAATATTCAAGGCATATTGCAAACCCCGGAACAGAAGGCAAAAATGGCTCTGCCTGTAAAAAACTTAATCTTGCGCTTCGCTGGCTTGTGCGAAAAGGCCCTGTGGATTTGGGCTTGTGGAAAGCGATAAAACCCTGCGCTCTTTACATCCCGCTTGATGTTCATGTAGCGCGGACGGCAAGGGAACTTAAACTTTTACAGCGCAAGTCCAATGATAAAATGGCTGTAATATCGCTGACAGAAAAACTGCGTGAGTTTGATGCCGGCGATCCTGTCAAATACGATTTTGCCCTTTTTGGAGCCGGTATCAGGTAAATTGAAAGAAAAGCCCTGAATGCATATAACAAGATTTAATACCAGGTTCGCTAATATATTTTTTATTATTACCTTTGACTTAATAATAAGAATATGCGATATTATAAGTGGTTCTCGTCGGATAAAACCACTCGAGCCTCCTACCCCGTCGTAGCCTGTAAGGGTGTGCGGGGTATTTTTATTTTATATCTCAAAGTCTTATCTGATCCGCTGTCTATTGGTTTCTATTATCTCCATGATAAAGAATAAGATTTCTTACTCGTGATGGATAATCTTTATGTGTAAAACGACTATATGGTGTATATTGCGTGCTTACGATTGACCAAGCCAAGCAGTTTTAAGTATTCATCCAGGATTTTCGTCTTTTCATTCTTTTTTGCTTTCCTGTACTGTCTTGCGTATTCTGCTCTTAATTTCTTCTTTTCTGCCATAGTGAATCCCATTCCTTTCCCCCAAAAACTGCTATTTATGGAAGTATTTTAGATTTTCCATGGTTCGTTTTTTACATGAGATTTTCGCCTTTCTATGGTTCGTTTTAATGTGAGCGATAGTACCAACTATTAAAACTTTACATCGACTTTTATAATGCTGAATTATATATTTAATCATACGACTGCCATATCCTTTACCTCGATATTTCTCATTGAATACTACGCCCCAAAACGAGCATAGAGTACGCATGAATTGTGCATAGCGTACGTTAATGATTGTGCATAGTCTCCGCCTAGATTGGGCATAAAAACAAGACCTACTAAAATTATGGA